>JADZAC010000013.1 GCA_020852835.1 Flavobacteriales bacterium
CGGCCACGCCGCCCGCCTCCACCTGCAACTTCTTCCGGGGCACCTTCACCCTGAAGAAGACCGGCGACACCTACATCGACCTGAGCGGCTATGGCAAGGGCATGGCCTACCTCAACGGCCATAACCTAGGCCGATACTGGAACATCGGTCCTCAGCAGCGGCTCTACTGCCCGGCCTCCTGGCTGAAGGAGGGCGCGAACGAGCTGGTGGTGTTCGACCTGTTCGGCGGGAAAAGCGCGGATGTGCAGGGGTACGGGACGATGGAGTGATCGGCTCCTCACAGACGTGCCGACATCGACAGATGTCTGGAAGGGGCGAAGACCAAACGGTGATGGTAGGTTGACAGCAGTGACCGCTTGGCATCAACTGACAGCACCTTGTCGCGTTGGGCCATGCTCGCCCCGGGTACGTGCCGGGACCTTTGTGCCATCAACACAACAGCCATGCTCCGTCCCGCCAACCTCCTGCTTTCGCTCGCCATCCTCAGCTACATCATCGTGATCGGTGGTGCCACGTACGAACACCTCGCCGTGGTACCCCAGTGGTCCGCCGCGCCGCCCGCTTCGCTCGCCATGTTCCAAGGAACGTATGGCCTGCATGCCGAAAAATTCTGGATCCCGATCCATCCGATCACGCTCCTGCTCATGGCCGCCGCGCTCGTGGCCAACTGGAAGAGCCCGCGCCGCAGGACCATCGGCTTGTCCATTGCGGGCTATGGGCTGGTGCTGGTGATCACCTTCGCGCACTTCGTACCCGAGCTGATCGCGATCACCACAGCGCCGTATTCCGAAGCCATCGACGCTGGTCTACAAGCCCGCGCACAGCAATGGGAAACGCTCAGCTTGGTGCGCCTCGCCTTCCTCAACATCGTGGCCACGTTCTTCCTGGGCGCGTTGACGATACCTGTGCGTGGGGAGGTGAAGTAGAGGAGGGTGACAGCGTGATGGAGTTCCAAGGTCCGAGGGTGCAAAGGCCAGTCGCGGTGCCCACTCTCGCACTACGCCCTCCTCTTCCTGAACTCCATCGGTGTGCTTCCTGTCCATTGCCGGAAGGCCCGCTGGAACGAGGTGGGCTCGAAGTACCCGAGCTTGTATGCGATGTCGGCGACGGTAAGATCAGGGTTGCCCAACAGGGCCTCGGCGAGTTCTTGCTTCACGGCATCGGTAAGCCCCCGGAATGTGGTACCCTCCTGTTGCAATTTGCGTTGCAGCGTGCGCGGGGTGATGTGCAGCACCTCGGCGATCACCTCCAGGGACGGAAAGGTCACCTGCATGTTACCGAGCATCACCTGCTTCACTTTCTCGGTGAAGGCCGCGCCGGCCATGTTCTTCCGCAACTGCTCCTCGTACATGGCCTTCAGCATGGCGTTCAGCGGCTGGTTGTGGCCGATGATCGGTGCCTGCAGGTCGGCAGCAGCGAAGACCATGCAGTTCATGTCCTGCCCGAACGCGGGGCGGCAGCGGAAAATGCGCTCATGCTCGGTGATGTCGGTCGGCCGTCCATGGCGGAAGTAGAGGCGCACGGGCCGGATGTGGCGGCGGGTGAGCAGGTCCAGCTGATGAACGACCGAGGAGCACGTGGTCTCCACCACATAGGCGGCGGTGGCGGGGGAACGCTCCTGCCATACGGATACCGCATCGGTGAGGAAATGCACTTCATCGCCCACGGTGCGCACGTGGAAGGTCTGCAGGTTGGTGAAGGCCTGGCTGAATTCCTGCGCACAATGCAGGATGTCCACGGCGTATTTGCTGCTCTCCATCATCAGCCCGGCCAGCCCAAGGGCGGACAGGCTGGTGCGTTCACCCAGGTGCAGGCCCAGGAAGGGGTCGCCCGAAACACGGATGGACGCCTCGATGTTCCTGCAGCACTGGTCGAGGTTGATGCGCTTCTCGGCCAGATCCAGGTCGTTCACCGCAATGCCGATCTCGGCGCAGATCTCCGCCACGTCCTTGGCATTGCGGGCGGCCGTGAGCACCGTGTTGCGCACGATCGGCATGCTCACCCAGAGCGTGGTGGAGTCGGTGGTTCTCGGCATCCAGGCGGTTTGTTCCGCCCGAAGATAGAAGCGGCCTTCCCACCTGGCATGAACTGACAGCCCTTTGTCGCGAACCGTCAGCGTGCAAGGCATGGCCGCCAGGGAGTTTTGCTGCCACAAACTACGCAGCTCATGAAACCATTCATCTCCTTCTGTTCGGCAGCGCTGATCGCGGCCACCGCGCACGCCCAGCCCACCTTCACCGCCGCCAGCAACACACCGGCACCGGGCACCGCGTACAGCATCAACTATGGTCCCTACGTAGCACCCGGCGGTGCTGGCGCCAACCAGACGTGGAACCTCTCAGGGCTGGCCACCGACAGCAGCATCACCGTGCAACGGGTGCTGCCTTCCACCACCACGAACGGCGCTCAATTCCCCACGGCGACCGTGGCCGAGGTGAGCGCGGCGGTGACGCAGTATTTCCGCGTGGCGGTGGATGGCATCCACTTCGCGGGTAGCGATGATGGCACCAGCGTGGTCGTGCATGTACCGATGGGCAGGTACCTGCCCTTCCCCTGCACCTTCGGCACGCTATGGAGCTCGCCGCAGCACGCCAGCTTCACGTACGAGGATATGACGGTGACGCGCACCGGCACCTTCAGCGGCAACGTGGACGGCTACGGCACCTTGATCATTCCCGGTGCCACCATCCCCAACGTGCTGCGGGTGCGGTGGACCCACACGTTGCAAGATGCCATGGGGCCGATGACGATCAACCACCTGTACGACAGCTATGCGTTCTTCAAAGCGGGCCAGGCGCATCCCATCGCCGAACTGGTGACGGCGACGATCAACATGGGCGGCGGCCCGATCACCAACCAATTCAGCCGGTGGACGAGCGCCGACCTGAGCACAGGCATCGCCGAGCAGCAGGAAGGCCCCCTCACCGTCTTCCCCAACCCGGCGGTGGATGAAGTGACACTGACCTGGTCCCCATCGCTGGGCGCGGCTTCCACGGTGTCGATCACCGATATGGCGGGTCGCGCGGTGAACCACAGCTACCTGATCGCCGACCGGACCGGCCGCGCGCGGATCGATGTCAGCTCGTTGCTCTCCGGCATGTACCAGGTGACCCTCACCAGCACCAACGGACGACGCACCAGTGCGTTGCTGCGAGTACTGTGATATGCTTTATACAGGTCCAAGCCACCGGAACATCCCGGGGGCTTCTGCGTGCTATCACAGACCGTGGTCCGGTATCCAATCGGCGCTGTAGCGGCTGGACAGCCCAGATCCAGTTCTGACCCTCGGCATGAACGAGCAGGTCGTGTTCGGCGGGAAGAGCGCGGATGTGCAGGGGTACGGGACGATGGAGTGATCGGCGCCGCGCCATACCAAGGCGTGGACCCGCACCAACACGGCCGCCCGGATCCTGAGCAGGCGATGTTCCGGCAGCCCCCAAGGCATATTTCGGTGCTACGCGGTGAACATCTCCGGCAATAGGACCAACTACCGCCCGAACACCTCCATCCTGTTCCAAGCCAAGTACTCCGGCTTCGGGCCGGTGACCCTGCCCGGCGCTGGCAAGGGCGCGGTCGTGGTGGGCGTTGAGGGCGATGCCGTTCCGTGCTAACTTCGCACTGCACGCATTCACCATGGCCGCTGCGGACCATTACATCCAACTTTCCTCCCTACCGGAGAACATCCGCCAGCAAGTGCTGGACTTCATCGCATTCCTGATGCGCCAAGAACAGGGCAGCGATCCAGAGCGAAAAGGAGGCCGCAAGACCCCCGTGCTGGGCCTGGCCAAAGGCATGGTGGTGGTACCGGATGATTTCGATGCCCCGCTCGACGACTTCAAGGAGTACATGTGATGCGGGTGCTCTTGGACACCCACATCCTGCTTTGGGCCGCAGCAGGTGATCCGGCACTGCCAAAAACAAGCTGAACGCGCCATCCGGTCCGAGGGCAATGAAGCTTGGGTAAGCATCGCCTCCTTCTGGGAGATCGGCCTGAAGCACAGCATCGGCAAGCTGCCCTTGAAGATGTCGCTTGATGCCTTCTTCCGCACGATCATCGATGCGCACTTCCTTGTATTGCCGCTGGATCCCGCGCACATCGTTGCCGCCTCCGGGCTTCCGCTCCACCATCGCGATCCCTTTGACCGGATGTTGATCGGCCAGGCGAAGCATGAGCACATGAGCGTGATCACGGTGGATCAACAGTTCAATGCCTATGCCGTTGATCTCGTGAGGTTGTAAGGATTTCTTCGGCACAGGCCGGGAACCGGATCGCGCCCTTCGATGTGGGCACATGGTTCATCACTTCCCGAACACCTCCCTCCGGTGCC
>JADZAC010000014.1 GCA_020852835.1 Flavobacteriales bacterium
CTGCCAGCGGCCGAGGATGTGGAGAAAGTGAAGCGCCGGTTAGCGGCGGAACAGAAGCAGGTGTTGAGGACATCCAAGAAGCTGAAGCCGAAGAAATAGGCGAGCACGGCAACAACGTTGGCGCTGGGCCGGGTGCGCTCAGGACTTCCCGAACACCTCCCTCCGGTGCCTCTCCAAATACTCCGGCTTCGGGCCGGCGGCCTCCGTCGGCAGGATCAGTGATCTTCCTTCATAGGCTCTGAAGTTGACGGCAACGACCTCAGATGTGTAGTGGTCGCGGAGGGAAGCGGCGCAGCGCAAGCGGAGTTCGGTATCGAAGGTGATCAGGCCTTGATCAAAGGCGCGGTCGTGGAGGGCGTTTAGGGCGATGCCGTTCTGTAAGTTTTCAACACCACTTGGCCCTGTGAATCACATTGCCTATTATGCCAACGCAACACAGACAGAAAACCCGTCAACCATGGAAGACTCCATCAACTCCATTCCAAGCAGCGAACGCGTAGCATTGCAATGGCTGATTCCCGCGCTGGACAGGCCCTTGCAAAGCATGCCGCATGACGAGTTCCTGAAAGCATGGTTCGCCATCGGGTACTTGTATGGCGGGTTGAATCCTGACGAAGCGACTTTCCACGGAACGCAGGTCAACAACGAGGACATTGGACCGGATCGTTTCCGTTTGATCGAGCCACGGCTGGTCGCGCCGTTCTAAGTACGCAGTGGCTGTGAGATGAGATCCCCAGATTGAGTACCACTGTATCCAGCAATGCGCGAAGAGATCTTGGCATACTTGGAGTCAATGAGGGCCGAGGAGTTCTTCAATGAAGAGGATGAGGAATGGCAGTTCAGTAATGGAAGTGCTTGTGGTGTTTGCACGGCATCTGCTATGCTTGTCGCCAAGCGGTTCTGTGGAACTGTGTTTGGCTACAATTGCGCCGACAACCGGGCAGCGGAGATTGGGTTCCCCGTGACTCATGGCCACGACTTCGCGCTGATCCGAGAACGATGGCTTGTTGACTATTGGGCGTGGAGAGTTGAATCGCTGATAACCGAACCGACATTTGACCTAACTCTAAGGGAGGAACAAGAAGTTGTCCGTCGACTCTATGGAGATCCTCTGATTTGGTCGATAGTTGAGACCTTCACGCCCCATGGCCAAAAGTGAAAACTGGACGCGCGAGCAACACATCCTCGCCTTCAATCTGTACAGCCAGATCCCTTTCGGGACCATCCACATGGGCAACCCGAAGTTGAAGGAGTTGGCGAAGCTGCTCGGACGCTCTGTGGGTGCGGTGTCCTATAAGCTTGCCAACTTCGCAAGGCTCGACCCTGCCTTGCACGCTCGCAACATCAAAGGCGTAGCGCATGGTGCGAAAGGAGAAGAGGAAGTTTGGGCCGAGTTCGCAAATGATCCGGAGGCTCTGGCGTTCGAGAGCCAACGACTGATGGCCAAGTACACTGGGCAAGATCTGGTGGAATACGCCGAGGTGGAGACCACCGACCTGCCTCCGGAAGGGAAAGAGCGTGATGCCGTCGTAAAGCAGCGCGTGAACCAGAACTTCTTCAGACGCCGTGTACTTTCCGCGTACAACGGCACTTGTTGCATTACTGGACTTGCCGTTCCGCAGTTGTTGGTCGCCAGCCACATTGTGCCTTGGGCGAAGGACAAGGCAAATCGGTTGAATGTTCGCAATGGCCTTTGCCTTAATGCGCTTCACGACCGAGCGTTTGACAAGCACCTGCTTTGGATCACTGAGAAGGGCACGGTGCAATTTGCTCCTCGCGTGTTGAAGGAGACCCTCGGCAAGCTTGCTGATGGTGCATGGTTGGCATCCTTTGAGGGGAAGGCACTGACCCTGCCGAAGGGATTCGCACCCGATGGAGAGCTACTAGCCCACCATCGTGCGATTGCGCTTCGAAAGCGCTAGTTCTAACGAAATCCCGCAGGAGTCAAGTGGCTGTTCAGTTAGAACGGCTTCCAGTGGGTGCTTTAGCAGTGTCCAACACACAGGCATACCGCCAGTTCGGCAACTCCGTGGTTGTGCCGGTGGTGGAGCGATTGGCGCAAGCTGTGATCACTGCGTTGCATGAACCGGCTCTGGAACACGAGCCCTTGGTGATGCAATTCGGTGAGCCGAAGCCAGAGGATGGTGGCCAGGCAATGAAGGTTGAGAAGCCGAAGTCGCGCAAACGCAAACCTGCCGCTGCGCTTGCATGAGTTTCATCGCGTTCCTTCTTGACCCGGAGTGGGACGCTCCATTCTTCAAGAGACTCGCCCACAACGATACCGGGGCAGCCAAGGGACATCAAGGCGGTCTCGCGTTTCCAAAGGACCTGCGTGAGTTCTTGCCCGCCCTCGACGAGGGTTTGACCGGAGAAACAACGCCCACGGTTGACCGGGAGCTTGATGTCGAACTCTATCTCGGTACTGAACAGGTAACCGAGTCGTCAGTGCGCTACCAATTCCAGACTTGGGGTGGCACGCGCCCACCCGAAAGCCGACTGACCAATGGCATGTTGCCTCTGCGCTCGCGCTCGGTGGAGAATGACGTACTGGTCATGCAACGACGACTGGACGCCTTGGAGAAGTACCGCTTCTCGTTGGTGAAGCAGGGAACTCCGGAGTATGATGAACTGCTCCCATCGATAGGCAACAGGCGTTGGGGATTGGTCTGGCCGGATAAACGCCCAATTGCACAGCAACAGATCACCGAAGCCAAGACCCAGTTGATCACGCTCGCACAGAAGCCCTTCCAAGCGGTGTCGGAAGAAGTCAAACGGATCACCGGCACACAGGCACGCATTGCACGGAGCACTGCCTTTCGGGCAGGCATTCGGTTCGAGTACGATACAACCTGTGCCGTCAGTGGAATCGGATTGCGAACCCCAACCGGGCTTTTCGAGGTCCAAGCAGCCCACGTGGTCCCGTTAAAGTCGGGCGGAAGCGACGATATCCGGAACGGCTTGGCCCTCACGTCCACGCTACACTGGGCCTTTGACCATGGCCTCTTCGGCATCAAGCCCGGTGAGCGCAAGGTGTATGTACCGGAACAGGTGCTACAGATCGCATCGTGTGCGTTCCTGAACGAGTTCGCTGGTAAACCCATTCGCGAATCGCGCTCGGTGGAGTACCGCGTTCACGATGATGCGCTCGCTTGGCACATGGAGGATCTGAAAAGGAGGTGGGAGAACTAATGGCAAAGTAGAGCGACGTCTTCTCCAAGAAGAAGCTCTCCGCCGCGATGTCGATCAGCACCGGGTTACGTGATGGAACATCCCGAAAGGGATCTTCTCGTAGAGGTTGAGGAGAATCAGCAGCTCCTCGCGGGTCCATGGTTTGCGGATGGTGGCCATAAGAATGCCTGGCTTTTCAGCACGAATATGCGTACCCTGGCCGAATGAACCATGACAGGGAATACATCATCCGCCTCAACGGGATTGATCTCGGCCAAGTGATCGATGGGCTAGAAATGCGCGCCACCGCTTGGCTCCATACCGCCGCCTACCTCGAAACCGGTGAAGCACCGGACGGCTTCGTGATCGAGGAATGCGAGGATGCGGAAGAAGCTAGGCGCTTGACGGAGCGGTATGAGCTGATACTTGGGAAACTGATTCAGCAGCAACGAGAACAGCGGGAACGATGAATCGTTAACCTCTCATCTGGCTTTGGCAACGCATGCGGATCTAATAAGGTCCCATGAACCTCGGCCCGTTCAAGTGCTGCAAATGCCTGGGCCTGTCGGCAGTCCATACTTCCATCGCGATGGCGGTTCCGTCGGTGTACTTGGCGTAAGCCTACGCAGTTGCTCTCTGCGCCATCAGTTCGCTGAGTAGTTGCGCTGACGTATCCGGCGAGCCGCTAATGAAGACAAAATGTTTCGGTTCATCAATGAACCAGACGAAGGTGTTCGCGGCTTGGTCATCCATCCGCTCCGCATATTCCTTGCGGGAATGGAAGACCGACACAAAAACCTTACGGCAGGTCACAGCATCCGACCACGTGTTGAGTTCAGCAAGCCGAGTGGTATCCATGGCACCATCGTCGATGAAGAACAGCGCACCATACTCTTGGGAGTGGGCGATCAAGTCCGGCAGCCTGACCGAATCGTTGGGGGACAGGGCAAAGCCAGCAAATGCCGTGTTGGGCACAACCTCCGCATCGGGGACTTGTTGCGGAAGAAGGACTTCGACCAACGCCTTGCGGGTCAATGTGCTTTTCATGGTGTATAAGCGGGGCGCCGCATCAATCACTCACCCGGAGTGCAGTTTCAAGTTCTGGGCTAATGTTCCTCGTCCTCATAGTTGAACTCCACCTTGCTCTGTAGCACGATCTCGGCGATGATGCTCTTGAGGTAGCCATCCTTCACCGCCTTCCTGAACCGGTCCTGGAGCACTTCGATATTGATGACCTCTTCAATGCAGGCCATGTACTTGTCCACGACCGCTTTCACGCCGTATTGCTTTTCCGCACCGCGTTTGAGCTGGGCTTTCAGGTCGGCGATGGACGCTCCGGACTTGATGACGAACGAGATCGGGTAGCGCTCGATCTTGTCGATGTCCAGAAAGTACTTCTTCACGTCCAAGGTCTCGGTCACTTGGAAGAAGCGGCCCAGTGGCTGCATCACGAAATCGATGCCACCATCGTTGGCGTTGGTGCGGCCGGTCTTGTAAAGCTTCAACCGCTCCTCCTTGATCCGGTCGCGCTGGAAGCCGAAGTACACCTTCTGGTCGTGGTAGAAGTGCTTCAGGATGGCATAGCTCACGATCTCGAAGAGACGGGCATCCACGCTCGGAGCAAGCAGACCGATGATGAACATCTCGATCTCCTTGGATCCCTTGCCTGAGATCTTGTTCAGCCGTTCGCAAGTCGCGATGAACTCTTCGAACGACCGCTTCTTTACCATGGTGTACGCGTCGATGATCTCCAGCACCGCCGGGCCGATGTTCACCTCGCGTTTGCCCTTGCCGACCTTCAGCAGCCGTTCGTTGATCCAGTAGCGCTTGGTCTCCACCACGCGCAGGATCGGTGTGGCGTCCACCTGCGGGAAGAACTTCTTGAACTCCTCGTTCATACGGTGGTTCAGCGCATGGTTCTGGAGCTTGCCGCCGAACGGAAGCTCGCGTTGCCGCTTGAAGAGCTTGCTGAACTGGACGCCCGCATCCTTCGCGTAGTTCCCCTTCACATGGAACTTGCGCTGGACATAATCCTCCACAAGCACATAGATGGCATAGAGGTTCGCGTAGCTGTTGCGTGATTTGGAACCACGTGTTGCTGAGCGCGTCTTGATGTTGATGTACTGGAGCAGCGGGCTGCGCTCGAACACTTCATCGGCCGCCGACTTGAAGTGCTTGGCGAGGATCGCCTTGATCTCGGTTGTGAAAGCGTGGTCCATCGCTCAAGGCTCGAATAGGACCAAGTGCTGCGGGCTTTCCTTGGGCTGCTCGTAGGTCTTGGGCTTCCGGTGCAATTTCTCGCCGTTGTACTCGTCGCGGATCCCAAGCCGCCGCAACCCGATCTTCATGTATTCCTCATCGATCTCGATGCCGATGGACTTTCGCCCAAGGGACTTTGCGACGAACGCCGTGGTGAACGTTCCGGAGAATGGGTCGAGCACGATGTCGCCAGGGTTGGAACTGGCGAGGACGATGCGTTCAAGCAGGGCGGTGGGCTTCTGTGTCGGATGCTCCTCGTACTCCTCCATGCGGTAGCGCACGCGCGGGATGTTCCACACGTTGCCAGGTACTTTCCGGGTGTTGTATTGCGTGGGCACGGGCTTGCGGTAGTCGATCAGCTTGCGCTTGGCTCCGGTGCGGGCCTCCACCATGATCGCATCGGCGTTGAAGGTGTAGTTGTCCTTGTCCTTCACGCCGAAGAGAATCGGCTCGTACAGCGAGCCGTAGTACCGCTTGGCCTGCACGCCCGAACTGTCGTACGACCAGATGATGCGCGAGAGGATGTGCGCCTTCGAGCGAACGTACAGGTCGAAGTATGGCATGTTCTGCGTGGACGTCATCAGGTAGAAGCTGCCGTTGTCCTTCAGCTTCGCGAGGCACAGGTCGATCCAACGCCTGCACCATTCCATGTAGGCCTCGTCGCTCGGCCAGCGGTCCATGCGGCCGTTGAAGTTCTTGCCGATGTTGTACGGCGGGTCGGCGAAAATCAGGTCCACGGACTTGTCCGGGACCAACTGCTCCAATGCGGCAATGGCATCCCCGTGGATGACAGCGTGGCCGTCGTGTTCAATTACTTGGGGCGCGGGCGTTGGCTTGCTCATCGCTGGGGAACGGATCATACGATGACGTATTCGGTGTCAATCGGCATGGTGGCAAAGTAACGTTGATGCGAAGCTCTTAAATCCGTCCCTTCTCAACTAGCCTGCGATAGTGCTCTCCAAGCGCCGTCAAACGACACGACTTGCTTCCCATTGCCGCGTGCCACATATGCGGAGCATCAACCGGCACAACTAGGTTGAGTCGGTTGTAGCGTTGCAGGACCGTAAACTTCCTCACGTTCTCTGGATTCGGAGGAACCATCCCCGGTTCACGGCCTTTCAGTTCAGGTTCGAAAGAAGGGTCTAACTGGAACTCGGCTCCTCGACTCGGAAAGAACTCCGAGAGTCGTTTTAGGTCATCGAGACTAATCGGAGGGTTCACCTTCCGCAGTGAAACGAAGCGCTGGACGTTAGTCTTGAATACTGGCCGCTGTTCCCACATGCCCAGTGATTGATCCACATGGGCGTAGACACTCCCGGGCGTGATGTCTCCCGTCAAATTGGCTGCACCTGCCTGAAGTGCGTCAACTAACAACGTGGTAAACACACCGCTGCCATTCTCTTCAGTGGCGTACTGTTCTGCCGTAGATGCCGTGAGCACCGTCATGCCCTCGGCTAACGCCGCAAGACTTCCTCCTGTCGGCATTGTGCCCGCGAGGCCTGAGTGGCAGCTATCCAGGATAATCACTTTGTTCGTTGCCGGTGATGCATTGGCCAGGCTCAATACCTCGTTCAGTGACACGCCATCATCGCCTCGTCTTGCTTCCGAGGTAATCAGGTATCCACCCGTCGGCGTGATACTGCCGTGGCCAGCGAAGTAGAACAGAGCCACATCTGCATTTGTCGTGAATAGTCGTTGAAGACCTTCCATCAACCCTCCGCGTTCGACGGCATCGGTTGGTCCTGTCCCGGTGAGCATCGAGCAATCAAAGTTCACAGAACCGTCGCCGTGTCGTTCGAGGACAGCTTTAACCGAATGTGCATCATCCACACACCCGTAAAGGAGTGAGAAATGCTCGTAGTGATTGATGCCTACGACGAGTGCAATCCTCATGGCAGCAATCTGGAAGGTTAAAGGCCGTCAATAAACGCAGCTATTGCATCCCAGGTCCAGACCACGGTCCGCACACCTTCGAGGTTGGTCCGATCATCCTTGTATGCCCATATGCCAAGGACTTTCTTGCCCTCCTCCCGAGCGCATGCTATCTCCCATTTCTGACCGGATGACGTGAGCGAGTTCTTGCTGACCAACGCGATTACCCCATCCGATCGCCTGATGCGTGTCCGAACCTTCTCCTTCCACTCTGAGTCGTACGCTTGTTTCACGGACATATCCGTGTACTCAAATGGAGACCTGGTATGCAACGACTGACCCTTGAGGAGGTCTCGCTGCGCCTCATCTTCTATCGCGAATGCGACAAACACAACCTTCTTATTTGCCATGGTTCTGCTGTTAGAATCGACCTATTCTGTCTTCCAAGTTGTCCCAAGACCAATCAATCACCTTGCTGTTGCCAAGCTCCGGGAGCTTCGCAGCCTTGTTCCGCCTCTTCACATGCATGGCAACAACAGGAATACCCTCTTCCTTCGCGCACCTTATCTCCCACCGCGCACCTTTTGATCGCCAGGTGTTCTTGCTCAACAAGACGATCATTCCATCGCACTTGCGGATTCGCTTTCGGCACTTCTCCTGCCAAACTGCATCGTCCCATGGTTCTTTGACGGACATGTCTGTGAACGCAAACGGTGTTCTGTCGTTCCTGGCCTGCCCCACGAGATAGTTCCGGTATTTCTCGTCCTCCATCGCGAAGCTGATGAAGACACGTCGCTCTCGCTCTGCGTCATGAGCTTCATCTTCCTCATCGGAGAATGCCTTCGCTAGAACCGCGAAAATACCAATGCCTACAAGTACTGGCCACATTTTGTATTGATGTCGTTACTCCTGACGGATTTCCCGTCGAAGGGAGGTCTGGTAATATAGAAGCGCTGGGCTCGAATTCCAAAGTTTCGTTTTCAACAGCTCTCAGGACGGGACTTCCGCGTAAGGGACAGCAGCGGCAGCCCGGCGCAGGAGCGGCCATGCGGACGCGTGCAGCGAGGAGGCGCCCGAAGGAAGCCACCGCAGCGCCGCGACCGCTGGCCGCGACAAGTCCGGCTAAAGCGGATGGCCCGACCCGTGTGTGGGCCTGTGCAAGGAAAGGGGTACGCCAAAAACCGGGAAAGGCTTGAATCAACTCTTGCGAGTGACCCAAGCCTAGCGGGAAGAGAGGGATTCGAACCCCCGATACCATTGCTGGTATACCCGAGTTTCAATCGGGCGCATTCAGCCGCTCTGCCATCTTCAGACGTGTCGCATCACAACACTTCGGAAGCGGAGAACGACTCAAAACTACATATTGCGGCGGTACTGCCCCCCCACCTCGAACATCGCCGCCGTCAGTTGCCCGAGGCTGCAATACTTCGTCGCCTTCATCAGCACGGCGAATCCCGCTCGCGTGTCCGTACGCCTCGTTCCTCGGCTACGGTCACTGTGGCGGGACTTCGCTTCGCTCAGCATGCTCCTCATCACATATTGCGACGGTACTGTCCACCGACTTCAAACATAGCGGCCGTCAGTTGGCCAAGCGAACAGTATTTGGTCGCTTCCATCAAGACCGCAAACATATTCTCGTTCTTGATCGCCGCCTCCTGCAGATTGCGGAGCGCCTTCCTGCTTTCCGCCGCGTATGCCGCCTTCAGGTTCTCCACCGTGGCGATCTGCGCCTCCTTCTCCTCCTCCGTGGCGCGGATCACCTCCTTGGGCAGGATGGTGGGTGAGCCCTTGCTGCTGAGGAAGGTGTTGACGCCGATGATGGGGTATTCGCCGGTGTGCTTCAGCGTTTCGTAGTAGAGGCTTTCCTCTTGGATGCGGCTGCGCTGGTACATGGTCTCCATGGCGCCGAGCACGCCGCCGCGTTCGGTGATCCGGTCGAACTCCGTCAATACCGCTTCCTCCACGAGGTCCGTCAACTCCTCGATGATGAACGAGCCTTGCAGCGGGTTCTCGTTCTTGGCCAGCCCCAGTTCCTTGTTGATGATGAGCTGGATGGCCATGGCGCGGCGCACGCTTTCCTCGGTGGGCGTGGTGATGGCCTCGTCGTAGGCGTTGGTGTGGAGGCTGTTGCAGTTGTCGTAGATGGCGTAGAGCGCCTGCAGCGTGGTGCGGATGTCGTTGAAGTCGATCTCCTGCGCGTGGAGGCTGCGGCCGCTGGTCTGGATGTGGTATTTGAGCATCTGGCTGCGCTCGTCGGCGCCGTAGCGGTGCTTGAGCGCCTTGGCCCAGAGGCGGCGCGCCACGCGGCCCATCACGGCGTACTCGGGGTCCATACCGTTGCTGAAGAAGAAGCTCAGGTTGGGCGCAAAGGCGTTGATGTCCATGCCCCGGCTGAGATAGTACTCCACGTAGGTGAAGCCGTTGGCCAGGGTGAAGGCGAGCTGGCTGATGGGGTTGGCGCCGGCCTCCGCGATGTGGTAGCCGCTGATGCTGACGCTGTAGAAGTTGCGCACCTTCTTGTCGATGAAGTACTGCTGCACGTCACCCATCAAGCGCAGCGCGAACTCGGTGCTGAAGATCGTTGTTCTGCGCCTGGTGGTTCTTTGGGCGTGCCCCGGCTCAAATGCAGCCGGGTCGCGTGCTGCGCTTTAGCCGGTCTTGTCAGGGCCAGCGGCTGCGGCACTGCGGGGTCACGCCTGCGTCGTGCCGCCTCGTTGCTCGCATCCGCAATGCCCTTCCTGCGCCGGGCTGCCGCTTCGCCCGCTCACGCGGAGAACACGCTTGCGATCTCAACCGTTGAAGCCTACATTCGTCCCGGAAAATGCGTCGCCTCCTTTTCCTGCTCACCCTTACGGTCTATGGCTTCAGTGCCCTGGAACTGCACGAGTGGCTGCATGTGCCGCAAGTGGTGATGCACTTTCTGGAGCAGCATACCAGTGAGGACTTCCACGACCTCTTCCACAACGAGCACACCGACGATCAGCAACACGATGAGCACGACCACGATCCGTTCAGCGAGGATTGCCACGGCGAGTTCTGCGCGTGCAGTGGCCTGGTCGCGCTTTCACCGGTGAACAGGTCTCTCCTGATCTCCCTACAGCCGCTCACCACCAAGGTGGGTGCGCAATTCCTCAACGTTGCGCCCAGTGGTTTCACGGGCAACGTGTGGATCCCTCCCAAGGCTTGAGTTGATCCGCCCTTCGGCGGAACGGGAACGCACCGTGCTTCGGCACGGTCCGGGGCCATTGTGTACCCGCGTTCCGCATTCGTCCTTCCTTCCATTCCCAAGTTTTTCCATCCATGATCGACAGGATCATCCGGTTCTCCATACACAACAAGGCCATCATCGGGCTCTTCACGCTCGTGCTGGTGCTTTACGGGGCGTACTCGCTCACGCAATTGCCGATCGATGCGGTACCCGACATCACCAACAACCAGGTGCAGGTGATCACCACCACGCCTACGCTGGCCGCGCAGGAGGTGGAACAGTTCGTTACCGCGCCCATCGAGCGGGCCATGGCCAGCCTGCCCGATCTGGTGGAGATCCGCTCCATCAGCCGCTTCGGGCTAAGTCTTGTGACCATCGTATTCGATGAGGACGTGGACGTGTACTTCGCCCGCACCTTGGTGGACCAGCGCCTGGGCGAGGCCGCCGCACTGATACCGCCCGGGGTGGGCACACCGACCATGGCCCCGGTAAGCACCGGGTTGGGCGAGGTGTACCAATACGTGCTGCACCCCAAGGAAGGGTACGAGGGCACCTTCAGCCCCAGCGAGCTGCGCACCATCCAGGAATGGATCGTAGTGCGGCAGCTGTTGGGCACACCCGGTGTGGCCGAGGTGAACAGCTACGGCGGCGAGGTGAAGCAGTACGAGGTGAGCGTGGACCCCAAGCGCTTGCAAAGCATGGGCGTCACCATCGGTGAGCTACTGCTCGCGTTGGAGAGCAACAACGAGAACACCGGCGGCGCCTACATCGAGAAACGGCCCAACAGCTACAGCATCCGGGGCGAAGGACTGCTGCGCACGCTGGACGACATCCGCAAGGTGGTGGTGAAGATCCCGCCCGGCGGTGTGCCGCTCCTGGTGGGCGATGTGGCCGAGGTGGGCTTCGGTGCGGCCCCGCGCTACGGTGCGCTCACCCGCAATGGCGAAGGCGAAGCGGTGGGCGGCACGGTGATGATGCTGAAGGGTGGCAACAGCGCCGAAGTGGTGAAGGCTATTGAAGCGCGCATACCGAACGTGCAGAAGGCCCTGCCGGAAGGGCTGATGATCGAACCCTATCTGGTGCGCAGCGAACTGGTGGGGCGGGCCATCGGCACGGTGAAGACGAACCTGATCGAGGGCGCGTTGATCGTGATCTTCGTGCTGGTGCTCTTTCTAGGAAATTGGCGCGCGGGCCTCATCGTGGCCTCGGTGATCCCACTGTGCATGCTCTTCGCCATCATCCTCATGAACGCCTTCGGCGTCAGCGGCAATTTGATGTCGCTTGGTGCCATCGATTTCGGATTGATCGTGGACGGCGCCGTGATCATCGTGGAGGCCACCCTGCACCACCTGCATGCGCGCTTCAAGGGAAGGATCCTTACCCGCGAGGAGATGGACCGCGAAGTGTTCGTGAGCGCGAGCAGGATCCGCAGCAGCGCGGCCTTCGGCGAGATCATCATCCTGATCGTGTACATCCCCATCCTCACACTGGTGGGCATCGAGGGCAAGATGTTCCGACCCATGGCCATCACCGTGAGCTTCGCCATCCTCGGTGCGCTGCTGCTTTCGCTCACCTATGTACCCATGATGAGCGCGCTCTGCCTGCCGCGCAACACGGCGCACAAACCCAACTTCAGCGACCGCATGATGGACCGTTTCCAGAAGTGGTACGATCCCATCATCGGCTTCGCCTTGCGCAACCGGATCAAGACCGTGGGTGTGGCCGTGGCGCTGTTCATCGGCTCGGTCTTCCTGTTCGCACGCATGGGCGGCGAGTTCATTCCCACATTGGAAGAGGGCGACTTCGCCTTCCACAGCATCCTGCCGCAGGGCGCATCGCTCAGCCAGAGCATCGCCAACAACGCCAAGGTGGAGAAGATCCTGCTGCAATTCCCGGAGGTGAAGCAGGTGGTGGGCCGCACCGGCAGCGCCGAGATCCCCACGGACCCCATGCCCCCCGAAGCCACGGACCTCATGATCATCTTGAAGGACAAGGACGAATGGACCACCGCGCACGACCGCGAGGCCTTGCAGGACACCATGCTGCAAGCCTTGAGGCAGGTGCCCGGCGTGTTCTACGAAGCCACCCAACCCATCCAGATGCGCTTCAACGAACTGATGACCGGCATACGGCAGGACGTGGCCGTGAAGATCTACGGTGAGAACATGGACACCCTCGCAGTGATCGCGAACAAGGTTGCGGCGATCATCGGCGAAGTGCAGGGTGCGGGTGAACCGCAAGTGGAAAAGGTGGTGGGCCTGCCCCAGATCACCATCACCTATGATCGTGCACGGGTAGCGCAGTACGGCCTCAACATCCGCGAACTGAACCGTACGGTGCGCACGGCCTTCGCCGGCGAGGCCACCGGCGTCATTTACGAGAACGAGCGCCGCTTCGATCTGGTGGTGCGCCTCGGTGACCAGCAGCGACAGAGCATCGACGATGTGCGCACCCTCTTCGTGGCGCTGCCCGGTGGCGGACAGATCCAGTTGCAGCAGGTGGCCGATGTGTCCTTGACACCCGGCCCGGCCCAGATCAGCCGCGAGGATGCCAAGCGCCGCATCGCCGTGGGCGTGAACATCCGTGGCCGTGACGTGGAAAGCTTCGTGGAAGAGCTCCAAGGCCGCATTGATGCCGAGGTGCGCATGCCCGCGGCCTACTACTACACCTTCGGCGGCACCTTCGAGAACCTGCGGGCAGCGAGCAAACGCCTGATGCTGGCGGTGCCCATCGCGCTGGCCCTCATCTTCCTGCTGCTCTTCTTCACCTTCAACAGCGTGAAGCGCGCCCTGCTGATCTACACCGCCATCCCCATGAGCGCCATCGGCGGTGTGCTCGCGCTCATGGCGCGCGGCATGCCGTTCAGCATCAGTGCGGGCGTGGGCTTCATCGCGCTCTTCGGCGTGGCGGTGCTCAACGGCATCGTCCTCATCGCCACCTTCGACCAACTGGAGAAGGAAGGCATCAGCGACCTGAAGGAGCGCGTGTTGAAAGGCACCCGCACACGGCTGCGTCCCGTGCTGATGACAGCGGCGGTGGCCTCCCTCGGTTTCCTGCCCATGGCCTTGAGCGGCAACGCGGGCGCGGAAGTGCAACGCCCCCTGGCCACAGTGGTGATCGGAGGCCTCATCACCGCCACGGCACTCACCCTCATGGTGCTGCCGGTGCTCTATCTGCTCTTCATGGGCGGAGGCAGGAAGCGCAACGATGCCAATGGCGGCAAGGCGAACGCACCGCTGATCGTCGCGACCGTGCTGTTGATCATGATCGGTGGCACCAGCAGCGCGCAGGAACCAATGCCGATGGACACGGCGATCGCACGCGCTTTGCGCACCCATCCGAGCATGACCGCTGCGGAACTGCGTGTGCAGGAACAGGATGCCCTGCGTGGCACGGCCTTCGGGCTGCAGCCGCTCAACGCGCAATTCTCTCGTGGCCAGACCCAGGGGCCGTATCCGAAGGACATTATCCTGGAAGCCAATACCGGGTTCGCATTTCCCACCACCATTGCCCGCCGCGCGGCCTACCTGAAGGAAAGCCTGCACCTTGCGGAGAACGAAAAGCTGAACACGGCGGCCTACGTGAAGGAGAGCGCGGGAGGGGCCTACCTGCAATGGGCCATGGGCCTTGAACAGGTGCGTATCCTGCAACAGCTGGACAGCGCGTACGCATCCATGGCGGCCTTCGCGCTGCAGCGCTTCGAGCTCGGTGAGACCGGCCGCTTGGAAAGCACCAGTGCGCAAAGCCGCGCCGAGCAGGTGAAGGTGCGCTTGCGCCAGGCACAGGCTGATCTGGTGGCCTACCAGGTGGAAGTAGAACGCTGGACGGGCCCGCTCAGTGGTGCCGTGCCGGTGCCCGAGGAATTGCTCAACACCGCACGAGCGCCGGATCCCGGCGGCGGCAACGACCCGCTCCTGCTCTCCTTGCAGCAGCGCACGCAGGTGGCCGAGGCCGAATGGAAACTGCAACGCAGCCAATGGGCACCCAGCCTGCAGGGCGGCGGCTTCTACCAGACCTTCGATGGCACGTCGCCCTTTTCGGGCTTCCTCATCGGTGCTTCGATCCCCCTGCCCGGCAGCGGCCAGGGCGGTCGCACCTCGGCGGCACGTTTGCGCAGCGAGATCGCCGCGCAGGAACTGGAAGCCGCACGCCGACAGCGCAGCAGCGAGCGCGCCACCACGCAGGCGCAGCTCACTCAATTGCGCGAGAGCCTCGCCTTCTATGAAAGCACCGGTGCCGCGCTGGGTGCTACCCTGCGCGACGATGCCCTGCGTGCCTATCGCGCGGGCGAAGCCGACTACTTCCAATTCACCCAAGGCATCGAGCAGGCCTTTCAACTCAACGCCGAGCACTTGCGCGTGCGTTACGAGCTCGCACTTACCGTCCTCCACCTCCGTGCCCTCAATGGGCTCTAAGACCGCATAGACATGAAAACGCAACCGATCAACAGCGCTCTTCAGCGCATGCCGAATACGCTCTTTCTGCTCCTGCTCACCATCGCACTGGCCGCCTGTGGCGGTGGCGCGGCCTCCGGCGAAGAAGAAGGCCATGGCCACGGCGAAGAGGAGGGCCACGGCGGTGGGAGCACCGTCACCGTTTCGCCGCAACAATTCGCCGCCATCGAGGGCAAGCTTGGCAAGGTGGAGATGAAGGACCTCACCACCGCCCTCAAGGCCGTCGGCTTTTTGAAAGTGCCGCCGCAGAACGTCGCCGACATCACCGTGGCCATGGGAGGCACCGTGCGCGAAGTGCTGGTGCAGGAAGGCGACCATGTGAACAAGGGGCAGGTGCTCGCTACGGTCACCGACCCTTCGATCATCCAACTGCAACGCGACTACCTCGATGCGAAAGCACGACTGGTGTACGCCGAAACGGAATTGGAACGCCAGACCGAACTGGCCCGTGCCAACGTGAGCGCGCAGAAGACCCTGCAACAGGTCACGGCGGAACACGCCTCCTTGCGGGCCAGCGTGAACGCCCATGCCGAGCAGTTGCGCCTGATCAACATCGACCCCGAGAAGCTCACTGCCAATGCACTGCGCTCAGCCGCGGGCATCGTAAGCCCCATCGATGGCACCGTGGCGCACATCGCGGTGAACGTGGGCAGCAAGGTGAGCAACGATGCCACCATGTTCCGCGTGGTGAACAACAGCAAGCTCCACGTGGACCTCTTCCTCTACGAACAGGACATCGCCTCCGTGAAGGTGGGCCAGACCATCGACCTCAGCCTTACCAACCTGCCGGGCAAGAACTACACGGCCGTGGTCTTCGCCATCGGCAGCGCTTTCGAACGCGAGACGAAGACGATCCCGGTGCACGCGGAGATCACCGGCGACAAAGTGGGCCTGATCGACGGCATGGGCGTTACCGGGCGCATCAGCGTAGGCAACGCCACCACCACCGCCGTGCTCACCGAGGCCATCGTGACCATGGAAGGCAAGGACTACGTGTTCATCAGGACCGAAGGTGAAGAGGAGCACGGGCATGGGCATGATGAAGAGCCCGCGCACAAGGAGGAACCAGCGCACAAGCACACCGAAGGGGAAGCACACGATCACGCGAAGGAGAACAAGGACGCGCATGCCAAAGGTGAGGACCATGGCCACGATCACGGCGAGGAGACCGAGGGCGAACACAAGAAAGGAGATGGCCACGACCATGGCAAGGAGAAGGGCACGGGCCACACCGAAGGAGAAGGTCACGACCATGACGCGGCACCGGGCAGCATGACGTTCAAACGAGTGGAGGTGAAGCGCGGTGCCACCGACGGGGTATACAGCGCCGTTACATTCATGGAGGAAGTGCCTCCCAACGCCGAAGTGGCCGTGGGCGGCGCTTATTACTTGATCGCGATGATGAACACCAGCTCCGGGCATGAGCATTGATCGAACACCATGAGAACCCTGAATGAATTCGAGCGGCAACTGGTTCAGAAGCTTTTGCAAGCGAACACGGTCGGGATCCCCAGCTTGCCCGCAATACTGGACGACCGATTGCGTGACGTGGATATTGTACGCGCGCAAGGGCATTGGGAAATGCATTTCGATGCACAACAGTTCCAAGCCAACGCACTGGTTGATGGGGTTCGTGGAATAGCTCGAGTGCTGGTCGGTGCTGTTCATCTATTGCGTGAACTGGAAGCCAATGGTTTGGTCATTCTCCATGATGAAGCACCATTTCCCAACCCTGCGCGGTTCGGTGGACTTGTGCAAGGTCAAGCTGCTATTCCCGCACAGGTCTACGATGCCCGTGTGAACCGGCTATTGGACGAGACAGCTTTCAGTTCCATTCTGGTGCAACCAGGGCTGATCGCCTACGTCCGCGACGGCTTTCGCATGCCGACCGAGGTACGCGCTGATAACGATCTGCGCATGAACCGTCGCAACCTGCGCATGGCAGCTTGGGCTTTGGTGCTCTCGGTGGTGATCGGCCTGTGGCAGGTGTGCCTGGCGTACCGCGAGATCCACTATGGCAAACTGCAGGTGGAGCAGACACAACAAGTGCAGCTGGACTCCGCACAGTTCAATACGGTGCTGCACAGGTTGGAGACAGTGTGCAAGAATGAGGGCCATCATGTCGTTGGCGACACTTCTGCAACCATGAAGACATGTTCCTCAAAGATCCATAGCCGCCCATAGTGATGCTCGACGTAGGTGCCCAATACCTCATGGATCGACGGACCGACCCCACCGGTTTCCTGGAGCGCGCCCGGCTGCACCAGTCGCGCTACCGGGCCGAGCGCCTCCGAGTGCCCTGCGGTCGTTACGGGAACTATCTGCTGGAGCGGGATGCGCGACGCGGACTGAATTTCTTCGACGACTTCGGGATCCAGGATGCTGTGCGCCACCGCTATCCCAGTTACAGCCGCAACGTATACGCCAACCTTTTACGCAGTGAGCATGTGCCCTTCAACTTCTTCATTCCGCTCAACACCAATGACGAATTCCGGCGCAGGCTCTTTAGTACCTGGCTCGGCTTCGAGTTGAAGCACGTTGACGAGGTGCGTATCGAATACGCGCCGATGCCTCGTAGCGAATTCCTGAATGACCGAACGAGCTTCGATGCGTATGTGGAGTATGTTGACGGGGCGGGTCTGCGTGGGCTGGTGGGCATCGAGGTGAAGTACACCGAGCGGCCATATCCGCTTGGCAAGGGCTCCAAGGAGGACCGCGACATCCTCGACGTGGGCTCCTCCTATTATCGTGTGATGGCCGCCTCGGGCATCTATCGCGCAGGGTGGGGCAAGGAGCTGCTGCGTGATGAATTCCGACAGCTCTGGCGCAACCAGCTTCTGGGCGAGAGTATCCTTCAGCGTTTCCGCGAACGCTACGCCTACGCCACGCTCATGGTACTTTATCCAGAGGGCAATAGGCATGTGGCTTCGGCTTGCGCCGGATACGGTCGGTTGCTCCTCCAACCCGAGTACACGTTCAGGGCACTCACCTACGAGCAATGCATTGCGGACCTGCGCACGCTTACCCCGGCAGACGCGTTCCACCCATGGGTCGACTATCTGCAGGCCCGCTACATCGTTCCGTGACTTTTCGAACCCTTTACCATCCAGACCAACAACTCCAAAACCCGAACAACCAATGAAACACGTACTCGCACCCCTTGCTCTTGCCGTCCTGCTCTTCGCATGCGGCCAACCCGCGGAAACCGATACTCACAACGATTTGGACGACACCACACACAACGAAGGCGATGGGCATGATCACCCTGTTGATGGTTCAACGACACATGAACATGGCGACGCTATGGGACATGACGAAAGCGACGGTCACGGACACGACGATGGGCACACGCATGATGAAGCCCCACATGACACCACCGCTGGACATAACCACGACGACGGACACGCTCATTGATCACCGCGTTACCGGCCCGGCCGGCCTTTCATGGCGGCCGGGCGGTAGCACACAACATGCATGATATGCCCGAACTGAACCCGATCCGCTACGCCTTGGTGAGCAGCGCCCTATGCTGCATCGCCTCACTGTCTGCCCAGGACCACGCCTTTAAAGCCCCGCATGGTGGCCAGCTCGTGCGCACCGATGCGCATTGCATCGAAATGGTGCTGCGCGGTGACGAAGCGCGCTTCTACCTGCTGGACACCTTGGGTGCCGACGTGCCCGCATGGGGTGGCGTGGCGTATATCCGTTTCGCTGACAAGCAGACCGCAAACCCCGCTTTCGAGCCGATGAAGGACGGCGGCTTCCGTGTGGTGCTTACCAACCCCAACGCGTTCACCGTGGTGCCCAGCTTCAAGACCGGCAACGGGTTCGCGAGCGCCGAAATGAGCAGCGGCCCTCGGATGTCCGTGCCCCCGGTCCAACAACAGCACAACGCCAACGACGGTCACAACCATTGAGCGATGGACAGCCATTCGATCGATCTTCTTGAGGAATTGGTGATCGCAAGCAAGCTGCTTGCAGCAGCCGTGCTTGGTGCGCTGGTGGGGTACGACCGTGAACGCCATAGCCGTGATGCAGGATTGCGCACGTACGCGAGCGTATGTGTGGGCGCGGCCCTTTTTACGAGCATCGCGGGCCACCTTGAAGATGTATCGGCCACCTCGCGCATCGTAGCGAACGTGGTCATGGGGATCGGCTTTCTCGGCGCCGGCATTGTTTACAAGGATGCCAACAGCGGTTACGCCAAAGGGCTTACTACAGCGGCCACGATCTGGTGCACCGCCGCCATCGGTGTGGCCGTGGGTCTGAACATGTTCGCCATCGCTACGGCCGGTGCCTTGCTCGTGTACTTCCTCATCAGCCTGCACCACCGTGCCTGGTACGTGCGCTGGAAACAACGTATCAAACAGCCGCGAAACCCGGACTGAATCCTGACCAATGAGCAGCGACCCCAAAGAGATCCTCGCCGAGTTCGGCATAGATGTGAACGGCAAGGACCCCGACGGCCAATACCAGTGGAAGATGCTGGCCATGCAGGTTGGCAGCCCCGAAAGGACGCGGTTGGAGAAAGCGTGGTCGGCATTCGTACTGGGCAGGAAGGAAGTGGATCTTCCCAAAAAGCCGGAACCCACCACAGATCGTTCTGCGGACAAAGCGGCCCCCAGTAAGGGCATTGGCGGGTTGGGGGCGGTCAAGAAGCGCTGGATGTTGCTCGGCCTTGGCGCGATCGGCATAGCCGTGCTGTGGCTCTACATGCATGATCGCCGTGCGCACAGGACCAGCGTGGAACAAGCCGCGGTCGAGTGGCAGGTCAAGTACGAGGCCATCAAGCCCATGTTGAACGATAGCGGCCACGACGATGAGCACCACGATGAGTTCGTGCTTCTTGCCGAAGCCGCGAAAGCAGCCATACAAGCCGGACAGGGTGAGAAAATGTTGGAGCGGATCAACGCGGACCTTGCCGCAGAACGCACAGCGCAAGGAGCGATGCCCATTTCGGCCATGGCATCGCACACCGCGCAATGGAAGATCATCGTCCAAGCACTTGTCATGAACAAAGTTGAACTGCTCGATCACGAGAAGTTCAAGGGGCATCATGAAGGGGAATTATAGCGGCCAGCGCTACAACCAGATCGATAACATCCTCAGCAATATGAGCACCGACCACGACCACAGTAAGGACGCGAACCCCAAAGTAGCCTATGGCGCATGGCGTGCGTACCTACCAGAGCGGCAACCTGATCACCGACTATGCCTTCGCCGCATCGCAAGGCAACAGCCAATGGAGCCTCGGACTGGGCTTGGGGCGCGAACGCGGCAACTGGCTGTGGGAAGTGCGCGCGCAGAACAGTGTGCGTTTGTTCACCCGCTACCTCATCACCTCGCACAACATCGTCATGAGCTTGCAAGTGGCATGGCGCTTTCCAACAGAAAAGAAGAAAAAGAAGAAAGCCGATGAGAACGTGGACAGCGAATGACACAAGTCGCGACCGTTCCGATGCGGACAGGAACGCTTTGGTACGTGGATCCCTTCACGGGATGATCCGTTGCCCGGCGTTCGTTCTTGCGTTCGGCGCAGCGAGCATCGTTACGGCGCAGGACTACTACGAATCGTTCGTCTCGCCCATGTACATCAGGGGCGTGTGGAACGACCAGCCGATCCTTGCCACCACGGGCAAGAACCAGGTGGTGCTCGATTACGAAACGGCCACCTTCCACATCTCCTTTGATCCATCGGACCTGCGCACGGGCATCGCGCAGTTGGACAGTGTGCTGATCACACGGCGTAACCAGCCGGTAGTGATCACGGGCAAGTTCCAGAACGTGAGCACGCTGCAGACCAGGGACCATCCGCCAACGGACTACAAGGTGGAAGGACGCCTCTCGGAGAAGACCACTTCCAAGTCCTACACGGGCAAGGCCCGGATGGAGCACATTTTCGCCGGGCGTTATGCGTGCCTGCTCGACATCGACTTCGCCGTGCCGGTCAAGGACCTTGGGCTGGAGCGCACCTTCCCCGGTCTTTCCGGCTACCTCACGTTCTACATCCGCCAATCGTTGTTGAGGCGCGCCACGGATTGAGAGGACGATCGATCACATCACGCAACCGATTCCCACACCCATCCATGGCCCATCGAACGACCTTGAAACCACAAGTCAATATGCTCGCCTTGGGTCTCGCCATGATCATCACGATCCGCGATGCGAATGCCCAGCAAGCCGCTTCCGGAACGGTGCCCATCGCCGTGAGCACAGAAGTGCCGATGACCCCGGGCATATATGGTGTTGACGAGCGTGGCGCTGCCGTGGAACTCCTGCCCACCCTTACCAGCCGCACGCGGCTTAAGGGTGTCTTCGGCATGGCCTTCAGCTTCGGCATTGCGCACGCACGCGCGCTGGCCTATTTGGCGGGACCGAAGGCGAACGTTCGTTTGCCGCGCGGCACCACGTTCCGTTTCCGATTCGATCCGGCAGCATCCTCCTTCGGGCGCGACAACCATGCGCCCACGATCGCGCCCATCGCCACCAGTCCGGCCGAGTTCGCCTTGGTGCGCATGGATCCTTCCGGCACGGATCGGCGATTCCAATATGGCCGGTACAGCCTGACCACCGCGCAGAACGGACCCAGCGCCGAACAGAACGTGCCCTTCACGATCGCACGCAACGCCGCCGGTCTCTTCGAGGTAACGGTACAGGACCCGCAGCCCGGCGAGTACGTGTGGATCTGGCTCGGTGATCTGGGCCACGCTACCAGTCCCTTGCGCGTGTACGAGTTCGGCATCGATCCATGATCATCATCCTCCAACAATTCAAAACCATGAGAACGCTTCTCTCACTCATCATCCTTGCTTGCGCGATGCCGCTGCGCGCACAATCCGCGGCGCCGCGCACCACGCGCACCTTGTTCAACAACCCAGCCGATAGTATCACCGGCGGCTACTTCGCCTTCAGCGGTGGTGGCACCACGCTCTTCGGCGAGAACGCGGTATTTTATGGCGGCCGCTTGGGCCTTGGCATCGGCCACCGCATTGCCTTCGGGCTGGCGGGCTATGGCCTTGCCAACCCGCTGCGCAACGCGTTCTACGACACCTATCGCGCAGAGAACGACCGCCCCGTGCCCGATGATCTGGCCTTCCGCGCGGGCTACGGCGGCCTCTTCGTGGAACCCATCATCGGCGATCACCGCTTGGTGCATGTGAGCTTCCCCATCACCATCGGCGCTGGTGGCGCAGGCTACGGCTACCGAACCAACGATGGGCGCTACTCCCGCATCGTGCGCACCGATGCGCAAGCCTTCTTCTTCGTAGAACCTTCGGTGGAAGTGGAACTGAACATCGTGCCCAACGTGCGCTTGGCCGTGGGCGGCGCGTACCTGCTCACCACCGACCTGGACATTCCCGCCACCGACGCCGACATCCTGCGCAGGCCCATGCTGCGCGTAAGCTTGAAGGCAGGGCAGTTCTGACATCGGATCCGGTACGCAATTCGCCAACGGACCATGAATTTCGAGCGATCATGAGAACATACATCTTCTTCTTGCTGGCATCGCTACCTGCAACACTGCTCGCGCAACGCGAACAGCACGGAGGTCCGGAACGGCACAACCGCTTTTTCCAGAACCGCCAATACACCTTGGGCGGCGGTTTGGAACTGAACATCCCCGTGGGCGACTTCGACCGCGTGTGGGCGCGCAACTTCATCGGTTTCGGTGCCGACTTCACCTACCCCATGCGCCGCCTGCCCTTCGATGCGGGCTTCGGTTTCAGTTATGCTGTGATGGGAAAGAAGAACGCAAGTGCCAACGTGCAAACCGCCACGCAGGGACTGCAGTCCGCCGAACTCACGGTGAAGAGCAAGCTCTACAGCTATATGGGCCGCTTGCGTCTGCGCCCGTTCAGCGGCCGCATCAGCCCGTATGCCGAAGGACTCCTGGGTCTGCGGCAGTTCACCACCACCAGCAATGTGGACCTTGAGAACAGCGCACTGGCCGACCTGAGCGAGCGCCGCGCCAACGCATGGACCGGCTGCTACGGCTGGGCTTTGGGTACCCTGGTCACTTTCGGTGCCAAGTCGCAGCTCTATGCCCAAGGCCGCGTGGAGAAACTCTGGGGCGGCCGCGTGAGCTACGTGGACAGCGGGAGCATCAGCATCGCTTCCAACGGCGAGGTGAACTACGGCACGCTCTCCTCCGCCACCGACATGCTCACGATCAGGCTGGGTATCGGCGTTAAGTTCTAATGATGGCGAATGAACACGACCGCAGCAAGGGAAACCAATGAACGCACCACTCGAACCACACCACATGGTACCATGAGCACAGACCACGACGACAGCAACTCCGCGAAAGCGGTTGTCACCCCGCGTGCATGGCGCGCCTACCTCCCAGCCATCACCTCCTTCCTCCTGCTCGTAGGTGGCATCGCCATCGACCAGCTTGCGCCGCAATGGTTCCAGCAGCCGTGGTGGCGTTTCGCCTGGTACTTGGCCGCGTACTTGCCGGTAGGCTGGCCGGTGCTGGTGAATGCGGTACGTACCATCGCGAAGGGCGCGGTCTTCAGCGAGTTCTTCCTGATGAGTTTGGCCACCATCGGCGCGTTCTACATCGGCGAGTACCCCGAGGGCGTGGCGGTGATGCTGTTCTATGCCGTGGGTGAACTGTTCCAGAACGCCGCCGTTGATCGGGCCAAGCGCAATATCCAGGCCTTGCTGGATGTACGTCCGGATACCGCGAACGTGCTGCGCGACGGCGTCCCGGTGGAAACGCCCGCTGCTGAGGTGAAGGTCGGTGACATCCTCCGCATTCGCGTGGGCGATCGCGTGCCGTTGGACGGAAAACTCCTGAGTGAAAAAGCGGCCTTCGATACCGCGGCCCTCACGGGCGAAAGCGTGCCGCGCACCATCGTGAACGATGCGCCGGTGCTTGCGGGCATGATCGCTGCGGACAAGGTGGTGGACATGGAAGTCACCAAACCCTTCGGCGAAAGCAGCCTCGCACGCATACTGGATCTGGTGCAGAACGCCGCCAAGAGCAAGGCACCAACGGAGCTCTTCATCCGCCGCTTCGCACGCATCTACACGCCGATCGTGGTGGCGCTGGCGTTGGGCATCGTGCTGGTGCCGATGGTAATGATACAGCCCTACGTCTTCAACGACTGGTTGTACCGCGCACTCATCTTCTTGGTGATCTCCTGCCCTTGCGCACTGGTCATCAGCATCCCGCTGGGCTATTTCGGTGGCATCGGCGCAGCAAGCCGCAAGGGCATCCTGCTGAAGGGCGGCAACTACCTCGATGTGCTCACCAAGGTGAATACCGTGGTGATGGACAAGACCGGCACGCTTACCGAGGGCGTGTTCGCTGTTCAGGAGGTGAAGCCTGCGGAAAGTACCAGCGCGGAGCAACTGCTCGGCGTGGTGAAGGCCATGGAAGCGCACAGCACGCACCCCATCGCAAAGGCCGTGTTGGAACATCCGCAAGGCGATGCCATGGGCGAGGCCACGAACGTGGAGGAGATCAGCGGCCACGGTATGCGCGGTACGGTGCAGGGCAAGGAGGTGCTGGTGGGCAATGCGCGCCTCTTGAAGAAGTTCAACGTGCCCTACCCGGCGGACGTGGATGTGGTCGAGGATACCATCGTGGTGTGTGCGATCGGCGGCAGCTACGCGGGCTACCTCACCGTGGCCGACAAGGTGAAAGCGGACGCACAGCAGGCGGTGAACGAACTGCGTGCATCGGGTGTGCGCGAGATCGTGATGCTCAGCGGCGACAAGACGGCCATTACGCAGCGCGTCGCGGCCAAGCTGGGCATCCACAAGGCCTTCGGCGACCTGCTGCCCGAGGACAAGGTGGCAAGGATGCGGGAGGTGAAGAAGAACCCTGTGGCCGTGGTGGCCTTCGTGGGCGACGGCATCAATGATGCGCCGGTGCTCGCGCTCAGCGATGTGGGCATCGCCATGGGCGGCCTGGGCAGCGATGCGGCCATCGAGACCGCCGACGTGGTTATCCAGAACGACCAGCCCTCGCGGATCGCCGAAGCCATCCGCATCGGCCGGGCCACCAAGCGGGTGGTCACGCAGAACATCGTACTCGCATTCGGCGTGAAGGCGATCGTCCTGATCCTCGGCGCCGGTGGCCTGGCCACCCTATGGGAAGCGGTGTTCGCCGATGTGGGTGTGGCGCTGTTGGCGATACTGAACGCGAGCAGGATGAGATGAGGGTTCTGGAACATAACTTGCGTGGCTACGAACATGAAACAGCTGACCACCCTGCTCTTTGCCTTTTGCACACTAGGCCTATCTGCACAAACCGGTGCAGTTTCCCCGCCCGCCAAAGGCAAGAAGACCGCCACCATCGCCATCCAGAGCACTGGCATCTGCGATATGTGCGAGAAGACCATCGAGACCGAACTCGTCTATACCAAGGGCGTGAAGAAGGTGGATGTGGACCTCAGCACCGCTGCCGTGAGCGTGACCTACGATCCGCGCAAGACCGACGCGGACAAATTGCGTGCAGCGCTCACCAAGCTGGGGTACTCCGCCGATGGCACACCCGGTGATGCAGCCGCCTTTGCCAAATTGCCCCAGTGCTGCCAGAATGAAGGCTGCGGCAAGTTGCCGGTGAAGCAATCAAGCTTCATTGGGCCATGCCGACGCAGGTGCGGCCATACTACGTAGCAGAGTTGCGCAAGAGCGAAGAGGCTCGCACGCTCGGCGATCTGCAACTCGAATGGCACCATCTCGAGCGGGCCCATATTCTCGGCCAGCGTTGGCCCTTGGAGCACAACGCGGTGCATTGGCGCATGCTGAAGTTCGGGTTCCGTACCAAGAACATGCGCGAGATCATCGGACAGTTGCCGCGTCTGGTCTTCGGTGGGGTGAAGAGCTTCGTGGGCACGGTGCCGATCGGGAATACGGGCGGAGCGAATGTGCCGGCGCTGAAGCCGCTGGCGTTACCAGACGACCTAGCAGCGATACTCAATGACACCTTTGCCGTGTGATCGATAGTGCGATCACCGTGTCCGAGAGTGAATGGAGTATCGGGCCCTTCGCGGGTCACATATTCCGCCGATACTGCCCCCCCACCTCGAACATCGCCGCAGTCAACTGCCCGAGCGAGCAATACTTCGTCGCCTCCATCAGCACGGCGAACATGTTCTCGTTCCGGATGGCCGCTTGCTGCAGGTCCTTGATCGCCTTCGCCGCTTCCGCGCTGTAGGCCGCGCGTAGGTTCTCCACCGTCGCAATCTGCGCTTCCTTCTCTTCCTCGGTGGCGCGGATCACCTCCTTGGGCAATACCGTCGGTGAGCCCTTGCTGCTGAGGAAGGTGTTCACGCCGATGATCGGGTATTCGCCCGTGTGCTTGAGGGTCTCGTAGTACAAGCTCTCTTCTTGGATCCTGCTGCGTTGGTACATCGTTTCCATCGCTCCCAAGACACCACCGCGCTCCGTGATCCGGTCGAACTCGGTGAGCACGGCTTCTTCCACCAGGTCGGTGAGCTCTTCGATGATGAAGGAGCCTTGGAGCGGGTTCTCATTCTTGGCCAGGCCGAGCTCCTTGTTGATGATGAGCTGGATGGCCATGGCGCGGCGCACGCTTTCCTCGGTGGGCGTGGTGATGGCCTCGTCGTAGGCGTTGGTGTGCAGGCTGTTGCAGTTGTCGTAAATGGCATACAGCGCCTGCAACGTGGTGCGGATGTCGTTGAAGTCGATCTCCTGCGCGTGGAGGCTGCGACCGCTGGTCTGGATGTGGTACTTCAGCATCTGGCTGCGCTCGTCGGCACCATAGCGATGCTTGAGCGCCTTGGCCCAGAGGCGGCGCGCCACGCGGCCCATCACGGCGTACTCTGGGTCCATGCCGTTGCTGAAGAAGAAGCTCAGGTTGGGCGCGAACGCGTTGATGTCCATGCCCCGGCTGAGGTAGTACTCCACGTAGGTGAAGCCGTTGGCCAGGGTGAAGGCGAGCTGGCTGATGGGGTTGGCGCCGGCCTCCGCGATGTGGTAGCCGCTGATGCTGACGCTGTAGAAGTTGCGGACCTTCTTGTCGATGAAGTACTGCTGCAC
>JADZAC010000015.1 GCA_020852835.1 Flavobacteriales bacterium
ACGCAGGGTCTCCGCTTCGGGACCCTGCGAATCAAGGGATTGCGCATTTCACGTCATTCAGAGTTGATGTCTTTTCGCGCATCCCTTGTCTGATGCGAGCGTCCACGCTCGTGTCTTCACCGCGAAGTCGCCATCTTCACCATCAAGGGCAAACGCTTCAGGTTCGTGGAAGGCAGCGGACGCTTGATCTGGAATAGGCACGAGCGTAGACCTGCCTTCCGGCAGGCAGGCGTTTGCGCCAGAAATGCCACTCAGGCGGTTCTAAGCCATGAGCGGATGGTAAAGCGCCCATAGGCAGAGGCAGAAGAGCTGTAGGCTGATGAACACAGCATACATGAGATAAGGTCGCTTGGACCGTTCTAGATCAGTGCTGACCATCATGATGAGAGGAATGAATGACAGGGCAAAGCGTGTCATCGAATCCACGGACCCGGACAATAATGGCCCGAGGATACCGAGTACCAGCCAGATCCGGTAGGGCCAAGCAAGCCGCCGCCAATACCAAGTGGTGCCGGCAATCAATACCAGGGTGTACCAAGACTCGAATTGCGTGGCGAAGTCACCACTTGCAAAGAAGCCTTGCCAAGGCCATGAAAGTTCCCTGCCCCAGCCGGTTTGGGCCGTATTGAATGCGAACGGATCACCGACAAGCCGCCACAGTACCACACACCAGGCTGAAAATGACAAGGCAGGACAAAGAAGCACGTGGAAGATGCGCCGCCATGCAACGGGGTTCAAGAACAAGGGCGTGCCTCGCCCCTGGGCCTCCTGATGGACAATGAACAGCAACACCACGGGAATGAAAAAAATGCCATTTGGCCGGGTGACAACAAGCAGGGCCAGGCATATGGTGGCAAGGAAGTCCTGCTTGCACTTCAGAGCTGCCAGCGCCCAAAGCAGAAGTGCGATGTACAAGGCATCGCTGTAGTGGACGAACAGGAAGATGCTGAAGGGCCAAAGGAGGAAGGTCAATGTGCCCTGCCGGGCATTTGCCCCGTTCTGGGATATAAATAGCCAAGCGCCACACAAACAGAAGAATGCTATGGGAATGGACAGCAACTCCATGGCCCATGGAACCGATAGGTGAAATAGGCTCGATATCCCGGAAGCGAGCATGGGGTAGGCGGGAAAGAAGGCAAAGTCGCTTTGGTAGGAACCATCTTGGCTGACGAGGGGATTTTGGTACCCCTGTACAGCAATGTTCCCGTACCAGTAACTATCCCACTTATGAAATGCGGAAATCCATGACCAGTCATTCGCACAAGCGCCGCAAGCCACCCAAATGACAAGCTTCGCGAGGATGACCAGTGATAGTAAGAATAGTACAGTTGACCATTGGAATGGTCCCAAATCGGTTCTATTATGGTCCATATATTAGTTTATATGAGCAGAATCTACCATTTTGAAGTCTTATTCTAATGGAATATATTCCGCTTTTTAACTCTTTAAGTCTGATATGAGATGCCTTCACTAAAGGAACGGAAAAATTCGAGCTAGCCACTACCCGCCCCATTATATCAATGACTTCATAACCAGTCATGAGATTTGCCTTGGAATAGATGGTCGCCACTTCATCAGAACTTATAGGATTTGGAAATATAATAACCTCGCTAGTTGAACGTATATCAAGAGAATCTACAATGTTGTTTGTGTCATTACTTTTCTGAGTTCCAATGGGTTCATATAATGAGGCCAAATACCTGCCATTCACACCACAAGGGAATTTCCTCATAGCAAGTAGTCTTTCCGGTCCTGTGGAATTTGTTCGTATCGCAAAATAATTTGTTGAATAACCTGTGTCATCATTTATCGGCCAATCATCAATAAACGGAATCGAGTATGTGTCATTTGCCACCCAATTAAAATTCCAAGATGGTAGAGCAGGATTGAAGTCTTGACTTAATGCCCAATGCGCGTATGGACCGGTAGAAACAAATATCAATTCATCTTTTGTGTCAACATCAAAATTGCCAATAATAACCCTGTCATTTATGGGGTCTAATGGATAATTCCATCCGTTAAATGAGCTGCTTCCATTTGTACTCCATAGCCAATTCCAATTTCCATTATTGAAATCGAATAAAGTAGCCCATGTATCTAATCCAAGTAAATCATCCTTCCCATCTCCATTGAAATCACCGACAACGCAGTTGAATCGGTAGGTTTTAATCATAGTTTCCAATCCCATGTCAGACCAATAGCCCCAGATCCAATTACCGTCAACGTATTGAAAAACGGTAGTCCAGCCATTGGGTAAATCACATCCCAATAGTTCGTCTGTTCCATTCCCGTTAAAATCTCCGGCATAGAGTCGGTCTTTAAACGGGTGAATGGGATGTCCTGTGGAGCCGTTATCCGACCATGCCCAATCCCAGCCCGTTCCGGTCCATTTGAACAGGGTTGTCCATGTGTCATTCCCGAGGAGTTCGTCTTGGCCATCTCCGTCAAAATCACCGACAACGAAATTTGAATTATATGGTCGAAGTATACCACCATTGCCATAATTGCTCCAAAGCCAGTTCCACTGCCCATTTTCATATTTCAATAGGGCATACCAATCGGTTGGCTGCCCGGCATTGCCCACAGCAAGCAATTCATCGATGTCATCCCCGTCAAAATCCCCAGGGAAAAATTTGTCCCAAGGCTGGAGATTCCAACCTCCCAATGTTCCGGATAAAAGGTTGGACCATTCGCGTTGCCATCAATTTTGATGAGAAATCTCTTGAGATGTCTTGTTGAGCCTTATTGCTTCGGCCAAGATGTGTTGACATCAGGCGGCGTATTTGACGGAGTCTTTCTGGAAGAAGTTCTGGACGATCTTGGGGTTGCGCTGCAAATGCCGCAAGTGGTTGGACGCGACCTTTTCCATCTGCCCTTTTCTACGTGCTGGCGCATGTGTGGTCACGGCATGCTTCAGGGATGCGTTGGCCAGTTCCACGGGATTGAGTTCCGGTGAGTAACTGGGCAGGAAGAAGCACTCGATGGCTTCTTCGTTCTTCTCCAGCCACGCTTTCACGGGCTTGCTGTGGTGGACCTTTAGATTGTCCAGCACCAGGAAGATCTTGCTCGGTGCATCCTTGATCAGGCGCTTGAGGAACTTGATCAACAGCTTTGCATTGAGCGCCTTGCGAAAGACCATCCAGCGCATGGCTCCCTTGTTGGTCACCACCGAGATGACCGAGCAGCTATGCCGCCGCTGGTTGATCCGGATGGCCGGGGTCTTGCCCTTGGGCGCATAGCTGCGGCCTCGGGTGTCATCGCTGCGCAGGCCTGTCTCGTCGCACCAATGGATCGACGCCCCCTCGGCCTTGGCGCGTTCCTTGATCTCGGGGAATTCCTCCTCGAGCCACTTACGCACGGCCTCGGGCCGCTGCTCATAGGCCTTCTGCAATGGTTGCTGCGGGGTGTAGCCCCAACGCTTGAGGTAGTTGCCCACCGAGCGCAGGGCCAGCTTGCGGTTGTAGCGCCCCTGGATCATTTCCCGCACGGCCTGCCTGGTCCACAGGGCATATGGCAACTTCAACTGATCGGGCGTTCTGTCTGCAATGACCTTTTGCGCGTCACGCTCCTGTTCCCTTGTCAGGATCCGGCCCTTCCCCTGTGGCCGCCCGTCCTTCACCACTTCAACCGCCTTCAGCCCACCGGCATCCAGCTTGCGCTTCACACCCCGCACGGCACCTCGCGACATGCCGCACAGCTCGGCTGCCGCCTGTTGGGTCATGCCCTTCTGCAAGCAGGCCGCAACCTGCCGCCGACGCTCATTGAGCGCATCGATCTTCAGCTTTCTCGAATCATTCGTTCTCATGCCGGACCATGATCCAAAGATCGCGCCAAATGGTCATCACATAGTTGCCGAATCAAATATTGCCTGGGTCGAAGGTAGTTAGTTTTGTGGAACTATGAAAAGGGTTCTCACTGCTCTCTGTAGAACCTTTCCACGGCGGCATGAGGCATTTGCGAGCAAGCTCATGGAAGATTGTGACGACCCATAGATACCGGATGAGCGACGAACCCGAAGAGCAATAGAACAATGACGCGCAGGAAGTGTCCCTGATGACCGATTGGCGTGACTGCTGCGCATTTGCCTAATTTTACAAGCAGGAACACCGGCCATGAACACCATTGACTTGCAAACCGAGATCATCCAGTTGCCGCGCGAGGAACGGAACACGGGCGTTCTGGAAGCCATACGCATGCTCCTTCGCCGAAAGGAAGTGAAAGCAGATGAGGACGTCACAGCTGAGGAGCTGACGGAATTGGACAAACGCCGGGATCGCAGACGGAAAGGAGAGAGTAGGGGTCATACGGCCGAGGAGTCCATTCGTATGCTGCGTGCTGCCCATAGTCTGACGCGAGCGTCCACGCTCGTGTCTTCACCGCGAAGTCGCCATCTTCACCATCAAGGGCAAACGCTTCAGGATCGCCGGGCAGGGCATACTCAGAAATGGGGCCTTGCCTAACTTTACGGACCAAACAGGCAGGAAATGAGCACCACCGACCTACAGGCCGAGATCGTGCAGCTGATCAAGGACGAAAGCGACACGAGCATACTGGAAGCGATCCGAACGCTGCTGTACAGGGTGCGGCATCAGCAGGTGGACGAAGACTTTACGGCTGAGGAATTGGCTGAATTGGATCAGCGTCGTGCCGAATATATGCGCGGTGAAGGGGTCTCATACACCGCCGAAGAATCGTTACAGCGATTGCGTTCCGGCAAGCGATGACCGGTGGTTACGAGGTGGTCGTTCGCCACCAGGCGCAGCGCGAGGTGGAAGAGATCTATGATTCTCAACACGGAATCAGCACGGCGCGGGCCGAGCGCTTCCATGCCGCATGGAAAGCTTGCTTGGAACAGTTGGGAAAGAACCCCTCCCATGCGAAGCGGAGCGGGCCATACGGCCATGCGATCCTGCACAAGCTGCCTTTCCGTGTTGTGTTTGAGGTGCGGGCGACCAAGGTGATCGTCTACCAAGTGCGGCACACCAGCCGCAAACCCAGTAAGAAGTTTGGGCCGTAACCTCCTTGCGGACAAGGGCGATGTGGAATTTGCCCGATTTGCCCGAATGTCCACGCCGGTGCGGGGTTGGGGCATCATGTGTTGCGCCCGTCACGTAGCTTCGCGGCAAGTATCCCGATAATTTCCTTCCGCCACAGGGCGGAGAGCAGATGAGCGACGAACCCGAAGAGCAATTGAACGACGACGTGGAGCGAGTGTCCGTGATAAGCGATTGGCCTACCTGCAGTGCATTTGCCTAATTTTACGAACAGGAATACCGGCCATGAACACGCTTGACTTGCAAACCGAGATCATCCAGTTGCTGCGTGAGGAGCGCAATACCAGCATTCTTGAAGCCATCCGTATGCTGCTGCGCCGGGAAGAAGCGGACATGGACGAGGATTTCACGCCCGAGGAATTGGCGGAGCTGGATGCCCAGCGGGCCGAACACCTAAAGGGGGAAAGCAAGTCCTATACAGCGGAAGAATCCATCCGGATGATCCGCGATGGCTTTAATGGATGAGCTTTAAGTTGGAGGTGAAGGCAGTGGCCATTCGGCAAGCTGCTGAGGCATACAAGTATCACGAGCAGAAGTCGCCGGGCTTGGGAAAGCGGTATATAGCAGCCTTGGAGGAAGCCTATGCAACTTTGCGCGAGGAGCCATTCTTTCAGGTGCGCAAAGCACCCTATCGTCACCTCAAACTTCGCAGGTTCCCGTACCGGTTAGTGTACGAGGTACTGAATGAGAGCGTGGTGATCTATCAGGTGCGGCATACGAAACGGAGGCCCCATCGGAAATACGGACCATAACACCATGGGATCGAGAATTTTCTTCCCTTCGGCGCGCATGCCCATGTTTGGACGCACCACCAACGGAATGTTCCCATTCGGCACGAACGTGGAGGTTCGCGCCGGATCTTTGACGTACCATAGAGACCCATCCGCACAGATGGAAGGCCGATGAGCGACGAACCCGAACCGCAATTGAACGACGACGTGGATGAAACGGGCGGCGGTGGCACCGCCCCAGAAGGCGTCCCCGGCACCGGCCAGGCGGGCACCTTCAGCGTGAGCGGCATGTACCGTGAATGGTTCCTGGACTACGCCAGCTACGTGATCCTGGAGCGTGCTGTGCCCGCGCTCTACGACGGCCTGAAACCCGTGCAGCGCCGCATCCTGCACAGCATGAAGGTGCTGGACGACGGCCGTTACAACAAGGTGGCCAACATCATCGGCCACACCATGCAGTACCACCCGCATGGCGACGCCAGCATCGGCGACGCGCTGGTGCAGCTGGGCCAGAAGGACCTGCTGATCGACTGCCAGGGAAACTGGGGCAACACCCTCACCGGAGACAGCGCCGCCGCGCCCCGCTACATCGAGGCGCGCCTGAGCAAATTCGCCAATGATGTCGTCTTCAATCCGAAGACCACCGAATGGCAGAGCAGCTACGACGGCCGCAACAAGGAGCCGGTGTTCCTGCCGGTGAAATTCCCGCTGCTGCTGGCACAGGGCGGCGAGGGCATCGCCGTGGGCCTGAGCTGCAAGGTGCTGCCGCACAACTTCAACGAGCTCATCGACGCCAGCATCGCCGTGCTCAAGGGCAAGAACCCCAAGCTGCTGCCCGACTTCCCCACGGGCGGCCTGGCCGATGCCGACAACTACGACGAAGGCCGGCGCGGCGGCCGCATCCGCTGCCGCGCGCGCATCCGCAAGGAGGACAACAAGACCCTGGTGGTCTCCGAGATCCCCTTCGGCACCACCACCAGCAGCCTCATCGACAGCATTATCAAAGCCAACGACAAGGGCAAGATCAAGGTGCGCCACATCGAGGACAACACGGCCGCCAACGCGGAGATCGTGGTCCACTTGGCCGCGGGCGTCTCGCCGGACAACACCATCGACGCGCTCTTCGCCTTCACCGATTGCGAGCTGAGCATCGCGCCCAACGCCGTGGTGATCGAGAACGACAAGCCACGCTTCGTGAGCGTGAACGAACTGTTGAAGGCCAGCACGGAGAACACGCTGCGGCTGCTGAAGCTGGAGCTGGATATCAAGCAGCGCGAGCTGGAGGAACAGTGGCACTTCGCCTCCCTGGAGCGCATCTTCATCGAGAAGAAGGTCTATCGCAAGATCGAAGAGGCCGAGACCTGGGAACAGGTGATCAGCTTCATCGACAAGGGCTTGAAGCCCTACGTGAAGGAGCTTCGCCGTGCGGTGACCGAGGAGGACATCGTGCGCTTGACGGAGATCCGCATCAAGCGCATCAGCAAGTTCGACAGCTTCAAGGCCGATGAGCACATCAAGGGCTTGGAGGAACAGCTTGCAGATGTGAAGGCCAAGCTTGATGCGCTGGTGGACTATGCCATCGACTACTTCAAGGAGTTGAAGCGCAAGTACGGCGCGGGCCGCGAGCGCAAGACCGAGCTGCGCCCCTTCGACACCATCGTGGCCACGGCGGTGGCCGTGGCCAACCGCAAGCTCTACTTGGACCGGGCCGAAGGCTTCATCGGCTGGAGCCTGCGCGGCGCCGAGCAGGTGGACGAATGTTCGGAGATCGACGACATCATCGTGTTCCGCGCCGACGGTACCATGCTCGTCACCAAGGTGGCTGACAAGAAATTCGTGGGCAAGGACGTGCTGCACACCGCCGTGTGGAAGAAGAACGATGAGCGCACCATCTACCACCTGATCTACCAGGACGGCAGCCAGGGTCCCAGCTACATGAAACGCTTCGCCGTCACCGGCATCACGCGCGACAAGGAGTACGACCTCACCAGCGGCAGCAAGGGCAGCAAGGTGCTCTACTTCACCGCCAACCCGGACGGTGCCTCCGAGGTGGTGCGCATCAACCTGCGCCCGCGGCCCAACCTGCGCAAAACGCAGTTCGACGTGGACTTCGGCGCGCTGGCCGTGAAGGGACGCGGCAGCAAAGGCAACCTGCTCACGCGCCACATGGTGCAGAAGGTGGTGCAGAAAGAACGCGGTGGCAGCACGCTCGGCGCCATCCCCATCTGGTTCGATGACACCGTGCGCCGCCTCAACGAGGCCGGTCACGGGCGCTATTTAGGCCGCTTCAGCGGGGAGGACAAGATCCTCGCGATCCTCTCCACCGGCCACTACCAGCTATTCCCCTTCGTGCTGGGCACGCACTTCCCGGACGAGGCGAACACCATCGTGAAGTGGGACCCCGAACTGCCCATCACCGCCGTTTACTGGGAAGGGGAGAAGCAGCAGTACAACGTGAAGCGCTTCCTGCCCGAGGCCGCGCGCGACCCCGTGCTGTTCATCACCGAGCACCCGGAGAGCAAACTGGTGCTGCACACCCTGGTGCCCGGCACCACGCTGCACGTGGCCTTCGACAAGCGCAGCAACGACCGGCCGGACGAGGAGGTCAACCTCACCGAATTCATCGCCGTGAAGGGCATCAAAGCCATCGGCAACCGGTTGACGCCCTTCAAGGTGAAGGACCTGAAGCTGAACGGCGACGTGTTCACCGTGATGACGCCCGAGCTGGAGGAGCAACAGGCCATGTTGATCAGCGAGGAGGAGATCGGCAATATGGTACCCCCGGAGGAGGAAGGCTTGGAGCGCTCGCCCATGGAGGAGTACCGCAAAAGCCACAAGGAGGAGAAGCCGGACAAGGAAGATCGCTCACCGGACGATCCCATCATCGGCTACAAGCCCGGGAAGCAGATGGACCTGGGGCTGGATTGAAGCATCGTTCCGCAGGGGTTCGAGGCGGAGCCCCTGCGGGAAGCGCAAAACAACCCGCCTCTCTCTGGCGCGAGCGTCCGCGCTCGTGCCTGGTAAGCAATGCATGGATCCTGGTAACGAGCGTTGACGCTCGTGACAGTTCTTAGATCACGATCAGCCCTACACCGCGCACAGCACGGGCACGCCCAGCTCGTTGGTGATCAGCTCCTGCTTCTCCTTGTCGGCGATCTTCTTGTGCTCGCCGCTGGCCTGTGCCATAATGGCGATGCAGTCCACGTTGTTGTTGCGTGCGTAACGGATGGTACGCAGCACGAAACCTTCATAGAACTTCTCCACCGGCTCGTTCACCTCGCTGTGGTTGATCCCTGCTTTGGCCAAGTGTTCCATCATGAGCACCTTGTTGCGCAACAACTGGTTGCTGGTGCTTTGCCCCTCCACCAATTGCTGGTATACTTCCACCTGTGAACCACAGGAGCGCGCCAAATTGGTGACGGCGTTCAGCAGGGGCATGATGTCGTCATGGCCGGCCACGGGCATAAGTATCCGGTCCAACCTTACCGTGCGGGGGGAATAGACTTGGACCACCAGACTGGGCACAGCCACGGAGCGCGCCAGACGCAGCATGTCGGAGCCGAGCAATTCCTGCCGCAAGCCGCGCACGCCATGGGTGCCGGCCACCATCAACCCATGGCCATTGGCCGATTCGGCCACGATCTCCTTCATGTATGCCCCTTCACGGAGCACTTCGGCGATCTTCACTCCGTCGCCTGACATGCGGTCCAAGGTTGTGCCATGCGCCCGTTTCAAGGCTTGGCCGTCAACCGGGGCACCCTTTTTCTCGAAGGCATGGAACATGGTGACCTCCCCGGATGTACGCTTGGCGATATGGCCCGCATAGCTCAAGGCGATATCGGCGGCCAGGGTAAGGTCGGTGGGGCAAAGCAGTTTCATGGTTGCGTTGGGTACGGACCCCAATAGTACGAAAAGCCCGTTGATCCTTGGGAAAATGGCGCGTTATTGACCGCTGGACCTGCCCGCACAATACTGCTTGACCAGTTCGTCCACTTCCGGGGCGCCGCCCATGGCCTTGGCCAGGGCAAGGTCGTTGCACGCCTTGTCGCGCTCGCCTTTGCGCAGGTAAAGTTGGGCCCGGGTACGCAGCGCATACGGATTGAGCTTGTCTGCTTTGAGGCAATGGTTCACTGCGGCGAACGCTTCCTGGTCGCGCCCGAGCTTCAGCAGGGCGTAGGCCTTGTTGCTCAGCACCACGGGTTCGTCCTTGTCCAATTTCAGGGCCGTGTCCAGTGCTTGCAAGGCTTCCTCATAGCGCTCCAGCCGGTTCAGTTCAAAACCTTTGTTGCTCCAGTTGCCGAGGTCCGCGGGCTCCAGTTGGCAGAGCAGCTCCAGTACGGCCAGACTGGCGGCGGGGTTGTTGCCGGCATCGTGCAGCCGGGCCAAGGTTTTCAATGCTTCGGCATCTTCCCGCCCACTGTTCACCAAGGCTGCGGTCAGATCTTCAATGGCTTGGCTGTTCAGGCCCAAGGCAGCGCGGGCTTCGCCCCGCGCCACCAAAGCCTGCTTGTGCCCCATGCCTTGGTCCCCGCTGCCCAACGCGCGGTTGGCATAGCGGATGGCTCCGTGGTGGTCGTTCATGCGCAAGGCGTGTAGGGCGCGTTGGCTGTTGGCCGGCACATGCAGGCTGTCCATGCCCAGTGCCGTTTGTACATCCTGAAGGCTTTTGTCGTACTTGCCCAAGGCGAAGGAGGCGCGGGCGCGTGCCGCGAAGGCGTCGGCCGAAGGTGCCAATACCACGGCGGCGTTGTACTTTTCCATGGCCTGCACCGCATCCTTCAGCGCCAGTAGGCTGTCCCCTTGCGCGATCAGCGCGGGGGCATGTTGGGCCCGTGCAGGGAAGGCCAGGCAAAGGCTGAAGAGGGCGGGGAGAAGCAACGGATGCGTGGTGGGCATGTACAGGCAAAGGTAGCGGGCCGCCCGGGTCAATGGCTGCGCGGTACCGGTACCACGTCCAGGGCAGCATGGCGGCCAGCGAGGAAGAGATGGTGGCCGGCCATGGCGATCATGGCGGCATTGTCCGTGCAGTAGGCCATGGGCGGGGTGAACACGTGCACCCCTTCGCGCCGGCCCAGTTCCGCCAGGCGTTGCCTCAGGGCGCTGTTGGCGGCAACACCGCCGGCCATGCCGATGTGGGCCACGCCTGTTTGGCGGATGGCCCGCCGCACTTTGGCCAGCAAGTGGTCGATGATGGCCGCCTGGAGGGAGGCGCAGAGGTCATTGCGTTCCGCTTCCTTGAAACCGGGCTGATCCCGTTCCTCCCGGTTCACGAGCGCGACAAAGGCTGTTTTGATGCCGCTGAAGCTGAGGTCAAGCCCTTCAATGGCGGGCTTGGGCAGCGGAAACCTGTTCGGATCGCCCAGTTGGGCATAGCGGTCCACCAAGGGCCCGCCGGGGTAGGGCAGGCCCAGCACCTTGGCACCCTTGTCGAAGGCTTCACCGGCTGCATCATCCAAGGTGGTGCCGATCACCTGCATGTCCAGCGGTGAGCGCACCAGCACCAGTTGGGAGTGCCCGCCGCTCACCGTCAGGTTGAGGAACGGGAAATCAGGCTGGGGCCGGTCTTCGCCGTCACGGATGAAGTGTGCCATGACATGGGCCTGCACATGGTCCACGGCGAGCAGCGGGAGGTGCAATGCCTGGGCCAGGGAGCGTGCAAAGCAGGTGCCCACCAGTAAAGCACCGATGAGCCCCGGCCCGCGGGTGAAGGCCACCGCATGCAAACGCTCCTTGGCCACCCCGGCCTTGTCCAGCGCTTCGCGCACCACGGGCACGATGTGTTCCTGGTGGGCCCGGCTGGCCAACTCGGGCACCACGCCGCCCCATTTGGCATGCACCTCCTGTGAGGCCACCACATTGGAGCGCAGCACGCCCCCGGCGATGACCGCAGCGGCGGTTTCATCGCAGGAGCTTTCAATACCGAGGATCAACGGGTGCACGGGAGGCTGGCGGCAAGGTTAATTTGGCCGCGATCAGGCACGAAGATCGCAGGGATCGGGCCAAGCCGGGCAAACATGGCACGAAAAAGGACGCGGGCAACCAGGCCGTGGCGCACCAGCCGCCGGGTGATCCGCGTACTGATCGCCATGGTGGCCTTGCTGGCAGGAGCAGTGGTGGCCTTGCTGCTGCCTTCGGTGCAGACCGCCTTGGCCAAGCGGCTCAGTGCCAAGCTCAGCGCGGAACTGGGGACGGAGCTGCACATCGGGCGGGTGGAATTGCGGCTATTCGGCCCGCACCGCCTCCATGGGGTGTTCATCGCCGACCTGCGCGGCGATACCCTGATCGCGGCCGATGAGATCTGGCTCCGCGGATTGGCCGTGCTGCCCAAGGCCCGCGTGGTGCAGGTGCGCAGGTTGGAGCTGCACCGCTCGCGCTTCGCCCTGAAGCGCGATGCCGATGATCCCTGCAGCAATTTCACCAACCTGCTCAACAAGATCGCCCCACCGTCGGCTGCGGATACAGCGGCTTCCGCACCTTGGACCCTGCGCTGCTCCCAGGTGGACATCCGTGCGTTCCATTTTTCCTTCGATGACGGCCATTACGCCCCATTGCCCTTCGGTGTGGACGTGAACCATGTGGACATTCCATCGGCGGACATCCTCGGCAGGGACCTGCTGGTGGTGGGCGATTCCGTGCGCTTCAACATCGACCTGCTCGCCTTCAGCGACCGCAGCGGCCTGGTGGTGGATACCATGAGCGGCCGGGCACGCGTGTCGCCCAGCGGTGTTCGGGTCAAGGGCCTGCACCTGGTCACCGGGCCGCAGCGCCGCGGCAGTGCGGGCAGCGATATCCGCGGCGACATCGAGCTGCGCACGGAGAGCTACGACGATTTCTCCGACTTCACCTCCAACGTGTTCATGGAAGGGCGCTTTGACAGCACCCGGTTGCAGTTCGCCGATGTGGCGCTCTTTGCGCCCGAGCTGCAAGGGGTGGATCTAGCCTTGGAACTCGGCGGGCGGGTGCAGGGCCGGGTGAACGGCCTCAAAGGGCGCGGCGTGCACCTGCGGTTCGGCACGCGTTCGGAATTCCGTGGGGATGTGGAGATGACCGGCTTGCCTGACATCACCAACACCTTCATTGTGCTGCACGCGGAACGGATCGCCACCAACCCCGCTGACCTGGCGGCGCTGCCAATACCCCCCTTCACGGCCGGAGGTCGGCTTGAAGTGCCCGATGAAGTCAAGCGGCTCGGTGATATGGTTTTCGAAGGGAACTTCACCGGGTTCATCAATTCCTTCACCACCTATGGCGTGGCCACCACGGCGGCCGGCGCGCTGCGCAGCGACATATCCTATGAGCGCGATACGGTTTCCGGAGTGTTCGACCTCAGCGGGCACTTGGCTTCCACAGGCTTTCATCTGGGGCGGGTGCTGGGAACTACCGCCATTGGGCTGATCTCGGCGGATGCCAAGGTGGAAGCCCGTGGCAAGGACCCGGCTTCCATGGAAGCGGTGATCCAGGGCATGGTGCCGCAATTGGGCTTGGAGCATTATACCCTCAACAACATCACCATCAACGGCAAGCTGGAGAAGAACCTCTTCAACGGCGCCCTGCAATGCAACGATCCCAAGGCCTTGCTCGACTTCAAGGGACTGGCGGACCTGCGCGGGCGCTGGCCCAAGGTGGACTTCTCCGCCGACGTGCACCGGCTGGACCTGCGTGCCTTGGGCTTCATGGGCGGTACGGGCTACAGCGACCTCCAGCTGCAGGTGCAGGCACAAGGCGTGTTGGCGCCGGACAGCCTGCAAGGACGCGTGCGCATGCAGCACGTGAGCTATTGCCAGGATTCTGTGGAAGTGGACCTGGGGGCGATCGCCTTGGATGCCGCCCGGGAGGCAGGCGTGCCGGTGGTGGAACTGCGCAGTTCCGTGGCTGACGTGCAGGTGCGCGGCACCTTCCTGCCCACGTTGTTGCCCGGTGCGCTACAGAGCACGGTGTTCAGTGTTTTCCCCGCATTGCAGGAGCAGGTGCAGTATGCACAGGCCGTGCAGGACTTTGAGTTCACCGCTACCTTGGGCCGACCCCAACCGCTGCTGGACGTGATATTGCCGGGCATGCAACTGGGCCCTGGCGCTGAAGTCACCGGCCATTTCGACAGCCGCAACCTCGATCTGGCCATGGATGCACGGCTGCCGCATTTCACCTACGCGGGGTTCGCTGCGGATTCCATGCGGATCACCTTGGGCAAAACCATGGACCTGCTCGCCTTCAGCCTGGAGGGCATGGGCCGCGTGGCCAAGGACAGCATTGCGCTCGACGGCCTCTACATCACCGGAAAGGCCTACCAGGATGAAGTGGGCTTCATGGCCCGCTGGGCGGCCAAAGAGGCGGGCATGAGCGGCACGGTGAACGTGAACGCCCTGGTGCAGGGGCCTGGTTCCCTATCGATCGACCTTGAGCCCAGCAGCATAGACCTGGGCCAAGGCGTTTGGCACAACGACCATGCTGCGCACATCCAGGTGGACAGCACCACCATCACCATCGACAGCTTGCTGCTGCACAATGGGGAACAGCATATCGTGCTGGCCGGCAGCATGGGCAAAGACCCCACCATGGCCCTGGCCTTCGAATTGCTCAACGTGCGCTCGGAAAACCTGGAACCCTTGTACGAGGGGCCGGTGGTGCATGGCTTCATCAGCGGTGACGGGCGCTTGTTCAACCTCTATGGCGATCCCTATCTGGTGAGCTACCTCTGCGTGGACAGCTTGGCGGTGGAGGACCGGCCAGTGGGCGACCTGCGCTTTGCAGCCTCCTTCAGCGAGGAAAGCAAGGCCATCGAGGTCAACGGCTTCCTGCAGCGCGGGCCGTTGCGGGCATTTGACTTTTCAGGCACCATCATGCCCGGCAAGGAGCAGGAATTGGACCTGTTGCTGCGCATGGACCGCTTCGACCTGCGCTTCATAGACCCGTACATGCCGGAGGCCATCCGCGACATCCAAGGCAAGGTCACCGGAAGGATCGCGGTATCGGGCCGCCTGGCCGACCCGCAGATCAATGGCTATGCCGAGCTCGAGCAGGCCGGGTTGCGCATAGCCTACCTGAACACCTACTATTCCTTCAGCCACCGGGTGAACATCCTGCCGGACATGTTCGCCTTGGACCAGGTGCGCATCCACGATGATGAGGGCCACACGGCGTTGGCCAATGGAACCATCATCCACCATGGCCTGAAGGACTGGAACTTCGACCTGAGCATGGAGATGGACGGGTTGAAGGTGTTGGACACCGATGCCAACAACAATGAACTCTACTACGGCAAGGCCTACGCCCAGGGCATGCTGGGCATCAGCGGCTATGCGGACAATCTGGAGGTGAACGTGGATGCCGCCACCGGCGAGGGCACCGATGTGCACTTCCCGCTCGGCGCCAGCCAGGAAGTCAGCGGCATCTCTTTCGTGCACTTCACCGAGCTGGGCAAAGAGGGCGGCGCGGCGGACCAGGAGGTGGACCTCAGCGGCATCCGGCTGGACATGAAGGTGGCCGTTACCCCCCAGGCCCGCTTCGAGCTCATCTTCGACCCCACGGTGGGCGACATCATGCGCGGGCGCGGCAGCGGCAACATCGCCATGACGGTGACGCCTTCGGGCGACTTCAGCATGAAGGGCGATGTGGAGCTCGTGGACGGCGACTACCTTTTCACCTTGCGCAATTTGGTGAACAAGCGGTTCAGCGTGGAACCCGGCGGGCACATCACCTGGTACGGCTCGCCCTTTGATGCGATCCTGAACGTGGATGCCGTGTACCGCTTGCGCACCAGCCTGTACGACGTGATCCCCGCGGCCTTGCGCACCGAAGCCTACAAAAAGCGCTTTCCCGTGGAAGTGCACATGCACCTTTCGCGCAACCTGATGAACCCGGACGTGGGCTTCGATGTGAAACTGCCCACGGTGGACGAAGGCGTGCGCACCCAGGTGCGCAGCGCGCTGGCCACGCAGGATGACATGAACAAGCAGGTATTTGCCTTGATCGTGCTCAACCGGTTCCTGCCCAGCGATGCAACGGCGACCTCCGGTGAGGGCAGCGGTTTCGGCGGGGCCACGGCCGCCACGAGCACCGAGCTGCTGAGCAACCAGCTGAGCAACTGGCTCAGTTCCTTCAGCAGCAACATCGACCTGGGGGTGAATTGGCGCACCGGAGACCTGATCTCGCAGGATGAAGTGGAGCTGGCCGTATCCACCGCCGTGTTCAACGACCGCCTGCAGCTGAACACGAACCTGGGCCTGGCCTATGGTTCCGGCGGCACCGAACAGGGGGCCAATTCGCTCATCGGCGATTTTTCCGCCGAGTACAGCATTACCCAGGATGGCAAGCTGCGCCTGAAGGCCTTCAGCCAAAGCAATGACCGCAACCTCAACCAGGCGGATCAGGCGCTGACCACACAAGGCGTTGGCCTGGCCTACCGCGAGGAGTTCAATACCCTGGGCGAGTTCCTGCGCAAGTTGTCACGCTTGATCACCGGCAAGAAATAGCCGGCCCGCTCTGGCCGGAGGGATCTGGGCAACGCCCCTTCCATGGTGGGCGTCGGCTTGGCCCGCTGGATCCCCGCCCATGCGACCGGCTTTTACACGTCCAGCTCGTGGCCCATCTTCAGCTTCTTGGTGAGCAGGTAGCCGTGGTTGTGCTTGTTCGGGGCAACCTGGATGGGGACGTTCGCGGTGATCTGCAGCCCGTAGCCGATCAGGCCGGAGCGTTTCTTCGGGTTGTTGGTGAGCAGTTGGATCCTCCGTACGCCCAGGTCATGCAGGATCTGTGCACCCACGCCATAGTCTCGGGCATCCATGTCGAAGCCCAGCATGAGGTTGGCTTCCACGGTATCGGCGCCTTGCTCTTGCAGTTTGTAGGCTTTGAGCTTGTTCACCAGGCCGATGCCGCGCCCTTCCTGCTGCATGTACACCACCACGCCCTTGCCTGCCCGGTGCACCATTTCCATGGCGGCGTGAAGTTGGGGGCCGCAATCACAGCGGCAGCTGCCGAAGATGTCGCCCGTAAGGCAACTGCTGTGCATGCGCACCAGTACCGGTTCATCCGGGGCCCACGTGCCTTTCACCAGGGCCAGGTGCTCTTCGCCGGTATCCTTTTGGCGGTAGGCGAACAGGCGGAAATCGCCGTGCACGGTGGGCATCTCCACTTCCACCACGCGTTCCACGGAGCGCTCGGTGCGCATGCGGTAGGCCACCAGGTCGGCGATGGAGATGAGCTTGAGGTTGAACTTGCGGGCCACCTCGCGCAGCTGCGGCAAGCGGGCCATGGTACCATCCTCGTTGAGGATCTCCACCAGCACCCCTGCGGGTTCCATGCCGGCCAAGCGGGCCAGGTCCACGGTGGCTTCGGTGTGGCCGGCGCGGCGCAGCACCCCGCCGTTGCGGGCCTTCAGCGGGAAGATATGGCCGGGGCGGCCGAGGTCGGTGGCGGTGGTGGCCGGATCGATCAGGGCCAGGATGGTCTTGCTGCGGTCGCTGGCGCTGATGCCCGTGGTGGTGCCCTGCCCGCGCAGGTCGATGCTTACGGTGAAGGGCGTTTGGTGCAGCGCGGTGTTGTCCTGCACCATCAGGTCCAGGCCCAGGTGCGCGCAGCGCTCCTCGGTGAGCGGGGTGCAGATGAGGCCGCGCCCGTGGGTGGCCATGAAGTTGACCACCTCCGGGGTGGCATTTCGGGCGGCGGTGATGAAGTCGCCTTCGTTTTCACGGTCTTCGTCGTCCACCACGATCACCAGTTTGCCGGCCTTGATGTCGGCAATGGCGCTTTCAATGCTGTCGAACTGCGGCTGGTTCACCATGGGGATGCATGCAAGAAGGATACGGGCGCAAATTTACACCCGTGATGCCGGTCAGGGTGCAAGGGGCGCGGCGGGCTGCCGGGCATCCTGCAGGCGGGAGGCGTCCATCAGCTCGCTGAGCCGGTTGGCGGCCACATCCCAGTTGAAGCTGTTGCGCACGAACTGCTGCCCGTTGCGGGCCAGCCGGCTGCGTTCCCCGGCATCCTGGAGCAGGTGCAGGATGTGGTCGGCATATTCCTGGGGTTCATGGCCGATGAGGATGGCCTGGCCCGGTGCGGCGCCCACGGCGTTGTTGGCCAGGTCGGAGGATACGCAGGGCATGCCCATGGCCATGGCTTCGAGCAGCTTGTTCTGCAGGCCGGTGCCGATCTGCATGGGTGCCACGAACACCTGCGCGGCGGCATAGGCCTCACGGATGTCCTTCATCCACCCGGTGACGGTGACCTCCGGATGGTCGTGGGCCAGTTTGCGCACGCGCTGGTCGGGGTCGGCCCCGGCGATGAGCAGGGTGGTGCCGGGCCGCCGGGCGTGCACCAAGGGCATCACATGGTGCACCAGGAAGAGCACGCTGTCGATGTTCGGCGGATAGTTCATGTTGCCGGTAAAGAGCAGGTCGTGCGTCTTTTCGGCCACACGCGGGGTGAAGTATTCGGTATCCACGCCGTTGGGCACCACGAGCATGTTGCCGCGGTCGGGGTGGTAGAGCAGGTCGCGGTCCTGGGCACTGATGATCACTTGGTTGTCGAACAGGTCGAACATGAGGTTCTCGTAACCGATCAAGCGCCGCGTTTCGGTTTTAAGCAGGATGCGCAAGGGCAGGGAGGCGTTGCGCGCGCGGCGCTCCATGCCCTTGCTCAAGGTGTCCATATAGTCCAGGGTCTTGGGCAGGCGGTAGCGGTGGCGCACATATTCGGTGGTGCGCACCAGCTGGCACAGCACATGGTCGGGCCGGAAGGAATCGATCACCTGGTCGATGGCGTGCTGGGCGTGGCGGTGGTGGAAGTAGCTCACCTGGTAGGGCAGGCGGGAGAAGGGTGCTGCGGCCATGCGCCACAGGATCCTCCACCAGGGGATGTGCACCACGCGCAGGTGGGCGCAAATGGTGCGCAGGTGCTCCTCATCGGCGCGCTTCAGGCGCTGGTCGCTCAGGCAGAAGAGGAAGATCTCATGCTTGTCGGCAAGGCGCTTCACCAGGTGGTAGGCGCGGAGCTTGTCGCCCTTTTCCAGCGGATAGGGCGGGCGGGAAAGGACCACCAGCAATTTCATTTCGGCGGCAGGCCGTGGTAGAAGGCCAGCAGATCTTGGATGATCAAGGTGTTGTTGTGGTACTGGCGTACCAAGGCCATGGACTGCATGCCGATCTGCTCCGCGCGGATGGGTTCGGCCAGCACGAGGTCGATCTGTTCAATGAACGCCTGGGCCGTGTCCGCCAGCAGGATGTTGTGGCCGGGGCTGCAGGGGATGCCTTCGGCGCCCATGGTGGTGCTGATCACGCATTTGCCCATGGCCATGCCCTCGATGATCTTCACGCGCATGCCCCCGGCGCTGAACAAGGGAACGAGCATCACATGGCGCTGTGCGAGGTAGCGCAGGGCATCGGGCACGCGGCCGGTAACGGTGGTGCCCGGTAGGCGCGTGCGGATCAGGTCCTTGGGCATGCGTATACCTGCCAAGTGCAATTGGGCCCCGGGGTGTTTCTGGATCACCGAAGGCCATACGTTGCGCAGCAGCCAACGTATTCCTTCCTCGTTGGGCAGCCAGTCCATGCTGCCCAGGTGGAAAAAGATGAGCGGCCCCGGCGGCCAGGCGGCCTCGAACTCCGCGGGCCACACGCCGAAGGGAATGGTGGCGATGGGCGTGCCGCTGCCATGGCTTTCCAGATGCAGGGCATCGGCCGCAGTGATGGCGGCCACGCCGTCCACCTGTTTGAGCACGGCCTGCTCGTACTGCTTGAGCTGGCGTGCGAGGAACTTGCGGTAGGGGCGCTTGAGGAAGTTGCGCTCACCTTGGGCGATGCGCTCCTGGATCACGTGCTCCAGGTTGTGCGAGCGCAGCACGATCTTGGCCTTGGAGTAACGGCGCAGGGTGGGGATGTAGGGCGTAACGAAGAGGCTCTCCAGGTGGATGATGTCGAATTCCTCCTGGGAGAGGAGCTGGATCAGCCGGATGTCCATGTCCGGGGAGAAAAAGCGGCTGATGTTGTAGTTGTCGGCGGTGACCAGGTCGGTGAAGGCGTCCACGATGTTGAGCCCGGTGTCCACAAACACGCCTTCAATGGCGGTTTGCGCGCGGTAGTCCTCGGGGATGGAGGCCACCCGGAGGGGATGTTTGGGGGTGCTGATGCACACCACCTTCACTTGGTGGCCGGCCTCCAACAAGCCTCGGGTGATGTTGTGCATGGCCTTGGCGCCGCCGTCCATCGGCGGGTAAGGCGGCTTATTGCACAGCTGGAGGATGCGCATGGCGGGGCTTGAAGGTGGAACGGAACCTGCTCCACGCGCGATCATACGCATCGCGGTCGAACAGGGGGCTGTCGGTTGCTGCTTTCCAGGTGATGAACATGCCGATGGGCAGGAGCACCATGGTGCTGATCCACATGCCGGGCCAAGGGGGGAGAGTTCCCGCCTTCACCATTTGCTCGGTGGAATAGCTGATGATGTGGAAGACCAGGAAGAAGAGGATGGAGATCACGGCGGGCAGGCCCATGCCGCCCTTGCGGACGATGGCGCCCAGCGGTGCGCCGATGAAGAAGAACACCACGCAGGCAAAGGCCAGCATGAGCTTGCGGTGCCACTCCACCTGGAATTTGGCGATCTGCTCGCCGCGTTCAGCGCGCTCCAAGGCCATATGCTCCAATTCATTGATGGCGGCGCGTGCCTTGTCCATGGCCACGGGGTACCATACGGCAGGCTCGGCAGGGGCGGTGCGCAGGGCGCCGCCGGGCGGGGCCCTGCGGGTGCGCGGCCCTGGATCCGTATTGCGGCGGAAGGGGAACAGGGTGTTGCGGATGTTGCCGTCCTGTTCGGAAGCCCGTTCCCGCAGGCGGCGCTGCAGGCTGTCCTGCGCATAGTCCAGCTGGCCCAGGGTAAGCATTTTGTAGTGGTCCTTGAACAGGTCTTCATCGGTGCGCTTCATGCCCAGCCCGGAGAGGTCGATGTGGATTTCTTCGCGTTGGAAGCGGCCTTGCAGCAAGGGCAGGTTGCCGCTGCTGCGGGGGGCGGTGCCGCTTTGCTCGTCATAGATGCGGCCATTTTCCAGCACCAGCACCAGGAACCGGTTGTCGGGACTGCGGCCCATGGTGCCTTTCTCGGCGCGGATCACCGTTTTGTTGGCTTGGAAGGGCTTGCGGTGGTCATAGATGAGCACGTCGCGCAGTTCGCCGCTTTGGTCGTTCTTGCTGCCCACGCGTATGGAAAAGCCGTCGAGCCCGCCTTGGAACACGCCCGGTCGCAGGTTCAATGCGGGCTTGGTGCGGGTAACGTCCCAGAGCAGGCTCTGGAACTTCAGGTTGGCCAGGGGCAGCACGTTGTTGCTGAAGTAGAAGGAGAAGCAAGCCAGGCCCAGCACGAACACCAGCAGCGGCGCCAGGATCTTGAAGAGGCCCAGTCCGGCGGAACGCATGGGGGTCAGCTCGGAACGTTCGCCCAAGCCGCCCATGGTCATGATGGAACTGAGCAGCACGGCCAGGGGGAGCACGGCGGGCACGAATGCCGAAGTGGCGAAGGCGATCAGCTTGGCCAGCACATCCCACGGGAGCCCTTTGCCGATGAGGTCTTCCAGCCATTTCCAAAGCCATTGCATGCTGAACAGGAAGAGCACGATCAGGAACGTGACGAACAAGGGCCCCCAGTAGGCCCCGATGATCATGCGGTGCAGTCGCTTCATGCGCGGGGCGCAAAGATCGCGCGATCCAGCGGCTGTACGGTGGCCGCAACCTCAGGCCCTGGACTCAGGCCCCCAGCACCCGGATCAAGGTGTGGATCTGGGCTTCCCACAAGGCGCGTTCCTCCTCCACATCTTTCGGCCAGGCATGGTCGGTCACCACCAGGCAGGTCTCATTGGTCATGCTGTCCACTCGGATGCGCAGTTCAAAGAAGGCACCGGGATCTTCCAGCTGGTCTTCGGCCCAACGGAACCGCATGTATTCCCCCGGGAACTGGGCAATGCACCGGGCGGCTTCGGTATCATCGCCCCATTTAAAGGTGTACAGCCCGTCGGAGACGTTCACATCATCGCAGAACCATTCGCTGAACCCGCTGGGGGTGCTGATCAGTTCGAAGAGCGAGGCCACCGAGGCGTTGAGGTAGAATTCGAGCTGGAAGCGCTGCTTCAACGCGGGCCTTGCGGGCTGGGGAGGCAATGCTTCCACCGTTTGGCCATGGCCTTGCACCGCGGGCTCCGGCGGCGCAGCAGGCAGCGGGGAAGGGCTTTTAGCGGCGCCTTTGGGAACCGGGCCGGCCGCTTTCTTGTTTACCGCCTTCTTGATCGCGGGCCTTGGTTTGGCGTTGCTGCCGGGTTTGTCCTTCCCTGCCTTGGCCTGTGGGGAAGGCGCCTTGGGCGCGGCCCTTTTCAGCAGCGGCTGCTTTTTCGCTGCGGCTTTTTTCTTGGCAGCTGGTGGCTTGGCGATAGATCCTTTGCCCACGGGCCTCCTTGCCACCAACTTGTTTTTGCCCCCGGGCTTCTTGGTACCGGCCGCTTTCTGCACCACCTTCCTGCCGGGCGGCTTGGTCGCTTTGCCGCCCTTGGCATTGCCTTTGGCCACCTGTTTTTTGGTCGGGTGATTGCTGTTCTTGCTTACCGGCTTGGCGGCAGGTTTCACGGGTTTTTTCTTTGCAACGGCTTTCGGTCGCGCCACGGCCTTCACCTGCTTGGCGGGCTTGGCTTTGCGCTCCTTCGCGGGCGGCTTTCCGGTGGCTGCCGGGCGTTTACGGACCTTGGGCGTGGCGGATGTCTTTGGCGCCCGCCTCTTGGCAGGTGCGGCCTTCTTTGCACGGGATCTTGTAGTAGGTCTCGCCATGTTGTCGTCTGCAAGGCTGATGGGGTGTGGGGAAAGGTAAGCAGGCAGGCATTTCTTGCAAGGAGAATTTTGGATTTTACAGGCTCGCGCATCGTACTATATTCGCGGCCCGAATTGGCGCGGTAGCTCAGCTGGTTAGAGCGCAGGATTCATAATCCTGAGGTCGAGAGTTCAAGTCTCTCCCGCGCTACACCTTTCGCAACATGCCCTCCGGATCATGCCGGGGGGCATGTTTTTTCAAGCGGTGCCAGGTTCTACGGGCCAAGGCCTTGTAGCTTCGTGGCGGCCAGCGGCTGGCCACCGCCCCCATGAACATGCTCCAACGCAGCCGTGCTTGGTTGCCGATGGCCCTGCTGTTGGGCTGCGGTGCACCACGGGCACCGGAGCCTGCGGTTCGGGCGGCCATGGATCGCCAAGTGCAGGCGTGGAACACCGGGGACATTCCCGGGTTCATGGAAGCTTATGCGGAAGACGTATGCTTCATCAGCGGGGAGGAACGCACCTGCGGCAAGGCCGTGGTGACGCAGCGCTATCAGGCCCGCTATCCGGATGCCGCGGCCATGGGGCGATTGGATTTCGGGCAGCTCGAGGTGCTGGCCGTCGGCAAAGATCATGCGTGGTGCACCGGCCGTTGGCGTTTGGCGCGTGCCGCGGATACGCTCGCCGGGGGCTTCAGCCTGCTGTGGTATCGCACACCGGCCGGGTGGCGCATCGTGCGTGACCATACTTACTGACCAAGGCCGCGATGCGGTGCGGCGAGCAGGCCATGGCCGTTCAGCAAGGCCGGTGCGCCCAGGAGCACGGCGGTCGGCCCACCTGCCCGGTACCAAACCATGCGGGGCAATGCTCCAAGGGCAAACATCGGATAGCATCAGTGGTGGCCCTGCATGTTGCCCATTTCCATCAAGCCAGTTCAATTGCGGTCATGTTGGATGCAGTTGCCATGGCAATGCTCCCGGCACCATGGCGGGCGGGGGCTAACTTGCGCCCATGTCCATCACCTTGGTGATCATTGCGCTTACCGTGCTGGTATCGCTGGCCGCGTTGAGGAATTCGGCCCTTTTCGAGAGCCTCCTGTTCCAGCCGTTCGTGATCCAGGCCCGGCGGGATTGGTTCCGCTTCCTGTCGCACGGCTTCGTGCATGGCAGCATCATGCACCTGCTGGTGAACATGTATGTGTTGTGGATGTTCGGCACGGCCGTGGAAGAAGCGTTCGGGGAGCTGCTGGGGCGGCAGGCCCGGGTGGCTTATGTGGTCCTTTACTTGGGCGGCATCGTGCTCAGTTCGCTGCCGGGCTATTACCAGCACCGCCATGATCCGGCCTACCGCGCCGTGGGCGCATCGGGCGCCACATCGGCCGTGGTCTTCTCCTTCATCCTGCTGCATCCGGACACCAAGCTGATGCTGATCTTCCTGCCCATCCCCATGTCCGCCTGGATCTTCGGGGCCTTGTACCTGGCCTATGAATGGTACATGAGCAAGCGGGGCGGAGACGGTATCGCGCATGATGCGCACTATTTCGGCGCACTGTTCGGCATCGCCTTCACGGCCTTGGTGGATCCCGGCGCGGTTCCCCATTTTTTCAGCACCATGGGTCTTTGACATGCAGCAGGGCAGAGCGGCGCTATTCCTTGACCGTGACGGGGTGATCAACCGCGAACGGGGCGTGCATACCTGGCGCCTGGAGGACTTTGAAGTGCTGCCGGGCGTGGCCGCATGCGTGAACGCCGCGCGTGCATCGGGGCTGGTGGTGGTGGTGATCACCAACCAGAGCGGCATCGGCCTGGGGCTTTACGGGCACGCGGATGTGGACCGCCTGCATGCCGCCCTGCGCGCGCGGCTGGCTGAACAGGGCGCAATGCTGGATGCCATTTACTATTGTCCGCATCATCCCTCACAGGGGCGGTGCCTGTGCCGCAAGCCCGGCAGCTTGTTGCTGGAGCGCGCCATGGCGCGGTGGGGCATCGATCCGGCGCGGTCGTTGATGGTGGGCGACCGCCCCCGCGACGTGGAGGCCGCCCGCGCCGCCGGGGTGCGGGGCGTGCTGGTGGAGGCCAATGCTTTTTTGCCGTCCGTATTGAAATCCGAGGGATCGATCCAATGGAAGTGAACTTGAACGGTGTGCTGTATCCGGCCGACGGGCCGGTGTTGCCCATGGACAACCGCGCATTCCATTACGGCGATGGCCTGTTTGAAACGATCAGGATCGTCAACGGCCGTGCCTGCTTTCTGGATGCCCACTGGTCGCGGTTGACCGAAGGCTTGCGTGCCTTGCGCATTGATCAACCGGAAGGACTGGACCGCGGGCGGCTGGAACAGTCCATCGGCGAACTGCTCGGACGCAACGGGCTGAAGGATGCGCGCTGCCGCCTTACCGTGTACCGCGATTCCCCGGGATACTACCGGCCGCATGGCAACAAGGGCGCCTATGCCTTGGAGCTGTTCGCGGTGGAGCATGGCAACTACATCCTCAACGAACGCGGCTTCACGGTAGACCTATACCCCGCCATGCGCAAGCCGGTGAACATGCTATCGGTGCACAAGACCCTCGGTGCGCAATTGTATGTGATGGCCAGCCTTTGGTGCATCGACCACCACTTGGACAACTGCCTGCTGCAGAACGACCGGGGCAACATCATTGAGAGCAGCTCGGGCAACATGTTCATTGTGAGCAATGGTGTGCTGTACACGCCCCCGCTGAGCGACGGCTGCATCGGAGGCGTCATGCGCATGCAGGTGGTGAACCTTGCGCTGGAGAACAAGATCAAGGTGTACGAGAGCTCGCTGAACCCGCAGAACCTGCTGGTGGCGGATGAGCTCTTCTTCACCAATGCGGCCACCGGTGTGCAGTGGGTGGGCACCTACCGCACCAAGCGCTATGGTCACCGCATGGCGTTGCGGTTGCAGGACCTGCTGGTGGAAAAGGTGCGGCGCTAGTTGAGCGAGGGGTCCTCGGGGAAGTTGGCCAGCGGCGCGTAGGTCGGCCCCATGGCGCGCAGGGTATCGGCCCACAGGCTGGAGGGGTGCACCTGCATCACGGATCTTTTATTGGCCGGATGGATCAACCAGGACCGTTGCTCGATCTCCTTGTGCAGCTGTTCCTCGCCCCAACCGCTGTAGCCCACGAAGAAGCGCACGTGGCGTGCGAGGTTGGGCGCCGAGGTGAGGATCTCGCGCAGCTGCGCGTAGTCGCCGCCCATGTACACATCTTCCAACACGGGCAGCGAACCCTCAATGCGCGGCCCAAGGGTATGCAGGAAGAACAAGTTGCCGCTTTGCACCGGTCCGCCGATGCCCACGGGTGAAGAGAGCTTGGGCATATCGTCCATCAGGTCGTCCACGCCCATGCCGGTGGGACGGTTGAGCACCAGGCCGAAACTGCCTTGTTGATCGTGCATGCACAACAGCACCACCGTGCGGCGGAAGTACGGGTCGGGCAAGTACGGGCCGCTCACCAGCAAGGTGCCTTGTTGGGGAGGCATGGGGTTGGGCGGGTCGAACTCCAGCGGGTCTGATGCCATGGTGGATGGCTTAAAGATAATGGATCCCTTGCATGGCATAGGCACAGGTAACTTCGGCCCATCGAACAACCAGCACACATGGCAGCGGAACGCATCGTATCGGCACGCACGGATTATGGCAAACGGACCTTGGGTGAAGCAGAGGCGGGGATGGACCCGGTGCAACTTTTTGCCGCGTGGTTGGATGAGGCGGAGCAGAGCGGGCTGCCGGACCATAACGCCATGGTGCTGTCCACGGTGGGCAGCGTGAGCTTGAGCAGCCGGGTGGTGTTGTTGCGGCAGGTGGATGAACGCGGGTTCTCGTTCTTCACCAACTACAACAGCCGCAAGGCCATGGACCTGGAGCGCGACCCGCGTGCCACGCTGCTCTTCTACTGGCCTGCACTGGAGCGGCAGGTGCGCGTGGAAGGAAGGGCGGAGCTGTTGCCCGAGGACGAAAGCGATGCCTACTTCGCAAGCCGCCCGCGTGAAAGCCAGATCGGCGCCTGGTGCAGCGACCAAAGCCGCATGGTGGAGAACCGGGAAGCGATCGAGGAGCGGTTCACGCGTTGGAGCGAACGCTTTGCGGGCATGGAAGTGCCGCGGCCTGAACATTGGGGCGGCATTCTGGTACGGCCCGTGCGCATGGAACTGTGGCAAGGCCGTGCCAATCGGTTGCATGATCGGTTGGCCTACGAGCGCTTCGGTGATGGCAGTTGGCAGCGCATGCGCTTGCAACCGTGATCGGACCGCATGCTGCGCATGGTAGGGCCCTGATGCAGAAGACCCCCGATCGCTCGGGGGTCTTTGCTTCTGTAGCGGTCAAGTCGCTTACTTCTTCTTGGCAGCGGCCTTCTTCTTGGGCGCAGCCTTCTTGGCGGCAGCCTTTTTCTTGGGCGCAGCCTTCTTGGCAGCGGCCTTCTTCTTGGGCGCAGCCTTTTTCGCAGCGGCTTTCTTGGCAGTGGCTACCGTGCGCTTGGCAGGACGGGCCTTGCCTTTGCTACCGGCGGTACGCTTGCCTTTCTTCGTCTTCATATCACCTTTACCCATTGTCTGGAGTGTTTAGGATTTGTGCCAAATCTATCGGCGTGCTGTAACGCAATGCAGCAATGCATGGTTTCATTTCTCCACGTATGCCTGTTAAGAACCTGGTGCATGCGCTCACTCCCCAACGCATGCAACAAGGTTGCACGCAGGTGTTGCCATCCTTCTGGAAGCCGCGTGGGCACTACTGTTTTTGACAGGCATTGGATCGATCTCATGCAAGCGCGGCAGGTGCCGGGAGCATTGGTCCAACACGTTGGTTGATGCTTGTTGCCGTATGATCAAGCAGGAGGTCGCGATCATTTTTTTCTCCTTTGATCACCGGTCCGGCCATGCGATGCCGGTTGCCTGCCATGTTGCTGTCGATGGTTTGGGGTTCTTTCAATTGCTGCAGCCGCCATCGATAAGGCCTTGGTTCGATCATGCCGTGGCGCCATCGGTCCATCGCTGCATCGTTGCGGAAGGCATTCAGTGGTGCAATGAAGTCTCTGCATCAGCTGATCGATCCATGCCATGCGCCTGCATGCCTTGGTGCCGGCGCGGGCGAACGGCCACTTCGAACACGGGCCGTCAGCAACGTCCGTTGGTGCTCACGTTCCTTCTTCCTGGTTGAAGCGTGCTTCCAGGTGCTTGGCCGAATGCACGGTCTTGCGTGCCCAGGAGAGCTTGAGGGCATCGAGCTCTTCGGGGCGCAGGTGCCAGGGAACGTCGCTGCTGCGCAAGCGTTGCATCACGGTATAGAGCACGATGGCGGCGGACACGGAGATGTTGAAGCTTTCGGTGAAGCCGTGCATGGGGATGCGCAGGAAGAGGTCGGCGTGCTTCATCATGCCATCGCCCAGCCCGGTGAGTTCGGTGCCGAAGCAGAACGCCAGAGGTTTGTCCAACGGGATGGATTCGGGCGTAACACTGTCGGCGCGGGGCGAGGTGGCCACGATCAAGTAGCCCTGCTGCTTCAGTGCGGCAATGCAACGCGCCGAGTTGTCGGCACCTGGTTCGCGGTAGCGGATCATGTCGATCCATTTCGACGACCCCAGGGTAACGTCGGGGTTCACCGTGTACTTGTTCCTGTTCTCTATGATGTGCACGTCCTGCACGCCCACCAGGTCGGCGGTGCGCACCACGGCGCTGGCGTTGTGCGGTTGGTAGATGTCTTCGAGCACCACGGTGAGGTGCCTGGTGCGCCCGGGTGCGATGCGGTCGAAAAGCGCGCGTTTGTGATCGGTGATGAAGGGGGCGAGTTGCGCGTAGCGTTCAGCGTCGGTGGCCATGGTGGCAGGAGTGTAAGGGGCTACAAAAGAAAAGGTCCCCCATGGATGGAGGACCCTTTCGGAATGTGGTCGGTGATCACTTCACCTTCTTGCTCAGGTCGGCACCGGCTTTGAACTTCACCACCTTCTTGGCAGCGATCTTGATCTCTTTGCCGGTTTGGGGGTTGCGTCCCTTGCGGGCGGCGCGCTTGGCAATGCTGAAGGTGCCGAAGCCGACGAGGGCCACGCGATCACCTTTTTTGAGGGCCTTGGTGGTGTTGTTCACGAAGGCGTCCAGGGCGCGCTTGGCGTCAGCCTTGGAGATCTTCGCCTCGGCGGCGATGGATTCGATCAGTTCTGCTTTGTTCAGTCCCATGTTGTGCGTTGGTTTAGAGTGTTTGTTTGAGGACACTGGCAAATGTATCCGCGAATGCCCTGCTGTCAAGGGTTTCAGACGGCCCCTCCGGAAAATGTTGATAAATGGGGGTGTTTGTTCATAAGTAGCCCGCAATCGCCCTGATAGCAAGGGTTTCAGCACATGGCGGCATCGGCGCACCCGGTGGCGCACCGGCTGGTGCGCCACCGGGTGCACGTGCACGCAAGGTGTTCAGCGCAGCACCACCGCAGCGCGTTGCTGCAGGCCGCGCAGGAAGGATGCGGTGTCCATGGGGCGCTTGTCCTGCAGTTGCAGCTGCAGCACTTCGATCGCTCCGCTGCCGCATGGCACCACAAGTTGATCGCGCATGAAGATCACGGTGCCGGGAGCGTGCCGTTCCGCAGGTGGAGGAACCAGGCGCGTTGCCAGCACTTTCAATTGGCGTTCTGCCTGTCCTTCCATGTTCCAGGTGGTCCATGCCCCGGGTGCGGGCGCAAGGCCGCGGACCAGGTTGTGCACGTGCCGGGCATCCTTGTGCCAGTCTATGCGGCAGTTCGCCGGGGTGAGCTTGGGCGCTTCGTTGCGATCGTCGCCGGCGTATTGCTCCTGGGGGATGGGGAAGGCTGTGCCATCGAAAAGGTTCTTGGCCGTGCGCACGAGGAGCTCCGCACCCGTGGCCATCAACCGGTCGTGCAGGGTACCGGCGGTATCGGCGGGTCCGATGTGCTCGGTTTCGCGCAGCAGGATGTCGCCCGTATCGATCTGCTCATTGATCAGGAAGGTGGTGGCCCCGGTGCGCTCCTCGCCATTGATGATGGCCCAGTTGATGGGTGCGGCTCCCCGGTAGTTGGGCAGCAGGGAGGCATGCAGGTTCACGGTGCCGAGTGCGGGCCGTTGCCACACCACTTTGGGCAACATGCGGAAGGCGACCACTATATATAAGGAAGCATCGAGCGCGTCGAGCTGTTCGTGGAAGGCGGGGTCCTTGAGGTTGGCGGGCTGCAATACGGGAAGGCCGAGTTGCAGGGCGCGCTCCTTCACGGCGCTCATGCGCAGCTGGCGCCCTCTTCCTGCGGGGCGGTCGGGCGCGGTGACCACGCCCGCCACGTGCATGCCGGCATGGATAAGCGCGTTGAGCGATGCCACGGCGAAAGGAGGCGTGCCCATAAATAGGATGCGATGGTTCATGGCAGGATGCGTGGATCGAAATGAAAGCGGTAGGGAAGCAGGGCATCGTCGCCGGCATAGTCCACGCCGATCCGCGGGCCGGTGACAATGGCAGCGTCGGGCACGGCAATGCGCCGGTCCTCGATCCAGATCAGGTCGCCGAGCAGATCGCATCCGTTGTGGCTGGTGCGGATGCCCAAGGCTTGTGCAAGGGTGCCGGGCCCTCCGGTGGACAGGTGCCGGCTGTTCCTTCGGCGCCGCATCAGCTCCACCCCGTCCACCGGATGCAGCGCGCGCACGAGCACGGCGTGGGCCACGCCCGGTTTGTTGGTCACTACATTGAAGAGGTGATGGATGCCGTAGCACAGGTAGATGTAGGCAAAGCCGGGCGGGCCGTACATGATGCGGTTGCGCGGGGTCACCTTTCCGCCATGGGCGTGCGAGGCGCGGTCACCGGCCCCGTTGTACGCTTCGGTTTCGGTGATGATGCCGGCGGTGATCCGGCCGTTGAAATGTGTGGCGAGGACCTTTCCGAGCAGGTCGCGGGCCACGGCCGTCACGTCGGCCCGGTCGTAGAAGGTTCGGGGAAGCTTGTGCGGCCTCATGGGTTGCCGGCCGGTGTGCGCCCGCCCTCGTCCTGGCTCCAGCGCATGGGCGGTTCGGAAACGGTGCTCGGATGGTCCATGGCCTTGCAATTGTCGCAGCGTCCGCATCGCTCCATCGAAGGCTGGCCAAAGTAGCGCAGCACGGCGGATTCGCGGCAGCCGGTATCGCGGAAGGTGAATTGCAGCATGGTTTCCAAGCGGGTGCGTGCGCGCTCGTGGCGGAGTTGCAGCGCTTGCGGCTCCAGGGCCAGGCGCATGGCATCCTGGCGCGGGGTGAGCAGGGTGGCCGTGGGCAGGTCCTTGCGCGGGAAGTGGAAGATCACCTGGTCGCGGGCCATCTCCTTCAACAAGGAGCGCACGTGGTCCACCGGGCACTTGAGTTGTTGGGCGAGCCGCTCCTCGTCGATGATGGCGGGTTCCTCGAAGAGCCCTCCGTAGTTGCGCAGCATGGCCTCGAGCAAAGGCCCGCAGCGTTGGTTGGTGATGCAGAGGCCGTGCACGGTGGTGCCGTCGGCGCGCATCATCACGCGGGTGGGGCTGTGGGCCCCGTCGGAAAGCGCCAGCAGCCCGCCGAGCTCCAGGGCTTTCATGGCGTTGTGCACCGTGGAGGTGTGCAGCGCGGTGCGTTTCGCCAAGGCGGGCAGGTCCAGGTCGTAGGCTTCAAACGCACCGGCTCCCATGGCAATGCGGTGCTGGTCGGCGAAAGCCTGGTACACGCGTCTCACTTCGGCCAAGGAGGGAAAGGAGGCTTCGAGGCGTTCGCGCAGCTGCTGCTCGTCAGAAGCATGGGCCAGCAGAAAGGCGTAGGCCGGTCGGCCGTCGCGCCCGGCACGCCCTGCTTCCTGATAGTAGCTTTCCATGTCGGGCGGGGGTTCCAGGTGCACCACGCAGCGCACGTCGGCCTTGTCGATGCCCATGCCGAACGCATTGGTGGCGGCCACGAAACGCAGGGCGCCAGTGGCCCACAGTTGCTGCACCCGGTCGCGTTCTTCCACGGGCAGGCCGGCGTGGTAGGCTTCGGCAGGGATGCCGTGCTGCTGGAGGAATTGGGCGGTTTGCACGGTGCCACGGCGGTTGCGCAGGTACACGATGCCGCTGCCGGGCACCTTGCCGGCGATGCGCAGCAGCCGCCCGAGCTTGTCTTCGCCACGGCTGGCCCAGAAGGTGAGCTCGGGCCGGCGGAAGGAGCCTTGCATCAGGTTGGGCACGCGGAAGGCCAGGCGCTGCATGATGTCGTCCGCCACTTCGGGAGTGGCGGAGGCGGTGAGCGCAAGCACCGGCACCGCAGGGTGCACCTCGCGGAGCTTGCCCACCAGCAGGTACGCCGGGCGGAAGTCGTAGCCCCACTGGCTGATGCAGTGCGCCTCGTCCACGGCGATCAGCCCCACGGGCATGCGCGGCAGCCGCGCGGCGAAGAGCTCCGAGCCGAGGCGCTCGGGTGAGACGTAGAGGAAATCCAGCCGACCGTGGGCGGCACTGTCCAACGTGTTGTCGATCTCCCGGTGCGCCATGCCGCTGGTGATGGCCTTGGCCCGTACGCCCAGCTGCTGCAGGCGCTGCACCTGGTCCTTCATCAGGGCGATCAACGGGGACACCACGATGCACAGCTTTCCCATGGCCAGCGCAGGCACCTGGAAGCAAAGGCTTTTCCCCCCGCCGGTGGGCAGCAGCGCCAGCGTATCACGCCCGTCCATCACGGCCCGCACTACCTCCTCCTGCACGGGCCGGAAGCCGGTGAAGCCCCAGACCTCCTTGAGCACCCTATGGACATCCTGCGGCATTCGCACCACAAGGATACGCGACGTGGGGCTGGACCCATCCCGTGCACTTGGGTTACCTTTGGCACAAACCGCTATGCCATGATCAGAACAGCATCGGCCATTGATATCCAGCGAGTGAAAAGATCCCGCCTTCCGGAAACCGATCTCGAACACCTCAAGTTCGGCCGCGTCTTCACCGACCACATGTTCGTGATGGACTATGCCGATGGTGCCTGGCAACAGCCCAAGATCATGCCCTACGGCGATCTGGAGCTGAGCCCGGCCACCTTGGTGCTGCACTACGCGCAGACCATCTTCGAGGGCATGAAAGCCTACCGCGACGACCAGGGCCGGGTGAATCTGTTCCGCCCCCAGGCCAACATTGCCCGCATGGCGCGCAGCGCCGTACGCATGTGCATGCCGCCGGTTCCCGAAGACACCTTCCTGGAGGGCTTGAAGGAACTGGTGCGCATGGATGCCGCCTGGATCCCACAGGGCGCGGACGCCGCCCTTTACATCCGGCCCTTCCTGTTCGCCAGCGATGAATACATCGGCGTGAAGCCCAGTGAAGGCTACCGCTTCATGATCTTCATCTGCCCGGTGCGCGGATATTACCAGGAGCCGCTGCGCGTGAAGCTGGAGCTCGAGTACAGCCGCGCATTTCCCGGCGGCACCGGCGAGGTGAAATGCGGAGGCAACTACGCCGGCGGCCTCTACCCCTCCAAGATGGGACAGGACATCGGCTACCACCAGAACCTGTGGACGGATGCCATGGAGCACAAGTACATCGAGGAGAGCGGCACCATGAACGTGTTCTTCATCATTGATGGTGTGCTCACCACGCCCAGCCTGGACGGCACGATCCTCGCGGGCATCACGCGGGACAGCATCCTTACCCTGGCCAGGGAGAAAGGATTGAAGACGGCCGAGCGCAAGATCACCGTGGATGAAGTGGTCACCGGCATCCGCAACGGCAGGGTGAGTGCGGCCTTCGGTGCGGGCACTGCCGCCACCATCGCCCCGATCAAGGTGGTGGGATACAAAGGTGAAGACCTGCAATTGCCCGACCTGGGCGCGGACAGCGAGGTGAACCTCATCGGCAAGATGCTCGATGACATTCGCCGCGGGCACAAGCCGGACACGCACGGCTGGGTGGTCGGCACGGAATAGGATCGCCGCACACAAGGATCCACAAGCTTGCATCGTTCACCGTTAGATCCCCGTGCAGGGGAAGCGGCGATGAACAAACATCCATCACCAAGGACTTTTGGGGCGGTGTGGCCATGGGCAACGGCCTTTGCCGTGGCCATGGGCTTCCTGGAAGCGGCGGTAGTGGTGTACTTGCGGGCCGTGGCCTACCCGGACGGCTTCACATTTCCGCTGCAACCGCTGGACGGGAAATTGGTGTTGACGGAGCTGCTGCGCGAAGCCGCAACACTGGTGATGCTGCTGGCTCCGGGCGCGCTGCTCGGCCGCAAGCGCTTGGAACGCTTCGCCTGGTTCTGCTGGTCGTTCGCCGTGTGGGACATCTTCTACTACGTGTTCCTGAAACTGCTGTTGGACTGGCCCGCGAGCTTCCTTACCTGGGACGTGCTCTTTCTGTTGCCCACGGTTTGGGTGGGACCGGTGCTGGCGCCGTGCCTGGTTTCGGCGGGATTGATGGTGCTTGCCGTTGCGATCCTGCGCCGCAGGGAACGCGACCAGCACTTTCAACTGCGCCGTTGGCAATGGATGCTGCTGGTGCTCTCTGGCGCCACCATGCTGTTCACCTTCATGGAGGAACCTGTGCGCTACCTGATCGCCACGGCACCTGGCCGGACCGTTGGCGCACCCGCCATGACCGCGCTGGAAGGCTATGTTCCGCAGGTGTTCCAATGGCCGCTGTTTCTTCTGGCATGTGCGGCGGCCACGGTACCGATGGCGGCCATTTTCCGTGCACCTGGCGGTGGCAAGGTTGAAAGGGCATAGCCATTGCGGACTTCAGGGTGCAGCAGAAGTGAAACTGCGGCAAGCGGGGAGGCTGCGCTGTGCATTTCACCCGGTTGTTGCATCTTACGGCTGGGAATGGGCGGGAATCAAATTCACCGGCTGCTGGCCTTGGCAGGTGCATGCGCATGGGCCTGCTGGTGCATCGCGCAACGGCAGGACTGCATGGTGCTGGTGAAGGACAGCGTGAGCAGTGCCCCCATTGCCGGTGTGGCCATATCGCTGGAAGGAGCAGTGCTGTGGATCACCGATGAGCAAGGCCGGGCGCTGGTTTCCTGGGAAGGGCAGGCGGCCGTGCGGTTGCGCTTTGCGCATACGGGTTACATGCCCCATGAGCAACGCGTGCCCGCCCTGCATGACGGCGCACCAATTGAGGTGCGCCTGGTGCAACGCGACGAGTTGCTGCCACCGATCACCGTTGGGCGTGCCGCTCCGGAGGAAGTGTTCCGCCGCACCGACCTGCATGCCGCGGACTTGTTGGTCAACGATGCGGGCCTGTGGGTGCTGGCCTACGAACACCCGCGGCTGTTGCGGACGGAAGGCGACGCCGGCAAGGAGATCCTGCGCGAGGTGCGCTTGGTGCTGCTTGACACGAGCTTCCTCGAGATCGCTTCATGTGCAGTGCCGGAGGATGTGTTCGGATTGCGCCATGACCTGCGCAACCAAGTGGTGATCGAAGGCACGCGGCAGGCCTTCGGCGTGGCGGTGGGCACCCAAGGTTTGGAACTGCGGCCGTTCAGTTTGGAGGACCTGCGGGCCAAGGTGCTCCCATGGACGGACAGCATTCCCGGTTGGGTGCTGGGTTCCAACGCCAACGCGGAGTACCCTGCACTGGATCACTTGGCCTACGGCCCTGCTGAAGATACCCTGCGGCGCATATGCTCCGTGGTGGACAGCTTCATGATGGACCTGTTCCGGAGCGCGTACAAATACATGAAAGGCCCCGACAAGGTATTGGCCATGAACCTGGCAACGGATCTTGGCGTGGACAAGGAAACCGTGGCGGGCTTCATGTCCGGTTTCAGCCACAACCTCTGGTACCGGCCCTTGTATGCGCCCTTGTTCGTGGAGGGTGACACCTTGCTCGTGTTCGATCATGCGCGCGGCAGCTTGCGGAAGTTCACGCGGTCGTTCACGGAGCTGCCTTCCGTGCAACTGGCCTACCGGGACGGGGAAGAAGCGCGCTGCTGGAGCGGGCGCCTGGTGCAGGACCGAGTTACCCGGCAGGTATTCGCGGAATTCCAACGGAACGGGAACACCTGGTTGCGGCGCATCGACCCGGTGACGGGACAACTGGGCACCGCTCTCCGCTTGAGCGTTCCGTGGCCGCAACGGGTGCAGGTGCACGCCGGGCAGGTGTATTACATCTGGCGGCCAACGGGCTCCTTGCAGAAGCGGAGCATCTACCGGGAGCGGCTGTGATCGGCTAGCGCCGCTCCGGTGCTTGCCACCACACCATCGAGCCGGTATCGCTTGCTGCTTCCTTCCAGCTGCCTATATGCAGGTCGGCACGCACGGTGGTGCATGGATCAATGGTTCCGAGGTTGCCGCCGGTGAGGTGCTCCACCAGTTCGCTCAGGCCGGGGTTGTGGCCGAAGAGCATCACGCTCTTGGCTTCAGCCGGCAAGCGTTCCACCGCTTCCATCAGCAATTCCAGCGATGCATGGTACAGAGAAGGTTGCTCCATGATCGGCACCCCTCCCAATGCCTTGGCAAAGGCCCGGGCCGTGGTGATCGCGCGGTTGGCCGTGCTGCTCACCAGCAAGGGCACTGGTTCACCCCGCTCGGCGAACTGCCGTGCCATGAGCGGGGCATCGCGCAGTCCGCGCTCGTTCAAGGGCCGGTCGAAATCATCCTGTCCGGGGGCGGCCCACGAACTTTTCGCGTGGCGCGTGATGTACAGCGTGTACATGCCAGGCAGGGCGCTTCAGCCCTTCTTGGAGAATTCCTTCAGCCCGCCGATGATGGAGAAGAGCAGCGCGTGGGGGTCGTTGCTCACGCGCAGGGGGACTTGAATGGCCTGGGCGTCGCTAAACTGGTTCTTGTTGGCCATGGTCTTGGAAACGTGCAGATGCAGCGTTTCGGGGTAGCTGCCGGTGAAGAGCAGGTCGAGCTTGGCACCGCCGCGCACACGCAGCTCAAAACGCGGGTAGTGGCTCACGGGGTCTTTCCACGAGCTGATCTCCTCGAGCGCATGGCCCTCCTTCAACAGGTCGGCCTTCCATTCATCCATCACGTATTGCAATACGTCTTCAACAAAGATCTCGGGGTCGGAGGGCAGCAGCAATTGCTGGTGGTCCATCGGTGCCAGCAGCCGCGCATGGGTTTGGCGCAGGGCCACCAGCATCTCGTCCAATTGGGAGGTCAGGGTCATTTCACATCATGTGGATCGATCGCAAACTATCCTTCACATCCATGCCTGGAACATCTCCCGGGGACGGGTTTTGCACGATCGATCCAACGATCGGGGGAAATGGTTCGCAGTTCGCAGGTGCAGCAGCCCTTCGGCAAGCTCAGGGGCAGTAGGCAGCAGGTAGTAGGCAGCAGGCAGTGGGCAGCCGTTCTTCCGGTTCACCACCACCAACTACGAACTGTGTCCTGCGGACTACTCCTCAATTGCACGTCCCCAATAACCAATACAAAATGAGGAAGATCACCACGGTGCTGACGCATCCGCCGCCGAGCTTCTTGGCGCCGTAGCCGGCGATGAGGGCGCGGAGGAATTTGTTCATGGGGCTGTGGGCGAAAGGTATGGCAGGTGCCCGGTTGTCAGTTGTTAGTTGTTGGGGCAGCCCATTGACAGGCTCAGGGCAGCGGGCTCATGGTTACCTGCGGTACACCACGAAAAACTGACAACTGCGCCCTACGAACTAGGCCCTGCATCTTCTGCACCCTCCCCTCCATAATGCCTGTGCCGCTTGTACCCCGCATCGGGCCGCTCCATGTAATCATCGAGGTAGCGCTGAAAGGAAGGGTTGGAGGGCACGATGAGCTGCACGCCGATGAAGCACTGCACCCAGGGGTCCTCATCCGGCTGAGTGTAGATCACGTAGGCGGCGAGCTTCATGCCGTGGTCGATCAGGTTGGCCAGGGTGCGGTTCTCCATCATGGGCAGGAAGCCCAGCTTGCGCCCTTGCCAGTACACGGCCACGGCATCGGGGTCGTGCTCGTTGTCGTACTCGCGCAACAGGTCCAGCTCGTCCTCGTCCTTGATCTGCTCCAGCACTTGCGGCCCATCATGGAAGCGGAAGCCTTTTACGTAGCCGTCCCAGGCGTGGAGCAGTTCGCATTCCTCGGTCCAGTCCAGCAGGCCGGGCTGGTGCTCGGCAAGCAGTTCGCGCGGGGGCAGAGTAAGGAGCGCTGCGGAGCCGAGGAGATTGCGGAGGAAGGAGAGGCGGTCCATGAGGGCAAGGTAAAGGGAAATGGCGAGGCGCCATCCGCGGTGGTGAAAAGGTTATATGGAACATATATAACCGCAGGAGGTTATTTAGTGCCCATATAACGACGGGAGGTTATTTCAGCTACATTCGGCCCATGGCTCAACGATCGGTAGCCGTGCTCACCGGGGATATTGTGGGCAGTACGTCCGTGGGGAGCAGGGCGCAATTGCGCAAGGCGATGCTCGAAGCGTTCGCGGCCCTGGCCAAGAAAGGCGGGGGGCTGGTGCGGCCGTTCGAGGTGTACCGCGGCGACAGCTTCCAAGGCGTGATGGACCCGGTGCAGGCCCTGCATGCGGCGTTATTGATCCGTGCCCGGCTGCGCCAGGGTTTTTTGCCTGTGCCGAAATCGGTTTCCAAGGGAAAGTCCAAAGGGCCTGCCCGTGCAGCAAGCGCATTGGCAAGCCTGCCGGATGCGCGCATCTCCATCGGCGTCGGCACGGTGTCCTTCCGGTCGGCCAAGGTGATCGAATCCGACGGGGAGGCCTTCCGTGCCTCGGGCCGGGAGCTGGATGCCTTGGCGCGCACCGGCGGGCGGTTGGCCATCAGCACGCCCTGGGAGGACGTGGACAAGGAGTTCGCGGCCACGGGGAAACTGCTGGATACGCTGGTGGGCTCTTGGTCCGCGGCATCGGCACAGGCCATGTTCCTCCATCTGTCCAAGGGCCTCAACCAGGTGGAAATTTCAGCGAAGCTGGGCATCTCGCAGCCCGCCGTACACAAGCGCATGGCCGCAGCCGGCCTGGATGCCGTGAATGCCGCTTTGCACCGCTATGCGGACCGCATCGCGCAACACCTGGCCCAATGATCCCCGGCGTGGACGTGCTGCTGCGCCTGTTCATTGCCCAAGTGCTGGGCGATTTCCTGCTGCAGCCGCGCCGCTGGGTGGAGGACCGCAAGGTGCGGCACCTGCGTTCGCCCGGCTTGTGGTGGCATGGCGCGGTGCATGGGCTGTTGGCGCTGCTGGCCATCGGCGACCTGCAATGGTGGTTCCTGGCCTTGCTGGTGGCCCTTGCGCACGTGGCCATCGATGCGTTCAAGTCTTACCAGATCGGTGCGGACACCAAGTGGTTCGTGCTGGACCAGATGCTGCATGCCGCCGTGCTGGTGGCCGCCTGGTGGTGGGTGGTGCGCCCGGAGGGCATGGCGGCGCCGGGCGAGCTTCTCACCGACCCCGGCATACTGCTGGTGCTGCTGGCGATTCTACTGGTAACGCTGCCGACAGCCTTCTTCATCGCCCTCTTCACAAAGCGTTGGACCAGCCACCTGGGCGATCAAGCGGACAACCTGCCCAACGCGGGCCTGTGGATCGGCATCCTCGAGCGGACGTTGGTGCTGTTGTTCATCCTAGTGGGGCATTTGGAAGCGGTGGGCTTCGTGCTTGCTGCCAAGAGCGTGTTCCGCTTCGGCGACCTGCGCAACAGCCCCGACCGCATGCGCACCGAGTACGTGCTGATCGGCACGCTGCTCAGCTTCGGGGTGGCCATAGGCATCGGGCTGCTGGCGCGGGTTGGCCTGGATGCATGGGCCTAAGCCCGGTGAGTACTCAAGCCATCGCACCTGTTCCTCTTGCAAAGTAGCACACACTGGGTGCTGCCGGACTCCAGTCCGGCGAGAAAACCCGTTGTGTGCTACTTTGGGCTACTGCCCGGATCGGTGCGTGATGACAAAGGAAAATGGACGATGCTTCTGATATATCGGGAACTGGTGGGGATGCCAGGCCATCAGCCCGAAGGCTGAAGGAGAAGAAGGCACCCGGCTATGGCCGCTTGGGCAAGGGCTTGAAAGCAGCCGGAAACTCCGGCGACCCGGTCTGGTGGGACCGCGGCTACCATCCGCATGTGGAAAGCCCGCGCTTGATCCAGCACGTGACGTTCCATTTGGCCGATAGCCTGCCGAGGGAAGTAGTGGAGAAGATGGCCGCGGAACTGGAACGTATTCCGCCATCGCTTCGTGACACGGAGAAGGAAAAACGGGTTGCGGCATACTTGGATGCGGGCATTGGCAGTTGCGTGCTGCGCATTCCGGAATTGGGTGAACTGGTGCAGCGGACCATTCTGCACTTCCATGGCGAGCGCTATACGCTGCATGCGTGGTGCGTGATGCCGAACCACGTACACGTGCTCTTCCATGTTGCAGAAGGCTGGACGATGGGCAGCATCATAGGCTCGTGGAAGAAGTTCACGGCGCGGAGGATCAACAGCTACTTGAAGGAACAAGGGATGGGTGCGGTGCCAACGGGTGCTTCTGCCAGACTGGAGTCTGGCTTACCGCCGGTATGGCACCGCGACTACTTCGACCGCTTCATCCGCGATGCCGGGCACTACACCAACGCGGTGGACTATATTCACAACAACCCGGTGAAGGCGGGGTTGGTGCGGAAGGCTGAAGATTGGCGGTGGTCTTCGGGGTTTGGAGGGAAGGCGGGGTAGGGTGGTTCAACAACCGGGTTTTTCGCCAGGCTGGAGTCTGGATTATGGTGCCAGACTGGAGTCTGGCTTACCGACGGGTCTGTTCAGCCCAGTGTGTCGGTCAAGTATTTCTTCCCGTCCGCTGCGGTCAATTTCAGTCTGTGAGCGCCACTCACGAACTGCACGTTCTCCTTCAGGATCTTGCGTTTGAGCCATCGCCAATAATTCCCGGCTTTGGTATGATCGCGCTCTTCGTTCAAGATGCCAACGATGTCCACCACGCTGAACCACCACTTGGCATGCTCCTCATCCCACACGGCGCGCACCTCGCGGTCGTCGAAGAAGCGGATGGAGATCTTGCTCATGCCGGAGTGTTGGCCTGCCTGGTGAAGGTGGAGCCAAGATAGGGGAGACCGGACATGAGCAGCGGGCCGATGGTCACTTGGCGATCTCCACGGGCAACTGACAACGAACAACCACGCCCTACGCCCTACGAACTATCACCCTCACACCTTCTCCTTCTTCCTTTTCTCCACCTTCCCGTTGGCCTCTTCTTCCAGCGGCTTCCTGAACACGATCTGTCCGTCGAAGATGTCGATCACCATGGGCGTGTTGGCCTGCACCTTGCCTTCGATGATCCAGCGGCTCAGCTCGTTGAGCAGTTCCTTTTGGATCATGCGCTTGATGGGGCGCGCGCCGAACTGCGGGTCGTAGCCGGTGTGGGCGATGTGGTCGATCAGCTCCTCGCTGGGGGTGAGCAGCATGTCGCGCTCGGCGAGCTTGTGCATCAGCGCGTCCAGCTGGATCTTCACGATGGCGCGCACGTCCTTTCGGCTCAGCGGCTCGAACATGATCACCTCGTCCACGCGGTTGAGGAACTCGGGGCGCACGCTTTTGCGCAGCAGCTCCATCACCTGGTCGCGGGTGCGGCGCTGCACCTCCTCGTGGTTCTTGTCGTCGATCTTCTCGTAGTTCTCCTGGATGATCTCCGCGCCGAGGTTAGAGGTCATGATGATGATGGTGTTCTTGAAGTTCACCACGCGGCCCTTGTTGTCGGTGAGGCGGCCGTCGTCCAGCACCTGCAGCAGGATATTCCACACGTCCGGGTGGGCCTTCTCGATCTCATCGAGCAGCACCACGCTGTAGGGTTTGCGGCGCACGGCCTCGGTGAGCTGGCCGCCCTCGTCGTAGCCCACGTAGCCGGGGGGCGCGCCCACTAAGCGCGAAACGCTGTGGCGCTCCTGGTACTCGCTCATGTCGATGCGCGTCATGGCGTGCTCGTCGTTGAAGAGCACCTCGCTGAGGGCCTTGGCGAGCTCCGTTTTGCCCACGCCGGTGGTGCCTAAGAAGATGAACGAACCGATGGGGCGCTTCTCATCGCCCATGCCGGCGCGGCTGCGGCGCACGGCGTCGGCCACGGCACGCACGGCCTCGTCCTGGCCCACCACGCGTTTGTGCAGCTCGTACTCGAGCTTCAGCAGTTTCATGCGCTCGGTCTCCAGCATGCGCTGCACGGGGATGCCCGTCCAGCGGCTCACCACTTCGGCGATCTCGTCCACGTCCACCTCCTCCTTGATCATCTTGTTGGCGGACTGCACTTCGGCCAGTTCGGCCTTGGCCTTCTCCAACTGGTCCTCGGTCTCCTTGGTGCGCCCGTAGCGGATCTCGGCCACCTTGGCGTAGTCGCCCTCACGTTCGGCCTGGGCGGCGTCGAACTTCATTTTCTCCAGGTTGTCCTTGGCTTCCTGGATCTTCTCCACCAGGCCGCGCTCGTGCTCCCAGCGGGCCTTCAGCGCGTCGCGCTTGGTGCCCAGCTCGGCGAGTTCCTTGCCCAGCTCGTCCAGCTTGGCCTGGTCGCCCTCGCGTTTGATGGCCTCGCGCTCGATCTCCAGCTGCATCACGCGGCGGTCCACCTCATCGAGCTCCTCGGGCTTGGAGTTGATCTCCATGCGCAGCTTGCTGGCGGCCTCGTCGATCAGGTCGATGGCCTTGTCGGGCAGTTGGCGGTCGCTGATGTAGCGCATGCTCAGCTCCACGGCGGCGATGATGGCGGCATCCTTGATCAGCACCTTGTGGTGGCTCTCGTACTTCTCCTTCAGCCCGCGCAGGATGCTGATGGCGTCCTCGCGGCTGGGCTCGTCCACCATTACCTTCTGGAAGCGGCGCTCCAGGGCCTTGTCTTTTTCGAAGTACTTCTGGTACTCGTTCAGCGTGGTGGCGCCGATGGCGCGCAGTTCGCCGCGGGCCAGGGCGGGCTTCAGGATGTTGGCGGCGTCCATGGCGCCTTCGCCGCCGCCCGCGCCCACCAAGGTGTGGATCTCGTCGATGAAGAGGACCACGCTGCCTTCTGCGCCGGTCACTTCCTTCACCACGGCCTTCAGGCGCTCCTCGAATTCGCCCTTGTACTTCGCGCCGGCGATCAGCGCGCCCATGTCCAAGCTGAAGACCTGCTTGTTCTTCAGGTCGTCGGGCACGTCGCCGCTCACGATGCGCTGCGCGATGCCCTCGGCAATGGCGGTCTTGCCCACGCCGGGCTCGCCGATGAGGATGGGGTTGTTCTTGGTGCGGCGGCTGAGGATCTGCAGCACGCGGCGGATCTCCTCATCGCGGCCGATCACGGGATCGAGCTTGTTCTCTTTCGCGAGCTGGTTGAGGTTCTTGGCGTACTTGTTCAGCGCGTTGTAGGTCTCTTCCTGGCTCTGGCTGGTCACCTTGCCGCCCTTGCGCAGCTCCTTGATGGCCGCCACGAGGTCCTTGCGCGACACGCCGCCATCCTTGAGCAGTTGCGCGGTGTTGTCGCTGCCTTGCACCAGGCCCAGCAGTAGGTGCTCCACGCTGGCGAACTCATCGCCGAATTCCTTCAGCGAGGCCAGCGCGTTGTTCAGGGCCTGGCCGCACGCGCGGCTCAGCACCATGTCGCCGCCCTCCACCTTGGGGTAGCCGTTCACAATGCGGTCCAGCGCCTGTTGCAGCAGCACGGTGTTCACGTCCAGCTTCTTCAGCAGAAAGGGTGTTACGTCCTGGTCCACTTCCAGCAAGCCCTTCAGCAGGTGGCCGGTCTCCACTTGCTGGTTCTTCAGCCCGGCTGCGATGGTCTGCGCCTGCTGCACGGCTTGTTGGGAGCGGATGGTGAATTTGTTGAGGTCCATGGGTGGAATCAGTTGTCGGTTGTCAGTTGTCGGTTGTTAGTCGTGCGGTCCTGACAACGGACAACTAACAACTTCTCGCGCGCCATCATCAATCCCCGCACCGTGAAGATACAACGGAACAAATGGCAGCACAGTGCAGTTCGCCAACGCCAAAAAGTCCAGCAGGGGCGGGGCGTTGCGGACGAAATGGCGGAAATGGGATGATGTTCCTTTGGCCGCCTTAACGGGCTGTCCGCTGTGGTGTCCTTGTCCCGTCCAGCGGTCGCGGGGCTGCGGGGGCTCCTTCGTCGCCTCCTCGCTCCACGCGTCCGCAAGGCCGGGCCTGCGGCCAGCCGCCGCTCCCATCCCTGGCGGAGACCTGGATACTTGGTCGGAAGCTTCGGTGCCCTGCCGGATACCATGCTGTTCGTCTTTTTTCTACCTTGTCCAAAGAAGTTCGGTGTGGAAATGCCTGTTGGAAAGGGGGGAGGCCCCCAGGCAGCGTTTCTGGTCGGTGGGGTGTCTTCCACTTGGTTTGCTATTGATCTCGGTGTATGGTAGGGATGATGGATCGATTACTTCTCACTGTTGCTGTTGCGCTTTCGGCTCTGGGAAGCGTACGTGCCCAAACCTATTGGTCAAAGGACGTGGGCGGCCCCGGCAATGATCATGTGGCGGACGTGAAGACCGATGCCGCCGGGAACATCTATGCCACAGGGGAGTTCAGCGGGAGCATTACGTTCGGCGGGTCCACCTATTTGTCACAGGGCAGCATCGACATGTTCCTGGCCAAGCTCACGCCCGCAGGTCAGGTGGTGTGGTTCGTGCAAGGGGGCGGGCCGGGCATCGATCGCGGCATCAAACTGGCGGTACGCGGCGGGCAGGTGGCGGTAGTGGGCGAGTTCACCCAAACGGCCACCTTTCAAGGGCAATCCCTGACTTCGGCGGGCGGGGCGGACATCTTCCTGGCGGTGCACGATGCCGCCACCGGCCAGCAGCAATGGATCGCCAGCGGGGGAGGCCCCTTGGCGAGCGACCGCCCGTACGGCGTGGCCATTTCGCCCTCGGGCCAGGTGACCATGGCGGGCGAGTTCAGCGGCACGGTGAACATCGGCGGCACCGTGATGACCAGCATGCCCGACCCGATCACCGCCGTGCCCAGCGTGGACGTGTTCATCGCCAGCTACTCCGCGGCCGGTGCACCGCTGTGGGCAAGGCAAGGCGCGGCCAAGTACACCGACCGCGCCATTGATCTGGTGACGGACCCTGCGGGCAACATCTACGTCACCGGCCAGTACAGCGATACCATTCAGTTCGCGGCCAGCTATCCCAACGCGATGTACAACGCCACCTTCCTGCTGAAGCTGGACGGTGGGGGCAACGAGCAATGGTTCCGCCGCACGGGCGGCGCGACCTACAACGAAGTGCGCGACATGCAGTGGAGCAGCGCCAACGACCTGCTGCTGGTGGGCGATCTGCGGGGCACGATGATCTTCTTGGACAGCGTGCCCGACTTCATTTCCAGCGTGGATGCCTATGCCTATTACCTCTTGCGCGTCAACGGCAACGGGGAGTTGGTCGCCGACACGGTGGTGACCTCCGCCAACGAGGTCAGCGGCCGGGCACTGGATGAACGCAACGGCATGATCACCGTGCTGGGGCAGTTCAAGTGCCAGTTTACCTCCATGGTGGACAGCGCACATGCCGGGCTTTGGATGGCAACGGGCATCCAGGACCTGTTCATCACGCAGCATTACATGGACAGCCTGTACGTGATCAAAGAGGCGCAGCAGTTTGGCGGCAGGCAGGAGAAGCTAGCAGGCCAAGTGGCCACCCTCCTGGACGGTTCACCGATCTTCTGCGGCAGCTTCGAGGACATGCTGGTGTTCCCCTGCATGAACGATTTTTCGGCGGACCTGGCCTCCACGTTCGCGCCCTGGGACCTCATGGCGCCCAACACGGCCGGCTTTTGCGGCAACAGCTACTACGGGGCCTTCGCTGCCGATACCAGCAACGGTCTCAAGGACGGCTTCATCGCGCACGGCCTCGTGCCGGGCAGGGCACCATACGATTGGTGGGACCGCAGCCAAGACAACTGTTCCTTCCTTCCCCACATGCTTTGCCTGGGGCAAGGCGAAATGGCCTACGCCTGTCCTGACACCGTTGAGTTCTGCGGCCCGGGCATCATCGGCATCAAGCCCGAGTTCTCCTTCAGCATCAACCAGCACAACCACTTCATCGGGCCGGAGCTCGATTTCCTGTGGAACACCGGTGCCACCACGGATTCGTTGGCTGTCACGGCATCCGGTACCTACTGGGTGACCTGCACGGCCATCAACGGTTGCTGGCAATGGACCGATACCATCGTGGTGCTCGTCCATCCCTTCCCGCCCCAACCGCTGCTCTCCGACGATGTGGTGGTGGCCACCAATTCCCCCAACCAGTACTTCATCGACATCTGCGACCCGCAGCAGGTATGGCTCTGGTGCAGCAACGCGGACACGGCTTCCACCTTCTACTGGACCACTTCCGGCGCTTCGTTGTACAATGATTCCATCTTGGTGGACACTTCGGGATATTACCATTTCATCATGGTGAATGAGTTCGGCTGCAGCCGGTATAACCAGATCACCCTGACCGACCATCCCCATGCGCCCATCCCCGAGGTGGAAGTCAGCTTGGCCATTACCTACCCGCAGGACGTGGACCAGAACGACACCTTGAACCTTTGCCCCGACATGGACAGGACCGTTCGGGTTGTGCCCATTTTCACATTGAACGGCGCGCCATACTCCTTTCCCGTTACCGATCCGCCCTCGTTCCAATTCGGATTCACGGTCAATGGCATTTTATCCGTCCTGGATTTTCCCGGATATGAAAGTGGTTTCATGGTGTATGGGGATCAATGGTATGTGGACGAAGCGTCCATGTTCATCACCAACGCTCCTTGCGGCACGGACACGCTCTGGCTGCCAACGGTGGTGTCGGACAGCATTTATGTCCATGTTTTTCCGGCCGTGAATGTGAACATTGCGCTCACGGGTCCTTCGGTGATCTGCCCCGGTGATACGGCACAGTTGGTTGCGGATTGCCCGAATTGCGACCAGGTCAGCTGGTTGGGCATGGGCATCATGGCCACGAACGGCGATACGGTATGGACCGGCGGAGGCGACTTTACGGCAACAGGCTTCGCACTGGACACAAACGGTTGCTCCTTCAGCCATACCGCCTTCATTCACGTCTCTTATCCCGGAGTGCCGGAGCTGGACGTGCTGCCATCGGATGGCGTGATCTGCCCGGATTCAAGCGCGCTGATCTTCACCTCGGCGGAAGGGAGCTACACTTGGTTCGGCCCGCAAGGCGAGATCGCGGTGAACAATGATTCCATCGTGATCTCCATTCCCGGTGAGTACTACCTCTCGCTGGTGGACCCGAACGGTTGCCACCTTACCTCCGACCCGATCCTGATCACGGGCTATTCCACGCCCTACCTCAATGTGCTTCCCGATGGCGTGATCTGCATGGGTGAAGACCCCGTGCTGCTCCAAGTGGTCACCACGGGCTATTCCTCGCTGGCATGGGGGGCGCCGTTGTCCGGCAACAGCCTCACCCAAACGGTTTCACAGCCCGGCACCTACAGTTGCACGGTACAGGCCTGCGGCATCACCACCGAGCTCAGCACGGAGATCATTGTGGGTGCGGCGCACGCGGAGGTGGTGGATCCCGGTCCTTTTTCCATCTGCCCCGGCGACACGTTGCAACTGGCGGCTACCGGTGGGCAAGCCGTGTACATCTGGGATCCCGGGCAAGCGGTGGGTGATTCGCTGGTGGTGACCCAAGCGGGCGTGTACACGCTCACCGCGCTGGATGGCAACGGATGCAGCGATACCGCTGCGGCCGTAGTGGTCACGGAACATGATTTTGGCGGCCCGCTGGGGAACTTGGACCAAACCGGTTGCAGCGGCACGCCGGTACAGTTGCAGGCTGATGCACCCGGCAACTACACGTGGTACACGGACAGCGCCTTGACCAACGAGCTGGCCACCGGCCCGGTGCTTGATCTGGGCTCGCCAACGGACAGCATGGTGGTGTACTTGGTGCGCTCGGACAGTGTTTGCACCGGATCACCGGTCGGCGTGGCCGTGAATGTGGTGGATCCACCTGCGGCCGTGCTGTACGGTGGCACCGGTATGGTATGCGTAGGAACGGAGGTTCAGTTGGTGGCGAACGTTTCCCCGCCTTTCCAAGCGTACTGGACAACACCCGCCGGGGAAGCCCTTGGGGACACCTTGGTCATGGATCCGGTCGCGGTTTCGGATGCCGGATGGTACGTGGTGGCGGCGACCTCCTCCGGATGCATGGGCCTTGCGGACAGCCTGTTGCTTGCGGTGGTGGAGCCGGCAGTCCTTGATCTGGGGCCGGACACGGTGTTCTGCGGGGGGGATTCGCTGTTGTTCACGGTGCCGGCGGGCTTCGTGGATCCGGTATGGCAACAAGCGGACAGCAGTACCACGTTTACCACGGACCAAACGGGATCCGTCACCTTGCAGGCCACGGACATGAACGGGTGCTTGGTGCAGGATGAAGTCCAGGTCGTGGAAATCTTCCCCGATCTTCCGGTCACGGGCGGGGAAGTCACCATCTGCCTGGGTGAGGATGTGTTGCTGCTGGCCGCAGGCAGCGGCAATCTGAGCTGGTATGCCGATTCCCTCCTGCAGGTGTTGTTGGCCTCCGGCGATTCCGTGACGATCACCGCACCGCTGGACAGCCTCACGCTCTATGTGCTGCAGGAACAATTTGGTTGCACCACCGGGCCGGTGACGATCCATGTAAACGTGGTGCCTGAGCCGGTGAACATCACCTTGGCCGGCACGGAACCCTTCTGCATCGGTGGCATGGGAACCCTTACCGCCTCCGGCCCGCCCGGCCTGGAGGGAGCATGGTCCACGCCTTCCGGATATTTCATCGGAACCAGTTTGACCTTGGACCCGGTGCAGGCCACGGATCAGGGATGGTACACCATGGTTCCATCATTGGCCGGCTGCATCGGTGCCCCGGACAGCATCTTCGTTTCCGTGCATCAGCCCGTGCCGCTCAACCTCGGTCCGGATACGCTCTTTTGCGCAGGTGGCCTGTTCACGTTGATGCTGCCAGCCGGCTTTTCCGATCCCGTGTGGAGCACGGGTGCCACCGGCCAGAGCATCACCATTGCGCAAGGCGGTGTGTACAGCGTTGCCGCCACGGATACGAACGGCTGCCCGGTAGGCGACATCATTCTCATCAACGCCGTGGATTGCACACCGGTGATGCCGAATGTCTTTTCGCCCAACGGCGACGGCACCAACGATGTGTTTGCGCCCGGCGCCGTGGGCGCGGTGGAAGCGGACGTGCAGATCTACGATCGCTGGGGCAAGCTGGTGCACAGCGGCGATCTGTTGAAACAACCATGGAACGGAACGGATGATCGGACCAATGAGCCCGTGCCCAACGGAACCTACTACTATGTGCTCCGGTTGGTGGACAGCAGCAGGGAGGGAAGGGAGCTGTCCGGCTATTTCACCGTATTGCGCTGAGCGGGGAAGGGCGTATGGTCCAAGCAGGGCGGGAGTTCGCGTTGGTCAATAATACCGGCAGGAGCGGGGCGTTGGGAGCGTGGCCTGAAGTTCTTTTGGCCGCCCCGGGTGCCCGTGTGCTTGGCCTTCGGCAAGAATTTCGGCTGGGCACCCGTCGGGCTGGGAGTTTATCCCGGCCTTGAGCCGGGGCTGTGGTGTCCTTGTCCCGTCCTGCGGTCGCGGGGCTGCAGGGGCTCCGATGCCCTGAGGCTCTCGAAGGGCGCCTCCTCGCTCCACGCGTCCGCAAGGCCAGGCCTGCGGCCAGCCGCCGCTCCCATCCCTGGCGGGAGGCAGCACGCATGGTTGTGCCGATAGTTCCGGACCCTTCGTTCGGGGCTTTGATCGTCTTGCCACAGGAATCAACTCCTCACAAGTACACCACCTTCACTCGCACCCGCATCTCTCCCTCCACCACAAAGCTGGCTTTGTTGAAGTTGGGCCGGTTCATCGGCCCTACCGAGGTGTAGTTGGAGAAACCGATGCCTTCCTTGGGCAGGAAGAGGCCCTTGTCGACCCTGCCGTTCGCATTCTCATCGTGCAGGATGTTCACGGCGTAGCGCCCAGGCGGCAGGTTGGTGAAGGTGTGGGTGGCCTTGCCATCGGTGATCGGTGCGGTGCCCAGCTTGCACCAGTGCTCGTAGTGTTCATCGGGGATGGTGCCGTCTCGATCATACAGGGCGAACTGCACCCTGCCCTTGGTATTGCGCAGATGTTCCACTTCCACGGTGAGCGTTGCGGTGCGATCCGCCGGGATCACCGGTGAGGCAGGGTCAACGGGGAACGAGGTACCGGTTTGCATTGTGGCCATGCACAAGGCCAAGGCCGCCACGGTGTTTGTGATCAGGTCCATGGTTGATCCGTTGTTCCGGGGTTCAAAGGTTGAAGGCCACGGTCACGCTTCCGTATTCCAAGGCACTGCCCCCCTTGAAGGGAGCGGTACGCATCTTTTGGGCGAGTTTGACGGCCAGCTTGGGCCGCTCGTACACCAGGCCCACTTCGGTGAAGGCACTGATCCGCTCCAGCCGGTCCTTGCCAAGGGTGTAGCCCTCCTCCGAGGCGGTGATGTGATGAATGATCCCGCCTTGCAACAGGGCGTTGTAGTAGATCACCCGGGCGGTGGGCCGCATCAACAGGTAGAGCTGGTACTTTCTTCCGCCATTGCTTCCTTCGGAAGCAGCATCATACGGGCTGCGCACGCGGCCCATCCGCAGACTGAATCCCGCGCCCATGGCATCGTACAGCGTGCCAACGAAGGCATCCATGATGCCCGACACGATGAACTTGCCCGGTACGTTCACCACTTCGCGCTCCACCTGCAGGTTGTAGTTGAGAATGATATCGTTCGGTACCTGATTGTCCCAGCCTTCGGGAATGGTGTAACCGATGGCGCCATGCACCCAGGTCTGGGCCTGGTCGGCCAAGCTCAGCGGCCCCATCACGCCGATGTTCATCTCGGTGGCCACGGTGATCCGCTTTGCTCGGTCCATGGAACGGAGCGAGTGGATGGCGAATAGCGCTCCTGCGTATGGCCGGTCTTCGGGCTGCACCTCTGCGATGTCGATCCTTGAGGGTGTGAACATGTGCTGTGCGAGCCCCCAACCGTACAGGTTGTCGTCATCCGCCACGTGCAGCAGCAGGCGTTGCAGGAAGTTGCGCTTCTCCCTGCGGAAGAAGTACTCCACCCGCACCCCGTTGGTGTAGTAGCGGTCGGTGCCGTCGCCCTTGAAAACAAGGTAGTCGTTGTCCCACACCACCTGCAGCGATGGACCCACTTGTGTTTGGGCACTTGCAGCCAACGGCAGCAGTGCTGCGAGCAATGCAGCGGCGATGATCCCGTTCATGGCCTGCTGTCCGGTTTTCACGCGGTGCGTGTCCGCTTGGTGAAGCGCTCCTTCAGCCGGTCCACCACGTAGTACACCAAAGGCACTAAGAACACGGTAAGTGCCAGCGAGGAGAGCAGGCCTCCGATGATCACCCAGGCCAGGCCGTTCTTCCATTCGGCAGCGGTGCCGGTGGCCAGGGCGATGGGCAGCATGCCGATGGCCATGGAGAGGGTGGTCATCAGGATGGGGCGCATGCGTTCCTTGCCAGCCACCACCAGCGCTTCGGCGTAGTGCTTGCCTTCGGCCTTCAGCTGGTTGGTGAAGTCCACGATGAGGATGGCGTTCTTGGTGACCAAGCCCATGAGCATGATGAGGCCCAGCAGGGCGAAGAGGCTGAGCTGGCTCATGGAGAGATTGAGGGCGAGAAAGGCTCCGATGGCCGCCACCGGGATGGCGAAGAGCGCCACGAAGGGGTAGATGTAGCTATCGTAGAGGGCCACCAGGATGAGGTAGATGAGGATGAAGGAGATGAGCAGCACCGAGCCGAGCGCGCCGAAGCTTTCGTCCTGCCGCTTGATGTCGCTGCCCCAGGCCATGCCCATGCCCTCGGGCAGCGGGTGGCCCTTGATGTAGGCCACCACGTCATCGGCTACCGAGCCGGAGGGCCTTCCCAGTGCATCGGCGGTGAGTGTAACGGCTGGCTGGCGGTCCTTGCGTTCCAGCAGCGATGGCGCGTTGCCGCGTTGGATGTCGGCGAACTGGGCCACTTGCAGGGGCATGCCCATGGGGTTCACCACGGTGAGCTGCTGTACGTCGGCGAAGTTGCGCCGGTCGAAGCGGTCCAGGCGGATGCGCACGGGGTATTCGGTGCCGGCCTCGGTGAGGGTGGCATCGTCGTTGCCGGTGAAGGCGGTGCGCAGGGCCATGCCCGTGTAGGCGGTGTTGAGGCCGAGGCGCTGCATCTTGTCCGCATCGGGCACCACCATCCATTCGGGGCTTCCTTCCTCCACGGAAAGCCGCACGTTGTCCGCGCCGGGGATGGATTGCACCACGCCTTTGAGGCTGTTGGCGGTGGCCATCACCTCCTGGCGGCTGCGGCCGCTGAGGGTGATCTCGATCGGTGCGGTGCGCGGCACTAAGCCCAAGGCCATCATGGAGAAGTTGATGCCGCTGTAATCCTTGGCGAGCGCTTCGCGGAGCTTGCGCATGAAGGCTTCGGTGGCCACGTTGCCGATCTCCTTCTTGGGCTTTAGCTGCACGGTGAACTCGCTCTTGTTGGCCGCGCCCACGCCCAGGCTGCCGATGCCGGTGCTGGGGCCGCCCACGTTGCTGAACACAGTGGCCACTTCGGGCTGGGCCATGATGGATGCCCCGATCACCCTGGAAACCGAATCATTGCGGGCCAGGGCGGTGGCCTTGTCAAATTCCAGCGCCAGGCGGAACTTGCCTTGGTCGCCGGTGGTGATCAGTTCCTTGCCGATGATGTTCTGCTTCATCATGGCGGCGGTGCCCACAAAAAGCAGCAGCACGAAGCCGGTGAACAGGAGCTTGCGGCCCAGCACCCATTGGAGCGCGCGCCCGTACCATTGGATGAAGGCTTCCAGGCCGCCTTCGAACCACAGCAGGAAGCGGTTGAAGGCATTGGAGGGCCGCAAATCTTCTTTGATGCCGATGCGCGAAGCCAGCCATGGCGTAAGGGTGAAGCCGACCAGCAGGCTGGTGAGCGTGGAAGTGACCACCACCACGGAGAACTGCTTGAGCATGTCGGCCACGAAGACCTGCAGGAAGAGGATGGGCAGGAACACCACCACGTCCACCAAGGTGATGGAGAGGGCGGCAAAGCCGATCTCCATGCGGCCGTCGAACGCGGCAGTGCGTTTCTCCTTGCCCATGTCCAGATGGCGTTGGATGTTCTCCAGCACCACGGTGGCATCGTCCACCAGGATGCCGATGATGAGCGACATGGCCAACAGGGTCATCAGGTTGAGGGTATAGCCCAGCAACCACATCACGGCGAACGCGGTGATGAGCGAGGTGGGGATGGCCACGGCCACGATGAAGGCGTTGCGGAAGCTGCGCAGGAAGAGCAGCATCACCAAGGAAACGAGGATCACGGCGAGGATGAGGTCGAAGACGACGGAGTTCACCGCGGCGATGGTGTTGTCGGTGCTGTCATCGGCGATCACGAACTGCACGCCCGCTTCGCGGTTTTCACGCTCCATTTCCTGGAATTTCGCCCGCACGGCCTTGGAGACATCAACGGCATTGGCATCGCCTTGCTTCTTGATCAGCAGCCCGATGCCTTGTTGGCCGTTGTAGTAGCTCACGGAGGTGGCTTCCTTGGTGCCGTCCACCACTTCGGCAAGGTCCTTCACATACACCGGACTGCCCGGTACGGGCATGGCGACCTGCACGTTGCGGATGTCTTGGAGCGATGTGAATTTGCCTAACAGGCGCACGGTGCTGCTCTGGTCGTCGGTCTCCACGCGCCCTGCGGGCAGGTCGATGCCGGCGCGCTTGATGGCCTCCACCACTTGCTGCAACGGCACCCGGTACAGGCGCAGCTTGTCGCGGTCCACCTTCACCTGCACTTCACGCTGCTCGCCGCCCAGCACGGTGATCTCGGCCACGCCCTTGATCTGCTGCACCTGCGGCAGGAAGTCGTCCTTCATGCGCTGGAAGAACACGGTGGGCGGCAAGGTGCTCATGGCGCTCACGGACATGATGGGCAGGTCGTTGGGCGATACCTTGCTCATCACGGGGTTGAGGATGTCGGCGGGCAGGTCTTTGCGGATGTTGTCGATGTAGCGCTGGGCATCCTGCATGGTGCGGTCCAGGTCGGTGCCGTACTTCAGGTTGGCGATGATCACCGAGGCATCAGGCAAGGACTTGGTGACCAGATAATCCACGCCCTCCAGGTTGGAGAGGGCGTCCTCGATCTTGCGCGACACGGAGGTCTCCACCTCGTTGGGCTCGGCACCGGGGTAGCCGGTGCGGATCACCACCACGGGTTGGTTGAAGTCGGGCATGAGCTCATAACCGAGGTTCATGTAGCCGATGATGCCCAACAAGGCGAACACGCTGAAGAGCACGATGATCAGCGACGGGCGCCGGATCGATAGTTCGGTGATGTTCATGGCTCCTGGAGGTTACTTCACCAGCACGTTGGCCCCGTCGCGCAGATCAATGAACCCACTGGTGACGACCACATCGCCGGGGCTGAGGCCATCGGTGACCACCACGTTGGGCCCCACGTGCCTGCCCAGGGTTACGCCGTGCAACACAGCCTTGCCGTTGTTCACTAAATACACCTGGGCCTTGCCCTGGTCCGCCAATACGGCGGTGGAAGCCATCAGTACGCCTTGTTGTTCCTCGCCTTCCTGCACATGTACACGGCCGAACATGCCCGCCTTGATGGCGTTGCCGGCCGTGTTGCGCAAACGCAATTGCACGGGGTAGCTGTTGGCCTGGTTGGCCTTGGCCCCCACCACCACCACAGTGCCCACCAGCGCAACATCGGGCAGCACATCCACGTCCACCCGCCATTGCTGGCCTTCCCTGAACCTGCCGATATCGGATTCGGGCACGCTCACGGTGAAGCGCAACGTGGCGATGTCGGTGAGCTGCACCAAGGGCACACCCGGCGCGGCAAAGGCACCTTCCTCATTGAATTTGGCCGTGACCACTCCGGTAAAAGGGGCCCGGATGGTGGTCTTGGCCAGCTGCTCGCGCAACTGGTCGCGCTGCACCTCGGCGGCGCGCAGGCCGAGCTGGGCCTTTTCCAGCTGCACGCCTTGCACGGCATCGGCCTGGGCCAATACGGTATAGCGGTCCACATCGCTTTGCAGGCCGCCGATCTGCACTTCCACGCCTTGCAATTGCAGGCGCAGCAAGGAGTTGTCCAGTTGCACCAGGGGTTGGCCTTGCGCCACGTGGCTGCCCACGTCCACCAGCACATTGGCGATCCTGCCCTGCAATTCGGCGCTCACCTTGGTCTCCTTGTCCGGTTCGAACGTGCCGGCGTAGGAGATCCCTGCGGTCAAGGGCTTCAGGCGAACGGTGTCCACGTGCACGGTTACGGGTTGTTCGCTGTCGTAGTGGTACACGATGCTTTCGGCCGCCCGCTTGTTGTGGGCCAGGCGTACGAACACCAACGCCACCACCGCAACCGTGAGCGCGATGACGATCCACCGGGCCTTGTTGTTCTTCTGTTTCGTGTGCATCATCGGTCAGTTGTTCGTTTGCATGAGGTTGCCCGTGGCTGCTTTGAGTTCGAGGTCGGCCTTGAGGTAGTCCACCATGGCGGCCAAGTGGTCCTGCTGGGCGGTGCGCAACGCTTGGTCGGCCAGCAGCACATCGGTGAGCGCGGCCGTGCCTTGGGACTGCTGCAGCACGGTCTGTTCGTAGATCGTACGGGCCAAGCCCAGTTGCTCGCCCGTATTGGCCACGTTGGTGAGGGCTACCGCACGCAACCTTTCGGCGTTGGCCCTTCGCATGGCCTGCTGGTCGTCCAGCAGCTTCAGCTGCAATTCATTGTTGCGCAACTCCAGCCGCTTGCGTACCATCTGCCGGTTGATGGCCGTTCCATTGAACAGGGGCCAGGACACTTGCAGGCCGGCCATGCTTACCGTTCGGAAGGTCAGAAAGTCGTTCGGTGCCTTGCTGTAACCGAATCCCATGGTGCCGTAGCTGCCCATGAGGCCCACCGAGGGCAGGAAGCGGGAGCGCCCCAGGGTGCCCAGCTCGGTGCGCAACAAGGCGGACCGCGCCTGCGCCAGCCGGTGTTCCACGGTGGTGGCAGGCAGGTACTGCGCTTCGCGGCCAAAGGCGATGGTGGTGTCGATGTGCAAGTCCCGCCCCAAGGGCATGCCCATGGCCAATTTGAGCGCATCAAGGACCTGTGCGTACCGGCTCTCGGCCTGCGCGTGTTGGCTGGCGAGCTGTGCGGCTTGCAGTTCCACCCGGTCCACATCGGTGCCCTTGGCCAACAATTGCCCGCGCAGCAGCTGTACGTTGCGCAGCAGCTTTTCGGTGTTCAGCCGGTTGCTGTCCAAGTAGGCCAACTGGTGGTGGAGCACTTGCGCGTTGTAGTACAGCGTGGTCACTTCCTGCACCACTTGCTCGGCAGCCCTTTGCACTTGCATGCCCTGGATGCCGGCCGCCACCTCGGCACCCTGGATGCCGCCGTACAGCTGCGGACTGTACAGGGGCATGGTCAGCTGAACGTTGGCGTTGATGTTGTGCGGCACCCCGAACTGCACCTCCTTGAACTGCCCTTCCGGGGCCATGGGATTGAAGGTGGACAGGGGCATGAACTGGTAGGGCAGGTCGCCGTAGTAGCGGTAGTCGCCATTGGCGGTGAGCTTGGGGAGGCGGTTGGCCCGGGCCTCCTGCAGGCGCCCCTGGCCGACCTCGGCGTTGTTGCGCTCGATCAGCAGCGTGGCGTTGTGCGCCAAGGCGGTATCCACGCATTGTTGCAGGGAAAGCGGGGCCTGGCCGGCTGCTGTGCCCCATGCCAGGATCAAGAGGGGAAGCAGTCCGCGTTTGTGAATGTTCACTAACTTCATGGGGCAAAAAAATTGATCCTTAATTCAGTTGGTCACGGCCACCCGTTTCCGTTGGTTCCCTGCATGTGTGGTGGTCTCCATGTCCTGCGTTCTGCTCATTTATTGGTCTCTGCCATTTTCAGGATGCCCTCCAGCACGGCCTTGCCGTCCTTCACCAAATTGGCCTTGTGCCCGCCCAGTTTCCATTTCAACACGGCCAGCCGCATGCTGCCCAAGATGATGGTGGTGAGCGTGGAAGCACCCACCAGCTTGCCGTAATGCCCTGCTGCCTGTCCCGCCTCCACGTTGCGCCTCACGTGGCCTTGCATCAGGTCCATGATCTCGGCCACCTTCGCGCTCAGCGCCTCGTCGAAGTGGAAGATGCTCTCGGCGAAGATCACGCTCACCACGGCGGGCTTGGCCGCAAAGGCATTCAGCTGTGAATTGAAAACGGCGCGGAGTTCGGCGCCCTGGTCCGCATACGGCTTGGCAAGCACGGCTTCCAATCGCGTCCTCATCTCGCCCATGAAGTACGCCAGCAGGCCTAGCAGGATCTCGTTCTTCCCCTTGAAGTGCCTGTATAGCGCGGGTTCCGAAAGCCCAAGGTCCGCCGCCAGGTTCTTGATCGTGAGCTGCTGGATGCCATGCGCATCGATCCGCGCGGTGGCGGCTTCCATGATCTCGATCTGGCGTTCAGTGAAGGGTTCCATGTGGAAGAAGGGAGCGGTGACCTTGGATCCGGGTACAAAGATAGTTAGTGAACACTAACATCGATAAAAATATTTCGAGCCATGGCTTCAGGGCGTATTCCAGGGAGGTTCCATGGACGGGCTGTCCGCCGTGGTTGTTTCGGCTCAGCGGCCGTTGTTGCCGCTGCGGGGGCTAATCCCGGCTTGCCCCGGGACGGGCGCCTCCTCGCTCCACGCGTCCGCAAGGCCGGGCCTGCGGCCAGCCGCCGCTTCCATCCCTGGCGGAGAGCCGTTACGCCATGATCAGCGGCACATCATAGGCGCTGAACTGCGGGTCCGCAGTCAGCAGGTGCATGCCTTCGTGCTTCGCTTGGGCAATGAGCATGCGATCGAACGGGTCGCAGTGGTGCTGGCGAAGGGCATGGATAAGGAGGACATGTTCCATGCGAAGCGACAATAAGCTCAAATGGAATTCCGCAAAGGAACCGATAAGTTCATCGAGTGGAGCTCGAAGTTCAAGCTTGCCCAACGATGATTTGATCGCGATCTCCCAAACCGAAACGATGCTTACGTGGGCGTTCACATCCTTCGCTGCCAACAGGTCCCGGTCCGCTCGGGTGAGCCGCTTATCCCCCGCCCACGCCCATAGCAGGACATGGGTGTCCACTAGGATGTCCATCACATGTAGTCCTTGAGGTCATCCAACGGCGCGTCGAAATCATCCCCAATGCGGATCTTCCCCTTGAATTTTCCAAAGGGGATCGGCTTGCGATCGGGCTTCTTTTGCGAACCACGCTTCAATAAGGCATCTATGAATGCTTCCGCTTCCTTGCGCAACTCGGCGGGCAAGGATTCGATCTTTACGAAGAGGTCGGCGGTGGACATGGCCCGGTGTTCTTGTCCGCTAAGTTAAGGGTACCGCTCAGTGTCCCATCAAGGCCTCGCGCAGCAGATCTTGCTGCTCATGGCACTCATCCTGTCCATCCTGTCCAAAGAACTTCCTGCCTTCCCCCGCTACTTTCGCCGCCATGGATTTCGCGCCCATCGCCGCCGGTGACCGCACCGCCTTTGAGGCGCTCTTCCGCCTGCACTACAGGCCGCTATGCGCCTTCGCCATGGGCTACCTCAAGGATGGCGACCAGGCCGAGGACTTGGTGCAGGACCTCTTCTTCCGCCTGTGGCTGGACCGCGAAAAGGTGAACATCACCACCAGTGTGAAGGCCTACCTCTACGCGTCGGTGCGCAACCGCTGCCTCAACGCCGTGAAGGCCGGGGTCCGCATGCGCGTGGTGAACGAGGAGACCGAAGACCTCGCCGCTTCGGATGAACGCAGCGAGGATGAGCACACCGAGCGAATCGCCCGGGTGCAGGCCGCCATCGAAGCACTGCCCGAGGAGCGGCGAAAGGTGTTCAAATTGAGCCGATATGAGGGACTGAAGTACCACGAGATCGCCCAGCGGTTAGGCATCTCCGCCAAGACCGTGGAGAACCAGATGGGCAAGGCCCTCAAGACCCTCCGCGAGGAACTGGCCGACCTGGTGCCGCTGCTGCCCTGGCTTTTTTGGATCAGTGATAAGGGAGGATGGGGGAATTGAGCGGGATGATTGTCAGAATGAGAGAGCGATGGGAGATTGTCTTATGTCCGATGTCCTATGCGTCATGCCGCAATCCTTCATAGGACATGGGACATAGGACAGTCGTGGATCCAATGAACCACACGCACTAATGGCCCGCACGCCCCACATCCCCAGCGAGCTCCTCGCGCTTTACCTCTCCGGCGAAGCCGACGGGGCGCAGCGCCGTGCCGTGGAGGCTTGGGCGGCGGAAGCTCCTGCGAACGCCGATGAGCTGCGGCGCATGCGTGCCGTATGGGACTTGGGCGGCCAGGCAGCCGACCTGCCTGAGGTGGATGTGGACCGCGCTTGGGCCAAGCTTGAAGGGCGCATCGCCGACGCCGAAGGAAAAGGGCGCGTGCGCACCATCGGTGCGCGCACCTGGACCCGCTGGCTTTCCGCAGCGGCCATGGTGGCCATGCTGGTGCTCGCCACCCGCTGGTTCTTCCAGCCTTCAAGCACCACCTACCTCGCCCAAGCGCAGCCCAAGCAGATCGTCCTGGCCGACAGCAGCCGCACCGTGCTCTTCCCCGGCTCCACGTTGAAGGAAAGCCTAGGGAAGCAACGCGCCATGCAGTTGGAAGGACGCGCCTACTTCGTGGTGCGGCGAGATGAGCAACGGCCCTTCACCGTAGATGCCGGTGATCTGCGAGTGACCGTATTAGGCACCGCCTTCGAAGTGGCCGACTATGACACGGCTGCCTTCGCCACCGTGCGCGTGCGCACCGGCCATGTGCGCGTGGTGGCCGGCACCGATACCGTGGAGCTGCTGGCGGGCGACCACCTGCGCTACGACAAGCAGCGCCATCTCTTGGAACGCCGCCCGGCACCACCCATGGAGGTCTATGGCCTGCGCGTGCTGAAGTTCGAGGGTGCGCCCATGGCGCGTGTGGTGGAGCAGTTGGAGAACCTCTACCAGGTGCGCATCACCATGGGCAACGAGCGCATCGCTGATTGCCGCCTCACCGCCGAGTTCAACGATGAGCCCATCGCCGGTATCCTGGATGTGATCGCACAAACCTTCGGCCTGCAATTGACCAAGGATGCCGGCACCTATAAACTGGATGGCGATGGCTGCTGAGGCTCGTGAACATGCCGCCCAGGTCCGCTGTGCTGAACTGCCGATGCGCAGCACTTGCCGAAGCTCCGAGGGGCCTGTTCAGGCCAGTGCTCAGCACCTGTTGCGCCTGCAGTCGAATTCGGTGTGCAAGGCCATGTGCAACGCCCTTCGGGGTCGAACGGCTTCTTCGTTGGTTGCAACGTTCTGTGACCCCTCCGGGGTCAAGCTTTTCAATTGGACCGTACTGTATCAGAGGACTTCCCCTGTCGTTGTACGTTCTCATGAAGACGTTGATATCACCGTGCACAGCGCACCATTGCGACCCCGGAGGGCGTCGCACAGCGTTGAACATTGCATTCAGGGTATTACGACCCCGAAGGGTGTCGCACATGGCCGTTTTTCCATACAGCGCTTCTTCTTCTTCACCCTTATCACCTTCTTCACCTCTTCCGCTTTCGCGCAATCCGCGCTGGACCGCCGCGTCACCATCCATGCCGAACAGGTGCGCCTCTCCCAAGCCTTGGAGCTGGTGGCCAAGGACGCCGCCTTCAAGCTCAGCTACAACGCGGCCGTGGTGCCCATGGACAGCGTGGTCTCCATAAACGCGGTGGAACAGCCCGTGGACCGCGTGCTGCGCGGCCTGTTGCCCAAGCGCACCCAGTGGAAAATGAGCGGCCAGCATCTCATCATCACCGGTGAAGCCGGGGCGCGGCACCGCTTCAACAGCAGGGGCCGCGTGGTGGATGCCAGCAGCGGCGCACCCATCCCGCGCGCCAGCATCCTCGATGTGCAACGCGGCAACGTGGCAGGCAGCGGCCCCAGCGGTGATTTCAGCGTGGAGATCTCCGGGGAGTTGGAGCGCACGCCGCTGCGCATCGCTCGCCAAGGTTACCGCGATACGGTGGTGTACGTGCCGCGCAACGGCGATGCGGGCCGCGTGGCCTTGAGCCCGTTGACGCGCTTGGAATACATTGAACCGATCTGCCTTTACGACCGCTGTGGCGTGGAAGACCTGGGCGTGGCCAAACTGCTGGTGCCGGAAGACCGCCTGCAGCAGAACGCCAACCTTGGGGGCGGTGAACGGCGCAACGTACAGCTGTCGCTCGTTCCCACAGCGAGCACCAACGGCGCGCTGGCCGCCTCCATCGTGAACCGTGCATCCTTCAACGTGGTAGGCGGCTACGCCCGCGGCGTGGACGGTGCCGAGATCAGCGGCGGCTTCAGCCTGCTTTCCGAGAACATGACCGGCGCACAGATCAGCGGGGCCGTGAACCTGGTGGGGGGGCGGACACGCGGCGTGCAGGTCTCCGGCGGTATCAACCATACCATGGGCTCGCTGTATGGACTGCAGTTCGCCGGGGCTGCCAACACCGTGTGGGACACGCTGAGCGGTGTGCAGGTGGCCGGTGGCGTGAACGTGGTGAAGCGCGGCATGCACGGCACCCAGATGGCCGGCGCGGTGAACGTCACGCTCGGCGATATGGACGGTGTGCAGGTGGCCGGCGGGGTGAACGTGGCCCACGGCGCAGTGCGCAGATCACAGGTGTCCGGCGGGGCGAACTACGCCCGCAGCGTGCAGGGTGCGCAGGTCTCCGCCGGGGCCAACGTCTCCCTGGGTGATGTGGGCGGCGGCCAAGTAGGTTTCGGCGCGAATTACGCGGGTTCGGTGAGCGGCGGACAGGTCTCCTTCGGTGCCAACGTGGTGCCCGGTGAGGTCAGTGGCGGCCAGGTGGGCTTTGGCCTCAATTACGCGCACCGCGTCACCGGAGGGCAGTTCAGCTTCGGCGCCAACGTGGTGCCCGGTGCGGTGAGTGGTGGCCAAGTGGCCTTCGGCCTGAACTATGCGCACCGCGTCACCAAGGGCCAGTTCAGCTTCGGAGCGAACATCGTTCCGGGCACTGTGGAGGCGGGCCAGGTGGCCTTCGGGCTGAACTATGCGCACCACGTCACAAATGGCCAATTCAGTTTCGGCGCAAACATCGTTCCGGGCAAGGCCGAAGGCGGACAGGTGGGCTTCGGCCTGAATTACGCCAACAACGTGAAGGGTGGGCAGTTCACTTTCGGGGCCAATGTGGTGGCCGATACCGCTGAAGGCGGCCAAGTGGGCGTGCTCAACTACGCACGGCGTGCCCTCGGCGTGCAAGTGGGCATCCTCAACCTCAGCGACACCTTGGCCGCCGGGGCCGTGGGCCTGCTCACCATCTCACGCACGGGCTACCACCGCGCCGATGTGGTCGCCAATGATGTGATGCCCTTCGGCATCCAGGTGCGCACCGGCACCCGTGGCTTCCACAATATCCTCGGTTTTTCACCGCCCACCACGCCCGATGGCCGCTGGGGCTTTCTCTACGGCTTCGGCAGCGAGCCGCGCCTGGGCAAACGTTGGGTGCTGAACATCGACCTCACCGGCGAGCAAGTGATAGAGCAGCGCGACTGGGTGGATGCCGTGAACATCCTGGGCCGCTTCAGCATCAGCCCCGGCGTGTACTTCGGCGATCGGTTCATCCTCTCCGCCGGGCCGGTGCTGAACACGCTCGTCAGCGACCTGCGCGATCGCGACACCGGCACCTACACCAGCACCTTGCCCCCGGGCGATCCGCTCTTCACCGGTCGCATGGACGTGGCCCGCATCAGCGGCTGGCTGGGCTGGAAGGCAGGGGTGGGGGTGAGGTTTTGAGGGATAGTTCAATGTACGTCGTTCGTAGTTCGTAGGGCGTAGTTCGTAGGCGTGACTCACTACGCCCTACACCCTACGAACTACGCCCTACAAACAACACCAACAAAAATCTTTCCCCCCAATAGGGGTATCCCGCCCCCGCATTGTCATAGCGGAAACAAACCCGCAACAATGCCCTTCAGGAACCTCTTTGCTCTGCTGCTCCTCGCTCTGGTCGCCACACCGAATTTCGCGCAGGACACCACCGACGCCCCCATCCGCACCCTGCTGGGCGATGGCCGGAAGCAGCACAACGGCGGCTGGGGCGCGCCCACCGCGCACTACACCCGCATCCTCGACCACGACGCGCTCTTAGTGGGTGCGCGCGGCGGCTGGCTCATCGACCACCGCGTCACCATCGGCTTTGCCGGGCACGGCTTGGTGACCAACGTGCCCAACACCGCCTACGACCAGCACCTGATCGACCAAGGCGTGCAATTGCGCCGCCGAAGCAGCCTCTACATGGGCTATGGCGGCCTCTTCATCGAGCCGATCATCGCCTACCGCTCGCCGGTACACGTATCGCTGCCTATCCTCATCGGTGCCGGTGGCGTTACCTACGGCTACAACCACGGCTATGATCCCGCCGACCACACCGGTGCGCCGCAGCGCATGGACGATCGCGACTGGGATGCACAGGCCTTCTTCGTGGTGGAGCCGGGCATCGAGCTGGAGCTGAACGTGATCCGCTTGGTGCGCCTCGGCATCGGCGCCAGCTACCGCTACACCAGCGACCTGGACCTGCCCGCCACGCCCAAGGACGCGCTGCACGGCATCAACGCCGGGGTGAGCATCAAAGTGGGCTGTTTCTGAAGTGAACACCACCGTTCCCTGCCGCGATTGACCGGCGGACAACGGCCCACTGCCGTGCACGCGTCTCATGGCGCAGATGCACTTGTTTCGTTGGACCGGTTTATGGGCATGCTTCGCCATCGGTGCGGGGCATGCCCAGCAGTTGGTGCCCAACCCCGGCTTCGAGGAGGTCACTTCATGCCCCACCTTCGCCAGCATGCTGGGCCATGCGGCACCGTGGTTCAATCCCACAGTGGGCACCCCCGAACTCTACCATGCCTGTGCAGGCAGCGGGACCTATGCCGGAGTTCCGGCCAACATGTCGGGTGGTTACCAACAACCCCGATCAGGGCAGGGTTTTGCAGGGATCTACACGTACCGGACGGACCTCGCCGATTTCCGCGAGTACATCGAGGTGCCGCTGCTGGCCCCGCTGGAGGCCGGTCGTTGCTACAGCTTCTCCATGTTCGTGAACATGCCCAACGAATTCGAACTGGCCTGTGACGCCGTGGGCGCCTACTTCAGCACAGGCCCGATCACGGCCACCAATGCCAGCGTATTGCCGGTGGCCGCCGCGATCGAACATCCGGCGGGTGCGTTGATCACCGACACGGTGGGGTGGACCGAGGTGGCGGGCAACTACACGGCCATCGGCGGTGAGGACCACTTGGTCATCGGCAACTTCCGCACGGATGCCGCAACCAATATCCTGCTGTTCCACCCGGGCACGTGGTACCTGGGGCAGGCCTATCTGCTCGTAGACGATGTTTCGCTCCTGCCTGTGGAAAACAGCTTGGACCTTGGGCCCGATGCGGCGATCTGCGAGGGCGCTTCCCACCAGCTCGACGCTACCGTGCCGGGCATGTCGGGCGTGCTTTGGAATGACGGTCTGACCACCCCGGTGCGCACGGTGACCGCTGCCGGCACGTACAGCGTGGAGGTCATCGTGGGCAACTGCGTGTTGCGCGATACAGTGGTCGTGGACGTGCAACCCCTGCCTTCCATTGAACTGGGCGAAGACCGTGAACTGTGCGAGGGCATGACCATTGCGCTGTTGGCCATCACCGATCCGGCCAGCACCGTGCACTGGGACAATGGCGCCACCGGTCACCTCCTCGAAGTGGCAGCGCCCGGCGTGCACCGCGCCACAGCCGTGAACGGGTGCGGCAGCGCAACGGACTCGGTACGCATCACCCGGGGGGATTGCCCGGAGGACATTTTCCTGCCCAACGCCTTCACGCCGAACGGCGACGGGATCAACGATTGGTACGAGCCGGTGTATGATCGGCGCCTCTGGCGGGTGGAGTACCGCATTTACGACCGTTGGGGCAGGCTGTGCCTGGATGCAACGGACGGCGGACCATGGGATGCCGCGGGTTGGCCGCAGGGGATCTACCAGGTCAGTATCCAAGCCACTGCGTTGCGCAAGGGTGTGCAGGACCGTGTGCTGCTGGGGCATGTGGCACTGCTGCGGTAGTGCCTCCTGGGCCAGTGATCATGGTGGGTCGGGTGGTTCCGTGGCGATCCTTCACCGGATCGGGGCGGATCATCAACACCGAAGTCCCGGCGAGGAACCATAGCGGCGGGTCGGCTGTGCACATTTGTCGGGCCATGGCCGCCTTCCATCCATGGAAAAGGATGGCTTAACGGGATGCGGGCAGGAAGATCGACCCGGTGGAACGGTAGTTGGCCTTCCCCAACAAAACCCCAAACCAACATGAACCAGATCAAAGTAGTTCTTTCCGCCGCGGCCCTAAGCCTGTGCATCACCGGCGTGCAGGCCCAAGATGAACCCGCCAGGCCTGGTGCGTACAAGGCGGCGCATGAGTGCCTGGTCACCGCCACGGACGCCGATTGGAACAGCTTGGAGCTCACTGCGGACCAAGTGGCCAAGGTGAAGGAGATCCAGGCCGAATACCAAAAGGCCCGCAGCGGCGATGCCAACGCACAGGTGCCCACGGCGGATAAGGTTGCCGAGAAGCTGAAAGCCGTGCTCGGCCCCGAGCGGTATGAGAAATATGTGGACTGGTGCGCCGCCAACGCGGAGTAACGTCAGTAAGTCCCATTGGCCATGGGGCTGAACCGATGAACCAGGGAGGGGGCCGTCTCGCAAGAGACGGCCCTTTACCGTGTACCTTGGACTTTCCCTAGCGCACATTATGGTCTGGCCGAACGGTCCGCTAGGGAAGCGGGCGGTTGCATGAAGCTGACCAGGTATCGGTGATCGCCATCCAACACTTGTACGATTGTTCCATGGTGCTCGACAGATGTGCCGTTATCCATCGAAGCCGTAGCGATCTCACCAAGCCCCAGTTCGCCCAGGTCCACCGTCCCGGCTGCGCTGTAACTCGCCGTGGTGAAACGAAGGGTCCGCGTTTCCTTGTTGATCGAAACCTTCGACAGATCCCAGTGCATGGCCCCATTCACCAGGCCAAGGACGATCGGCTGGCCATCGCAGTACCAATCAATGGTTACTCCTGGGCCCGGTCGGATCGAAGCATATAGCATGTATGCTGGAGCGAAGAGCATTTCCCGGCACCATCCGGGTGAGTAATAGTCTTGCTCTGGTGAAAACGGTGGAGTTGTCTCGACCATGTCGATATAGCCCGGCGGTGCGATAAGGGTGTCGCGGATCACATGCCGTTCCAGCAAGGTGTCGTAGAGTTGTCTGGCAAGCTGCCAGTAAACGGGATCATTCGAAGCATGAGACAGCTGCGCAAGGCCATAGGGAAATTGGAGCGCAGCGTATGCCAATTGCGAATCATTGTGTTCATTGGTGTACGCGCCGCCTTCGCTCAGGTTGTGCGGTACCATGAAATGTTTCAGCCCAAAACCGCTCAAGAGCACATGGTCGGCGTGCGCCTTACAACGGCCCAGCACGCGCGTTCTGAGATCGGGATCACCGATCATACCCATGTTCGACAACAATGTGCCAATGAACAGCCCATACATCGTCTCCAATTGCGGATCAGCCTCCGAACCGTCCACATGGTTGAGGTACCGGAACGCTCCACCGGCGATGTTCTTATCCCATGTGCCAACGAGCAGCGCGGACGTGTACTCACGCGCGATTTGCAGCAGGCCTTTGTCAGCCCCGATATCATACACACAACGCAAGGCGCGCAAATAGGCGCCGCCCATGTCATCGAATCGGAACATGCTGCCTGGATAAAGAAGGGTTCCGGCAGAATCCTTTTCCAAGTCCCAGACCTCGCTCAGCAGGCCGGTTTCCTTGTTCCGCTTCGCCCAAATGCTGTTCAGGATCCGTACGGCAGCTTCCAGGTATGTTGAGTCTCCGGTGGCCTCGCTCGCCAACGCTAGTGCCTCCGCAACAAAGCACGAGCAAGAGCCAAGTTGTGCTTCCATGCCGGTCTCAGAAGAGCGATGTGGAGATCCATCAGGGCTTTCTATGTTCTGAAAGGCGACTCCCGTGCGGGAGTCTATGCAATGCTTCAGAACTCCTTGTGCCAATCGGTGCACCAATGGGCTATAGGTGCGATCATGGGTGCTTACCATGCTCACAAGCGACAGGACATTGGCCTGCGTGCCGACAAAGATGACTGCACTGTCAGATGTGGCCCGTCCATTCGATATGGTCAGTTCCGGCAGGATCCCGCTCGGTGGAAGCCAGTGGCCAAGCTCTTGAGCAGTGTGTTGCGCGATGAAAAGGAAGGTGCTGTCGCCTGTGGCTTCGAACGTGGAGATACAGCTCAGTCCAGTGAGGAAGCCAGGGCGGAAAGTCGTGTTCTGCGCAAGGTTGAAACCATCGGGCAGAAGCTCTGAACCTGCGCTGTACTCTCTTGATCGGCTGATGCCCGCCAAAAGCTCCCTGCATACTTGGTCCGTCTCGGAGTAGAAGGGAGTCTCAGAAGGAATCGGGATGAACACCTGCTCAGTCTGATGATGACGGCACCCGGATACAAGGAACCAAATGAATAGGACAATCGTGGGAGGGCATAAGGGCATTCCGCAGGGCATCCCGGACCGTACCATCGTCGTTACTTCACCACACTGCGCGACCGTCTTCCGCTCGTGCCGCATTCACCTTACGCCGCATCGAATTCAAAGTCCAAGTGTGGATTCGCACTGCTCCACATGTATGCCGATCCATCATTGACCAAGCCCGCGCGTAACGGATTCTCGCGAAGATAGTGCCGTCTTTGTTTGAAGATCTGAAGAAGGGCACGAGCGGAGGGCGCTCGCACCAGAGCAGGCGAGGGTGGATGTTCGCGTCAGGAAAGGAAAGGCAGGTGTCCACCATGGTGAAAGGAAAGTAGCCTGATCCGATGGGGGTATTCCACCAGGTGGTTGTCTTCCTGGAAAAGCAACCCGCACCATGCACCTGTTCCGCCTGCGCAAGATCCTTCCACTGCTGCTTTTCGCCCTTGCCGGGCATGCCAGCGCCCAGTCCTACACCCAAACGGTGCGCGGCACCGTGCAGGATGCCGACACCCGCGAAGCCTTGATCGGCGCGGTGGTGGCCATTGCGGGCACCGAACCCCGCATCGCCGCCACCACCGACCTCGATGGGCGCTTCACCCTGGCCAACGTGCCCGTGGGCCGCATGGATGTGGAGGTGCGCATGATGGGCTACGATGACCTGCGCCTCACCAACCAGCTGGTGAACAGCGCCAAGGAACTGGTGCTCACCATCCGCATGCAGCAGTCGCTTACCCAGTTGCAGGCGGCGGTGGTCACGGGCAAGAAGGACCGCCAGCAGGTGGGCAACGACATGGCCTTCCTCAGTGCGCGCACCATCGGCGTGGAGGAGACCTCGCGCATCGCCGGCGGCATCAACGATCCCGCCCGCATGGTAGGCACCTTCCCCGGAGTGGCCGGCGATCCCGCCGGCAACAACACCGTGGTGGTGCGCGGCAACAGCCCCAAGGGCGTGCAATGGCGCTTGGAAGGCGTGGAGATCCCCAACCCCAACCACTTCAGCGATGACGGCAGCACCGGCGGCCCCATCAACGTGCTCAACAGCGACATGATCGACGACAGCGAGTTCTACACCGGTGCCTTCCCCGCGGAGTACGGCAACGTGTACAGCGCCGTGTTCGACATGCGCCTGCGCGACGGCAACGACCAAAAGCGCGAATACACCTTAAAGGCCGGCGTGCTCGGCACCGACCTCACGGCCGAAGGCCCCATCCCCGGCACCAACGGCGGCTCCTACCTGGCCAACTACCGCTACAGCACGCTGGCACTGCTCGATGGCGCGGGCATCGTGGACTACGGCGGCGTGCCGCGCTACACCGATGCGGCCTTCAAGGTCAAGCTCCCCTCGGCCAAGCTGGGCACCATGGAACTCTACGGCATCGGCGGCCGCAGCGCCATCATCGATGAAGATCGCGGCGACGCTGGCGATACGCTCTTCTCCCGTGCCGACGTGGGTTCCCGCATGGGCGTGCTGGGCCTGGGCCATACCCGCACCCTGGGCGAGCACAGCTACCTCTACACCAACCTCTCGCTCAGCGGCAACGGCAGCGGTACGGACTACACTGAAAGCCCCGCACCGGGTGAGAGCGCGCAGGAACTCCGCCATGAGGACGACCTGGCCAAGTGGACCTGGCGCCTTTCCAGCACCTTGAACACGCGCATCAACGCGCACCACAAGCTGCGTTCGGGCATCATCATTTCCGCCGAACAGTTCAGGATGTACTCCAACTCCTGGGACCCCGACCGCGACCGCATGGTGGTGAACCTGGACCGCAGCGGCGCGGGCAACACCGTGCAGGCCTTCACCAGCTGGCGTTGGCGCTGGAACGAACAATGGACGTTGACCAGCGGCGTGCATGTGCTCCACTACGACCTCAACAACGCCACCAGCGTGGAACCGCGCCTGGCCCTGCGCTACCAGCAACGTCCGGACCGTGCTTTCACCCTGGGTGCGGGGCTCCATTCCAAGACCGAGGCGCTGATGACCTACCTGGCGCAGGATGTGGATGCAGCGGGAAAGATCACCACGCCCAACGAGCACCTGGGCCTCACCCGCGCCGCACACGTAGTGGCGGGCTATGAGCAGCGCCTTGCGGAAGACGTGCAACTGAAGGCCGAGCTGTTCTACCAGTACCTCTACGACCTGCCCGTGGAGAACGATCCCACCAGCGCATTCACGGCCAACAACATGGTGGAATGGTTCACCAACAAGCCGCTGGTGAACGAAGGCACCGGGTACAACCGCGGCATGGAGCTCAGCGTGGAGAAGTACTTCACCCGTGGATACCACTACATGGTCACCGCCTCTTACAGCGAATCAAAGTACAAGGCCTTGGACGGCCAGTGGCACAACTCGCGGTTCAACATCGGGCCGGTGGCCAATGTGCTTGCCGGCAAGGAATGGAAGCTGGGCCCCGAGGACAAGGACCGCACGCTGCTGGCCGGTTTCCGCTGGTCGGTGCAAGGCGGCCAGTACTACACGCCGATCGACTTGCAGGCCAGCATCGCCGCCGGTGAGCAGAAGGACGGCACTCCCGTTTGGAGTGAAAAGGCCGCTGCCATCCACAAAGTGGACATCGTGGCCAGCTACCGCGTGGGGCGGCCCAAGGTGAGCCACGAGTTCAAGGTGGATGTGCAGAACGTGCTGAACTCCGACACGCCGGTGTTCTACTACTACGACCAGCGTACGAAGACGATCAAGAATTGGCCCCAACTGGCTGTACTGCCGGTGATGCAATACACCTTGCGGTTCTGAGTATGCGTGCCTGTTCAAGAAGCCAGCCACAATGCCAGTGCCATCACCACGCCGGATACCAGGCAGGTGAGCGCGGTATAGCCCAGGATGTCGCGCATCTTCAATTTGGCGATGGCCAGCACGGGCAGTGCCCAGAAGGGCTGCAGCATGTTGGTCCATTGGTCGCCATAGGCCACGGCCATGATGGCAATGGAGGGGTCCACGCCGAGCTTGGCGGCGGCATCCAGCATAATGGGCCCCTGCACGGCGAACTGGCCACCGCCGCTGGGCACGAAGAAATTCACCACTCCGGCCGAGAGCAGGGCAAGCACCCCGAAGGTGTGCGTGTTGGCGATGGCGACGAAGGCGTTGGAGAAGAGGGCGATCAGGCCGGTGGAGGCCATCATGCCCATGATGCCGGCGTAGAGCGGGAACTGCACCAAGATCTCGCCCACATTGGCCGCAGCCTCGCGGGTGAGGTGGATCAGCTCGAAGGGGCTGCGCACCAGCAGCAGGATCAACGTGAGGAAGGTCCAGTTCACCAGGTCCAGCGTCATGCCGCCGCCTTGGCTGAAGTGGATGGCGATGTAGGCGGCAAGTGCCAGTCCGATGAGCAGGGTGGGCAAGCGCGAGGCATCGATGCGGTCGGCCGGCGTGAGCACCTCTTCATCGATCGTTTTGCGCTTATCCGAGGCCACCCCGGCAGGCAGCTCCTTCACCGGGCTTCCTTTGCGCGGGGCGATCATCCATAAGGCTGCGGCGCAGGCGGCGATGCAGCCCAAGGCCGCCAGGATGTTCCATGTGGCGAATGTGGTGCGTGCAAGTGGCACCGTGTTGCCGCCCATCACCTCGGCCAGGAAAGAACCGGGCGTGGCCGCAGTAAGCGGACCGCTGCCGCTGTAGCCCATGTGCCACACCACGAAGCCCGAGTAGGCCGCCGCCACCAGCAGGGGAAAGTGCGCGGGCACGCCTTTGTTGCGGAGCTGCACGGCGGTTTCACGCGCCAGCAAGGCGCCGGTCACCAGGCCCAGGCCCCAGTTGATCAGGCTCGTAAGCGCTGCAACCGTGAAGACGAACACGTAGGCAGTTTCCGCCTTGGCCGGCACCCGCGCCAAAGCCACAAGTGCTTTGCGCACCGGGCCGGTGTTGGCCAGCATGTGCCCCAACAGCAAGATCAGGCACATCTGCGCCATGAACGCCAAAAGCCCTGAAAGCCCGTTGCCCCAGCCTTGGATGATGTCCACTGCGCCGGCATCGGTGAGGATCAAGGCCAGCAGCGCCACCACCACGGTGAGCACAATGGCGAAGGTGAGCGCCGAGGGGATCCAGCGCTCGAGGAAGTGCAAGCGTGCCGGTGGGGAGGGAGCAGCCATGTTGCGCTTGTGGGGAGCGGTGAAAAATACGGTCCTCTCCGCGGTCCGCGGATCCACTACGGGATCGGCCAAGCCCCCTACACCACTCGCCGGATGGAATGCAGGCGGTGGGTGTGCTGCTGTTCCGCCTCGTTGAAGATGCCTTCATCATCGAGCCGGTCGATGCGCACGCGGCCCGAGGCGTGAAGGATCTGGCGGTTCTCCAGGACGATGCCCACGTGAACCACACGGCCTGCATCATTGCGGAAGAAGGCCAGGTCGCCGGTAACGGCCCGTGCCAAAGATCCCACGGCAGTGCCCGCTTCAGCCTGTTGCCATGCATCGCGCTTCAGGCGTATGCCGCCGGCAAGGAAGAGCATCTGCGTAAGCCCGGAGCAATCCACGCCAAAAGGCGAGCGGCCGCCCCAGAGATAGGGCGTGTTCATCCACTGGTCCTTCAGCGCCAGCAGGCGCATCACTGCTGTGCCGTTGGGGTGTGCGGTGGTACGGCCGGGGAAGGAGAGTTTCTCCTGGCCGATGTGGAACCGGCCTGCGGAGTAGGAGGGAAGTACCGCACCGAAGGGTACCAGCATCACGCCGTTGGCGGTGGACACATGCACGAACTGCTCAATGGACCGCACGGGTTTCTCTTCCGGAGGTTCATCGGTCCAGGCGATCTGCTTGTTGTCAGCCCAGCCCTCATAGCCGTCGTGGTGGAAACGCAGGCGGGTCCACTTGGGCTGGCGCTCCAGCACCTGGGCGGTTTCGCCCAATAGCCATTGGGTAACCTGTTCGGCGCGGTCGTCGGGCTCGCGGCGCACGGGCACAATGCCCAAGGGGCAGATGGCAAATTCATCCACGTTCATGGCGGCGAAAGTGTGCCAGGCCGGAACGGGGCCGCAGGGCAAGCGGGCCAAGTTTTGCGCGGGGGGCCGTTGATGGCGGGGCGGGTTGCAGGATATGAAAAAAGGCCGGTGGAGAATTGGTCTCCACCGGCCCTGGATGCGCGTTGGAATGGATCACATGGCCTCGATCACCATGGCGCTGGCGCCCCCGCCACCGTTGCAGATGCCGGCCGCGCCGTACTTCTTGCCGCGTTGTTTGAGGGCGTGCACCAGGGTGACGATGATGCGCGCGCCGCTGCAGCCCAGCGGGTGGCCCAGCGAAACGGCGCCGCCGTTCACGTTCACCTTGGCGGGGTCGAGGCCCAGCAGCTTGGTGTTGGCGATGCCCACCACGGAGAAGGCCTCGTTGAGCTCAACCAGGTCGATGTCCTCCATCTTCAGCCCGGCCTTCTTCACCGCCACCGGTACGGCCTTTGCCGGGCTGGTGGTGAACCATTCCGGAGCTTGTTCGGCGTCGGCGTAACCGATCACCTTGGCCAAGGGTTTCAGGCCAAGGGCCTTGGCCTTGTCCGCGCTCATAAGCACCAATGCGGCGGCACCGTCGTTGATGGTGCTGGCGTTGCCGGCGGTCACGCTGCCTTCCTTGGTGAACACGGGTTTCAGGGCCTTCAGTTTGTCGAAGTCCACATTGCGGTACTCCTCATCCTCGCTCACCACGGTGTCGCCCTTGCGTCCCTTCACCGTCACGGGCACCACTTCTTCCTTGAAGCGGCCCTCTTTCCATGCGGCGGCACTGCGGGTGTAGCTCTCGATGGCGAAGGCGTCCTGTGCTTCGCGGCTGATCTTTTCCTCCGTGGCGCACAGGTCGGCGCACACGCCCATGGCTTTCTGGTCGTATACGTTGGTGAGGCCGTCCTTGCCGATGCCGTCGATGAGCTTGCCATCGCCGAAGCGGTAGCCATAGCGGCCTTTTTCCACATAATAGGGGGCCATGCTCATGCTCTCCATGCCGCCGGCCACCACCACATCGGCATCGCCCAGCAGGATCTCCTGGGTGCCGTAGATAATGGCCTTCATGCCGCTGGCGCACACCTTGTTCACCGTGGTGGCCGGAATGCCGTCGGGCAGCCCGGCAAACTTCGAGGCTTGGCGCGCGGGAGCCTGGCCCACGTTGGCCTGCAGCACGTTGCCCATGATCACATCGTTCACTGCTTCGGGCTGCACGCCGGCCTTTTCCACAGCGGCCTTGATGGCGGTGGCGCCCAGCTCGGTGGCGGGCACGGTGGACAGCGCTCCCCCGAAGGAGCCGATGGGGGTGCGAACTGCGGAAACGATGACAACTTCACGGGCCATGGAAATGAGGTTTGAATTGGGCCGCAAAGGTACGGAGCGGGGAGGAGGGCGGAAGCATGGGTGCCCATTGAGTGGGGAGGCATCACCACGCAAACCGGCTCGATTCGCTCGCGGTTTGTTCGTTCCGGGGATCACTTCAAGCTGCGCTTGGTGTTCCCCGGAACGAACAAACCGCCCGCCTTTCGGCGGACGGTTTGCGTGGTGGCGGAGAGGGGGGGATTCGAACCCCCGGTACAGTTTAACCCGTACGGCAGTTTAGCAAACTACTGGTTTAAGCCACTCACCCACCTCTCCGGGTTTCGGGCGGCAAATATAGCCGCCGCGATCAAACTGCGATCCCGGTTGGATTCGAACCAACGACCACCAGCTTAGAAGGCAGGTGCTCTATCCAGCTGAGCTACGGGACCAAGGCGCGAAAATAGGCGCCTCGGCCCTTGGAAAAAGACTTTGCGCCGGGCACTCCAACGAAAGGGCCACCTCCGAAGAGGTGGCCCTTGGCCGGGCTTGTCGGGGCGGCCAGATTCGAACTGACGACCTCCTGCTCCCAAAGCAGGCGCGATACCGGGCTACGCTACGCCCCGAAAACGGATTGCAAAGAAACGGGATTAAATGACGCCACCAACGGACCGAAATTGTTGGGCGATTTGCCGCACTTTGCCATACTTGCACCTTCCGGAAGCCGTTCTCCCAACCAAAACCAACCGCTCATGAGCGAACCCGCCAGCACCACAGGCCCCGCCATTTCCACCAAACCGGAGGCTCCGCGCCCGGATCGCCTGGGCTGGTTGCGCCGATCAATGACCTTCCGGGCCGTGGTGGTGGCCGTGCTGGTGCTGCTGCTGCTGATCCCGCTGTCCATGGTGGAGGAGCTGATCCGTGAGCGGGAGTACCGCAAGGAAGAGGCCATCAACGAGGTGGGGGCCAGCTGGGGCGGAAACCAGGTGCTCACGGGTCCGTACCTCAGCGTGCCCTATCAAGCCACCGTGCGGGTGGACCTGGAGAACGGCCGCAGCGAAATGCGCGAGATGACCCAGTACGCACATTTCCTGCCCGAGCGCTTGGAGGTGAACAGCGCCTTGGAACCGGAGCAGCGCCATCGCGGCATCTACGACGTGGTGGTCTACAAAGGGCACTTCGGCATCCAAGCGGCTTTCCCGGCCCTGCAAGGCTTGTCACCGGTCAAAGCCGCTGCGCTGCGGTGGCATGAGGCAAGCCTATGTTTGGGGATCTCGGACCTGCGCAGCATCAAGAAGCAGGTGGCGGCCCAGATGGAAGGCCGAACCTTGGGCTTCGAACCCGGGCTTCCTTCCAATGACCTGTCGGCCTCCGGGCTGAGCGCCGTAATGGCACTGGACAGCGCGGCGCTCTCTCGGCCTTTCGAGCTCAAGATCGACCTGGACCTCAACGGCAGCGGCAGTTTCCGCGTGGTGCCCGCGGGGCGCACCACTACGGTGGCCGTGCAGTCCACCTGGCCGGACCCCAGCTTCCAAGGGGCCTTCCTGCCGGACAGCTCCACCGTGGATGCCAAGGGGTTCAAGGCCAACTGGACGGTGTTGCACCTCAACCGGCCCTATCCGCAGGAATTCACCGGCAGCAGGTACTCGGAACTGGAGGAGAGCGCTTTCGGCGCCGACCTGATCCTGCCGGTGGACGAGTACCGTAAAAGCACCCGGGCCACCAAGTACGGCGTGATGCTCATTGTGCTGGTCTTCCTCGTGTTCTTCTTCGTGGAAGTGTTGCAGCGCCTGCGGATCCATCCCATCCAGTACCTGCTGGTGGGCTTTGCGCTCTGCATCTTCTACACCTTGCTGGTGGCCCTCAGCGAACACATCGGCTTTGGCGCCGCATACGTGGCATCGGCCGTGGCCGTGATCGCCCTGGTGGTGTACTACGCGCGCAGCGTGTTCAAGGTGGCCAAAGCCACCCAACTGTTGGCCTTGGTGATGCTGCTGGTCTTCGGCTTCATGTTCACCGTGATCAACCAGGAGGATTATGCATTGCTCATCGGCAGCATCGGCCTGTTCATTGTGCTGGCCGTGGTGATGGCCCTGAGCCGGAAGATCGACTGGGACAATTCCGGGGATTGAGGAGCGCGGGCCGGTTGGTCGGCCCGGATCAAGACTGGTCGGGAGCATTCGGCGGATCGTCGAATAGTTGGAAAATGCGCCGCACAAACGGGCGGGGTTGCCTGTTTCTGAGGGAACATTTGCGTTGCACCAATAGCCTTCCCCCTTTTCCGTTCATGCGTTTCTCCCTGTTCATCCTCGGCCTCCTCTGGACACTCCTTTCCCACGCCACCGACTACTACGTTTCTCCCTCGGGCAACGACGGCAGCAACGGCACATCGCCTTCCACGGCCTGGAAGACCATCACCAAGGTCAACCAATTCGCCTACAGTCTGCAACCGGGCGACCGTGTTCTGTTCATGCGCGGCGGTACCTGGCGCGGGGAAGTGATCCTGCCGAACTCGGGCACTGCGGCCCAACCGATCACGTTGGGGGCCTACGGCACGGGCGCCAAGCCCGTGATCAAGGGCAGCGAGACCGTAGGTGGATGGACCGTGCACCAAGGAAACATATGGCGCGCCAACCTCACGGCGGCAAAAGTGCCCCAAGTGTATGTGAACGGCTCACGGATGACCTTGGCGCGTTATCCGAACACGGGTTGGCTGGAGAACGACAACGGGGGCGGCAACCAGCTCCAGAGCAACGACCTGAACCAGTCCAACGGCTATTGGAACGGGGCCACCTGCGTGCTGCGCAGCTCCAACTGGTCGTTCGATACCATGCGGGTGTCCAACTATTCCAACGGCACCCTGCAGTTCACCTCGTCGGTCACCTACCTGGCCAACAACCCGTGGGGTTTCTATATGCGCAACAAGCTCAGCGAGCTGGACAGCCCCGGCGAGTGGTATTACGACAAGGCCGCCCAACGGCTCTACCTCTGGCCCCACGGCGGAGGCAACCCCAACAGCATGACGGTGGAGGCCGCCGTGTACAACAACGGGGTGAACTGCTACTGGCAACGCAACTACTTGAAAGTGCAGGACCTCGAGTTCCGGCACCAGATCATCGCCGGTATCCGCAACGACGGTGCCAACAACGTCACCATCTCCGGCTGCACCTTCCGCGATCTGTACCACGGAATATCCAGCGCGGGCCAGGCCAGCACGGTTTCCGGCAATGACTTCCGCGATACCTATGCCACTGCGGCCTTCCTGCTGGACAACAACGCCCTGGTGGAAGGCAACACCTGCAACCACATCGCCATGCTGGAGGGCGAAGGAGAGAGCATCTGGGGCTACTTCGGCATCCGTGCCATCGGCAGCAACACGGTGATCCGGGGCAATCGCCTGGACAGCACCGGCTACATCGGCATCAGCGCCGAGAACAACGCCTTGGTTGAACGCAACGTGGTGCTCCATGCCGTGGCCTTGCTCAACGATGGCGGTTCCATCGCCATCGATCATGCCGACGGGTTGATCATCCAGGACAACATCGTGGGCGACCCCATCGGCCGGTTGGACAACGGCGTGGCCCTGGTGACGCCCTACCATGAGAACATGACCATGGGCATCTACTTCGGCAATACCTCCATCCAAAACACCACGGTGCAGCGAAACACCGTGTACGGCTGCCATGGCGCGGGCATCCACGTGGACCACACCATGCTCACCTCGGGCATCCAAGTGAAGGACAACGTGCTCTTCAACAACGACGTGCAACTGAGCATGTCCGACTATTCCAACAACGTGGGCACCGGGGCCACGCCCCCGTACCACGTGGCCAACTACAACGACGTGTACAGCGGCAACATCATGTATTGCCTGAAGAAGGAGCAGTTGTGCGTGCAGCAGCACCACATCTACAGCGCCGACCCGGTGGATTTCGGCACCTATTCCAACAACCGCTACTTCAACCCCTACAATGAGCTCAGCATCAAAGTGATCAACTTCATCGCCGGCGACAAGTGGTACACGCTGGAGCGCTGGAAGGCCGACCGCAATGAAGATGCGGGAAGCAAACGCAGCCCGCTCCGCCTCGCGGAATATTCCACCGCACAGGAGCTCAGCGGCAACTTGGTGGTCAAGGGGAACTTCAATGCCAGCGTGGACGGATGGACCGGCTGGCCCACGAATGCCCAGTTGACACGCATACCGCTGGCCAACAACAACGGCGCGCTGAAGGTCTATCTGCCGGATGCCAGCATGTACCCTTCCCTGAGCATTCACCAAACCGATTACTTCCCCATTCAGAACGGCAGCTGGTACCGGGTGCGCTTCAACCAGAAGAGCAATGCCTTCGGGCAGTTCACCGTGGGCATCAAAGGGCAGTCCACCGTGGGCAACCCGTACACCACCTGGCAGAGGGACATTCCCTTCAGCCGCGAGCGGCGCAACCTGGAGATGTACTTCCAGAGCGGATTGACCGACCAGGCCTGGATCCAGTTCACCAACACCTGGACCGAGCCGATGTACTACATGGACAATGTGGAGGTGACCCGGGTGAACGTGCAACCGCTCGATCCGCACCAACGGCACAAGCTGTTCGTGAACGACCAGCCCCAGGCGCAGACCTACACCGTACCCGCCGGTTGCTGGAAGGACGTGAACAGCGCGGCGGTACAAGGGAGCTTTACGCTGCAGCCCTACACATCCAAGGTGATCTACCGCGTGGACCAAGGTTGCACGGCACAGGCCGGCACCGGCAGCGTGGCACTGGTAATGGGCCTTGGCGGGGCGTTGCAGCAAGGGGATACCCTCATGCACACCACCTTGCAGGACCACGGCCTGTTGCCCGCCACGGAACCCTATTCGGCCATGGGCTTTGCCGTGGCAAATGCGGGAGCCGTATGGGATGTGGGCCTGATGGAAGGTGAAGGTGACACCACCGTGGTGGATTGGGTACTGGTGCAGTTGCACGAGAACAATGCAGCCTTCACCGCATTGGACGGGCAAGCGGCCCTGCTGCGCAGCGATGGCAGGGTGATCGCCCCGGATGGCGCACCCTTGATCACCTTCGAACAACCGGTGGACGGCCGCTTGGTATCGGTGATGCACCGCAACCACCTGGGCGTGCTGTGCACGGCGCCGCTCACCGGCGACGGTGAACTGGTGGACTTCACGCGCACGGACCTGCCCGTGTTCGGCAACAATGCCCAAGCGTACAACGATGGGCACATGGTGCTCTGGCCGGGCGATGTGTCGTGCGACGGAGAAGTGAAGCTCACCGGCAAATACAACGACCGGGATGCCATCATGCAGCTCTTGGGCGGCCCCGAGCCGGAACGGAGCCAAACCGGTTACAGCCAGGCCGATGTGAACTTGGACGGAAAGGTGATCTACTCCGGTGCCAACAACGACCGCAACCCGATCTTGCAGACCATAGGCGGAACGGCAGGCACGGCGGTGCGCAAGGAAATGATGCCCTGACCCCTGCGGTCAGATCACGGCGATCGCCGCCAGGGGCAGCCAGCCCACGGCGCCGCTGGCCAAGCGCACCTCGCGCCATTCACCTTGCTGCTCCAGCAGGTCCAGCTTGGTGCCTTGGTGCAGGATGAACAAGCGGGTGGATCCCGTTCGGGGCTCGCCCAGCACCTCCACCGAAGGGGAAATGATGATGGCCTCCGAATGGCGCTCCACGTCGGCCACCCGGTACGCGGCCAAGGCGGCGGAAGCAAGGGTGGCCACCAAGGCGGCCAGGGCCAGCACGTGGAGGCTGCGTTTAAGGGTTGCCCCTCCGGCCAGCAATGCACCGCCTGCGGCCAAGGCCATGATGGCGCAGGCCCACAGCGACCGACGCGCCCATTGGTCCACATCCCTGCCACCTTGCACACGCTCCCACATGGAACCCAAGGTGAAGGCGGGCAGCTGGTTCACGCGGTCCACCACCTTGGTGCGCTCCAGGTCGAGGTTGGCCTGCACATCTTCGGCACCGGGCGACAAGCGCAAGGCGCGTTCGTAGAAGAGGATGGCATGGGGCACATCGCCCAGCTTGCTGTAGCAATTGCCGATGTTGAACAACAGCCCGGCGGAGGTGTAGTGCGTGTGCACCGAATCGTACAGGGCGAGCGCCAGCTTGTGGTCGCCGTTGCCGTAGGCGGCCTCCGCCTGGCGCAGCAAACTGTCCGTGCCGGCATGGGCGCTCAGCGGCAGGTTGGCCGACAGCAGCAACATGGCCAAGAAGTGTTTCATGCGGGGCGGTGGTTTTCGATCCTGCCGATGATGGCCATGGCCTGGTCGTAGATCTGCCGTTGCGGCTTGTCCACCAGCGGGGCAAAGCGGGCCATTTGTGCTTGTTCGATCAGGTCGATGTAGGCTTGTGCGGTGCGTCCCTGGTCCATGGCATCCAATTTGGCATGGATCATCGCGGTGTTCACCTCGTTCACTCCCAGGTTGAACTTGTCGGCGAAATAGCCTTCCAGCGCTTTGCCCAGTGCGTCGTGAAAGGCGCCGTCATCGTGCTTGCCCAAGGCGGCCGCGGCCAAGGCCAGGCGTTGCTTGGCCACGTGGTCGGCGCTCCTGCGGCGCTGCCCCTGTTGGTCGCCCAAGCGGCTTTGGCGCCGGCGGTACCACAGCACCAGCACCAGCAGCAACGCGGGCGGCAGCGCCATGCCGGCGATGTAGGCCCCTGAGCCGAAGAGGAACTTTCCTTTCGGCCGCAACTGCAGGTCACCGGTGCGGATGAACCGTATGTCCGATCCCAGGCGTTGTACATCCACCTTTGATGGAACACCGCCGTTGGTGGCCGCCGCGGCATCGCCGGGAGCCACCTCGAAGGTGAGGGGCTGGCTGCGCAATTGTTTGTAGCTGCCCGAAGCGGGATCGAAATAGCTGAAGGTGAGCGCCCCCAGTTCGTACTTGCCTTCGTGGCGGGGGATCAGCAGGTATTGGAATTCACGGCTGCCGCTCATGCCTGCGCCGTTCACGGTGATCTGGTCGTTGACCTTGGGGTCGTAGGTTTCAAATTCCGAAGGCAAGGCCAGTTGGGGCGCGTCGATCAACTTCAGGTTGGCCCGGCCTTGGAACCGGATGGAGAGGTCGATGGCCTCATTGGCCTTTACTTGGGTCTTGGGTGCGGTTACCTCCAGCCGCAGGTCGCCCACGGCACCGATCAGGTCTGCAGGTTTGCCTGCGGGCAGCTCCAGCACGTTCACTTCCGCGGCATTGCTCTGGATGCGCACGGGCGTGCCACTGCTGAAGATGGAGGCGTTCACCAGGTAGTTCAGCGTCATGGGCGCTACGGTGAGCTTTCCACTGCGCAAGGGGATCAATACCTGCTTCTTGAGCACCGCCACCCGGTACTGCATGCCGTTCACCGTGCGCAGCTGCGGCTCCCAGCTTTCGTTGCCCAGGTCCACTTCCTCCGCCCAGAAACCGTTGAGCTTGGGCAGGTCGTAGTCCTTGGGTTGCAACGCGCGATAGCGGGTGAACAGGGTGTAGGTGGCAATGAGCTGCTCACCCACATAGGCCTTGTTCTTGCTCAGGCTGATGGTGCAGAAGAGATTCGGGTCGCGCCGCTGGGCCTGGTCCGTGGCGGCATTGGTGCCACCTCCGGCGGCGCCCTTGGCAACCCGCACGGTGATGGGGTCCGTTTCCAAGGTGCCTTTGCCCACGGAGACTTTGGAAGGGCCAATGGTGTAGGTTCCCGGTTGCGTGGCGGTGAGGTACCAGGAGCGCGAAGTGGACCGGGTGGTGCGGCCGTTCACGAAGGAGAAGCTGCTGCTTTCCATGGGCCCTTGCGCCACGACCAAGCCGCCCATGTCGGGCGTGGACATGCCACCACCGGAGGCAACGTTGGTGAGTTCAATGGTGAGCTTCAGGGCCTCGCCCACGGCGATCTCATTGCGGTCCACGCTGGCCTGAAAGGTGATTTCCTGGGCGTGCAGCGCCATGCTGGCGAAACAGGCCAGCAAGGCGGATGTCAGGGTGCGATAGGTCATGTCACCAATCCTTTTCAGCCGGTTGGGCGGGTTTGGGCTGCATCAGTTTGCGCACTTTGTTCTGCACTTCCTTCTCCTGTTGTTGCGCGGCATCCAGCATGCGCTTGGCGTCCTTGGGGTCGATGCGGTCCTGTGGCTGTTCCTGCTTGTCGCCCTGCCGTTTGTCCTGCTCCTGCTGCTTGCTCTCCTGTTGCTGGTCCTTTTTCTGCTGTTCCTTTTTTTGCTGGTCCTGTTGCTGGTCGTTCTTGTTTTTTCCTTGCTGTTGCTGCTGCTTTTGCTGTGCGGCCAGCATTTTTTGCGCGTAGGCAAGGTTGTATCGGGTGTCCTCGTCGGAAGGTATGCGTTTGAGGGCTTCCTGGTAGGCTTGCACGGCCTCTTGGTAGTTCTTTTGCCCCATGTGGCTGTTGCCCAGGTTGTGGTAGGCCTTGGCCTGGGCTTGCGGTGTGCGGGCCATGGAAGCGGCTTGTTCGTAGGCTTGTGTGGCATCCGCCAAACTGTCCTGCCGGTAGTAGGCATTTCCGCGGTTGAAGAGCCCGCGCTCGTCGGCTTCCGCCTTGGAGTAAGCCTCCACGGCGCCGGGCATGTCGCCGTTCTCGTAGCGGGTATTGCCTTCCCGCAGGTGACGTTCCACCTGTTGCGCTTGCAGCGCGGCGCCTAGCAAGGCCAGGGTGGTCAGCAGGATCAGGCGTTCCATGGGGCAAAGAGGTTCCATTGCTTGTTGGCGGTGCGCTCGCCCATGAACGACCCCAAGGCGATCAAGGCGCAGGCGGCGAGGAGGAAATACTGGTAGCGGTCTTCATGCCCGGCAAAGGCATAGGTTCCCAGGTTGCTCTGGTCCATCTGGCGCAGCTTGCTGATGAGCGTGTTCACCCCGGCATCGACGGCCGTGGCCTGCACATATTCCCCGCCGCCTGCTTCAGCTATGCGCAGCAGCATGCCGGGGTTGAGCTTGGTGATGACGGTTTGGCCCTGCTTGTCTTTCTTATAGCCCGCCATGCGGCCGCCCACCTTCACGGGGATGGGTGCACCTTGCGGGGTGCCCATGCCGATGGTATGCACCAGGATGCCATCGGCTGCGGCGCGCCGGGCAGCCGCTTCGGCATCGTCCTCAAAGCCTTCGCCGTCGCTGATCACAATAATGGCCTTGCCTTTGGCGCCATCGGGCCCGAAGCACTTGCGCGCCTGGTCGATGGCGGCGCCGATGGCGGTGCCTTGGGTGCGCACCAGGTTGGGGCCCAAGGTGCCCAGGAAGATCTTGGCCGCCGTGCGGTCGGCGGTGATGGGCAGCTGGGTGTAGGCTTCACCGGCAAAGACCACAATGCCCAGCCGGTCACCGCTCATGCGGTCCACGAGCTGTTCCAAGGCCCGTTTGGCCACCTCCATGCGGTCGGGCTGCAGATCCGCGGCCAGCATGCTGTTGCTTACGTCCAAGGCCACCACCACGTCCACGCCTTTGGCGGTGATCTCCTCCAGGCGCGTTCCCATCTGCGGGCCCGCCAAGGCGAACACGGCGAATGAAAAGCCGTGGCGCAGCAGCAGGAACTTCACGGCGGACCTCCAAGAGGATACGCCGGGCACCATGGCGCCGATCAGCGCCACGCTGCTGAAGCGGTGCAAGGCCCGGTTCTTCCGGCGCAGGCCGAGGAGGTAGAGCAGCACCAGCAGGGGGCCGGCCAGCAGCGCCCAGAGCACTTCGGGCCGTTGCACGCGGAACTGCGGCAGGTACTGTGCGGCGGTGAACCAGAAGGCGAGGCCTGCGGCCCAGGCAGCGGTTTCCGCGGCCAGCACTGCGAAGGCCATGCGCCCGGTGCGGTATGTGCCCGTGGTGTTCATGGGGTGGTGCGCAGCAAGGTGTTGCCCAGCAGCAGGGAGAGCAGCAGCAGGGAGCATCCGGCCAGCAGCGGCCGGAAGTATTCGTCGGTGCGGCGGTTGTGCTCGGTCACTTTCAGGCGTGTCTTTTCCAACCGGTCGATCTCCTGGTAGATCGTGCGCAGTTTCTTTTCATCGGTGGCGCGGAAGTAGCGCGCGCCGGTCATTGCGGCGATGTGCTGCAGCATGTCGTCGTCAATGTCCACCGGCACCTGTTCGAACTTGTACTGCCCGTTGGGGTAGATGGCCACGGGCGAAAGGGCCGTGCCCCGGCTGCCCACGCCGATGGTATACACGCGGATGCCCAGTTCCTGCGCGATCTGCGCTGCGTCCATGGGCTGGATGGTGCCGGCGTTGTTCATGCCGTCGGTGAGCAGGATCACCACCTTGCTCTTGCTGGTGCTTTCGCGCAGGCGGTTGATGGCCGTGGCCAGGCCCATGCCGATGGCCGTTCCCCCCGTGATCATGCCCGTGCGGGCCTGCAGGAAGAGGTCCTTCAGCACGGCATGGTCGGTGGTGAGCGGGCACTGGGTGAAAGCCTCGCCTTCGTACACCACCAGGCCGATGCGGTCGTTGGGCCGGCCATTGATGAACTGGATGCCCATTTCGCGGGCGGCCTCCAGGCGGTCTGGTTTGAAGTCCTTGGCCAGCATGCTGGCGCTGTAGTCCATGGCGATGACGATGTCGATGCCTTCGTGCGTCACATCGCGCCAGCTGTCCTTGCTCTGCGGCCGGGCCATGGCGAGCAGCATCAGCCCCAGGCCCAGCAGGGCCAAGGCAAAGGGCAGGTGGCGCAGGTGGGCCAGCAGGTCTGCGGGCCCGCTGCGCAGGGCTCCCAAGGTGCTGAGCGTGGCGCGGGGCTGGCGCTGGTTGCGGCGGATGGCGTACCAGACCGACAGCGTCGGCACAACGGCCAATGCCCAGGTCCAGGCGGGCGTGCCGAGCTCGAAATGCCCTACGAGCCACCACCACGCCGCCAACAGTGCGGCGTTCACGGCCACCAGCAGGGCGATCAGCGGCAGCAGGTCAGGCGAGCGGCGCATGGGTGGGGGCATCAGCGGTTTCCTGCACCAGTTGAACGGCGGCGGCCAGGGCCTGCTCGTTTTCGGCAGGCAGGGTGTTCCATTTGGCAAACTTCACCATGTCGGCCAGGCGCAGCACGGCCTCCAGCCGCTCTTGCTGGCTGCGCGGCATGGCGCTGAGCCGCAGGCCGGCGAGCAGTTCATCGGTGGTGCGCTCCATGGCGGGCACAGCGAAGCGTTCCTCGATGTAGGCGCGGAGGATGCCGGTGAGCTCGCTGTGGTACTCCTTGTGGCGGCCCTGCTGCCAGAGCTGCTGCTGGCGCAGCGCCTCCAAGGCGAGCAGGGTGCGCAGGTGCACGGGCTGGGGCGGGGCCGGTGGTGCCACGGGCTTGGGGCGGCGCGCCCGTTTGTAAAGCACCACGAACAGCGCGGTGAGGAGGGCTGCGGCCACCAGGCCCCCGGCCACCCATGGCCAATGTTCGCGCAACCAGTCCAGCAGGCTGAACGGCACGCTGTAGATCTCCTTGATGTCGCGGATGGCCTTGGTGGTATCCACCGCCACGGTGTTTACCGTGAGCAGTAGCGGCCCGGTGAGCACGGTGTCGCCATTGATGACGAACGCGAACGGGGGAATGGCCCAGTAGCCCGGATCCCACGAGGTGATGGTGAGGGTGCGCACTTGCCGGAAGAGGAAGGGGTCTTTTTCCCGCTCCGGAAGGATCGTGTCCACATGGCTGTCGTGCAGCACCGGCACCTCTGCGGTGAGCGTGTCGGCGATCAGGGGCCACTGGATGTTCACGGTACCGCCATCGGCGCGGTACTCCACGCTCAGGTCCAAGCGGACTTGTTGGCCGATGAGGATCGTGTTGCTGTCCAGGGTGGCCACCGGTACCGGTTCTTGGGCCGGCACCGGGAATGCTCCCAGGAGGCCGGCGGCCATGGCGGCCAGGTGCAAGAGCAGCGGTCTCATCGTTGCTGGTCGCGTTGGCGGAACAGGTTCATCAGGGGCTTCACGTATCCGTCGCGGGTGCTGATCACGGCCTGGTCCACGCCGGCGCGGCGCAGCGCATCCCGGGAACGGGCCTGGTGTTTGAGCGCCTCCGCACGGTAATGGTCGCGCACGGCCTTGCTGGAGGTGTTCACCCAGCGGGATCCGCCGCTTTCGGCATCGGTGAATTGCACCAGCCCCATGTCGGGCAGCTCCAGCTCGCGCGGGTCGGTGGTGCGCAGGGCCACCAGGTCGTGCCGGCGGTTGGCGATCTTCAGGGCATCCTCATAGCCCTCGTCAAGCAGGTCGCTGATCAGAAAGGCGATGCTGCGCTTCTTGATCACGTTGTTGAGGAACTTCAGTGCGCCGGCCACGTCCGTGCCGCGGCTTGCCGGCCGGAACTCCAGCAGTTCGCGCACGATGCGCAGGATGTGGCCGCTGCCTTTTTTGGGCGGTATGAACAGCTCCACCCGGTCGCTGAACAGGATCAACCCCACCTTGTCGTTGTTCTGTATGGCGCTGAAGGCGATGGTGGCGCAGGCCTCGGTGATCAGTTCGCGCTTCAGCTGGCCGGTGGTGCCGAACTCCCCGCTGCCGCTCACATCGGCCAGCAGCATCACGGTGAGCTCGCGCTCCTCGTCGAAGATCTTGATGAAGGGGTGCCCCAACCGGGCAGTGACGTTCCAGTCGATCGTGCGCACCTCATCGCCCGGGACGTATTCCCGCACCTCGCTGAAGGCCATGCCGCGCCCCTTGAAGGCACTGTGGTACTCCCCGCTGAAAATGTGGTTGCTCAAGCCGCGTGTCTTCAGCTCGATCAGCCGCACCTTCTTGATGAGGTCCTTGGTGTGTTGTTGGGTGGTCATTCAGGAGGGGACGGAGGGCAGTGGCAGTAGGCAGTAGGCAGAGGCAGTAGGCAGAGGCAGTAGGCAGTGGGCTGCCTTCTGCCGTCTGCCTACTGCCTACTTCCTCAAGGCACCTCCACGGTGTTGAGCACTTTGCCGATGATCTCGTCCACGCGCACGTTCTCGGCCTCGGCCTCGTAGGTCAGCCCGATGCGGTGGCGGAGCACATCGGGGCAGATCGCGCGCACATCCTCGGGGATCACATAGCCGCGCCGCTTGGTGAAGGCGTGGGCCTTGGCGCCCAAGGCCATGTAGATGCTGGCGCGGGGGCTTCCGCCGAAGCTGATCAGGGAGGTGAGCTCGTTCAAGCGGTGGTCGGCGGGCTTGCGCGTGGCGTGCACGATGTCCACGATGTACCGCTCGATCTTCTCGTCCATGTACACCTCGCGCACCAGCTGGCGGGCGTTGATGATGTCCTGCGGCTGGATCACTTTCTGCACGGGGATCCGGGCACCGGCACCGGTGTTCTGGCGGATGATGCTGCGCTCTTCTTCCTTGCGCGGGTAGTCCAGCACCACCTTCAGCATGAACCGGTCGGTCTGGGCTTCGGGCAGGGGGTAGGTGCCTTCCTGTTCCACCGGGTTCATGGTGGCCATCACCAAAAAGGGCTCGGGCAGCTTGTAGGTGCCGGAGCCAATGGTGACCTGCCGTTCCTGCATGGCCTCCAACAACGCGCTTTGCACCTTGGCCGGTGCGCGGTTGATCTCATCGGCCAGGATGAAGTTGCTGAAGACCGGGCCCTTTTTCACGGTGAATTCCTCGCTGCGCGGGCTGTACACCATGGTGCCCACCAGGTCGGCGGGCAGCAGGTCCGGGGTGAACTGGATGCGGCTGAAGCCCACGGCCACCACTTCGCTCAGGGTTTTGATCGCCAGGGTTTTGGCCAGGCCGGGCATGCCTTCCAGCATGATATGGCCGTCGGCGAGCAGGGCCACCAGCAACTTCTGCACCATGTCCTTCTGGCCAACGATGGTCTTCTGCATCTCGCCATCGATCAGGTCCACGAAGGAGCTGGCTTCTTGGATGCGGGCGTTCAGCGCGCGCAGGGTGTCGGAAGCGGTCGGGGTTGATTCCAATTCCATGGGTTGAAAACAGTTGTACCAAGTGTTGCGGACGGCAAAATTGCCGCGCCCGGCGGGCGCTTCCCGGCGATCTGGGTTTTCTTGGCAGTTAAGATGTGTTAACCACGGCGGCCGGGCCTGCGCAGATCGTCGGACCGGGCGGACCATCGGGCATCGGGAGGCAAATTTGCATCATGACGCTGCATGAAACCTCGGCGCCGAAGCGGGATATCCACAAGGCTTTCGGGATACGCCGTGCCTTCCGGACCGCCGTCAAGCCGGGGCATCGCAAAGGGCTGCTCGCCGCGCATGGCGGGCACACCGGCCGCGTGGACGGCAGGGTGCCCCAAGGCGTAAACCATTTCCGGCAGTGGCATGCGGCGCTGCCGGCCAACTGATCCCGTATGCCCATGGACCTCCCGCACTTATTGGAGCGTGCCCGCACTTCCAACCTCCACCGTTGGTTGCTCAATGCAGGCCTGCGCTGGTCCATTCCCTTCAACCGGCCGCACGGTTTCCGCGTGGTGCCCTTGGCCGATGGAGGCCTGCGCGTGGACGTGCCGTACAAGCGGGCCAACCGCAACCACATCCGGGGCATCCATGCCTGCTGCCTGGCCACGGCGGCCGAGTTGTGCAGCGGCCTGGCCCTGATCGGGCGCTTGGATCCCCGGCGCTACCGGATCATCATGGGCGCCTTGCAGGTGGAGTACCACTGGCAGGCCAAGGCCCGCGCACATGCCGTGTTCCAAGTGCCCGGGGATGCATGGAAGGCCGAAGTGCTCGAGCCGCTCCAGCGCGAGGGCCGGGCCGTGTTTACGGCGGTGGTGTTGCTGCACGATGCCCGCGGCAACCACTTGGCCACCGGGCGCATCCACTGGCAGATCAAGGCATGGGAGCAGGTGCGCACCCGGCGCTGACCGCCCGAGGGTGCGCGCGGTGTGCCCGCGCCTCAATAGAACTTCACGGCCGAGGCGTTGTATACGAAGTACAGGTCCATGTAAGGGCGCATCGCCACCGGGAGGTCCTTGTTCTTTTCCACGGGCACGATCAGCAGCACCTTGTCCGCCCAACGGGCACCGAGGTAAGTGCTGTACTTGGGGAACTCGTTCAGCAACGGATGGCGCTTGTGGAAGCTATCGATCCCTTCGGGCCAGTTGCGTTCGGTGCTGCGGAACACCACGGCATCGATCTCCGGCTTGCTCATGCCGGACCGGGCCAATGCAGCCAAGGCCACGCTGTCGGTGGCCAGATCATAGGTGCCATAGACGTCATCGGCCTTCACGATCCGGGCCTTGGGGCGGTTGTTCCAACGGGGGCCTCGGCTCAGGGCCTGGTATTTCCGCGTGGGTTCGGCGTTCTTCAAGGCCTGCTCGGGCAGCACCAGGTAAAAATCGGCCGTGGGGCGCAACCCCTCCGGCATGTGGATGTTGCTCTTGGCGGGTATGCGCACCAATGCCGCGTTGCCGCTGTCCTGCACCAGTTGGCACACGCGGTAGCCCAAGTAGTTGGCCAGGCTGCCGGCATGCGCGGCCCGCAGGCTGTCGGTGCGCAGGCTTTCGGGCCAGTCTTCACGGTCACCCTGCTCCAGTACCAGGGCCACTTCCTGCTCCGATAGCCCGGCAGACCGCAAGGAATCCAGCAGGCCGGCCACATTGCGCGCATCCGGGGCGCGGTCCAGTGCACCGGCATCGGTGAGGGTCACCTCCTGCTGGGCGATGATGCCGTTGACCAGAACAAGGGAACAAGCTGTGAGAAAGACGCGCATGGATCGTAGGGGCTTTGGGGAGTTTCCGGGGGCTTCAAGCGGATCATGCACCTTTGTACCATGAAAGGCCGGGTGCACCACACATCGCTTATACTGCTGTTGGCCCTGTTGGGTTGCGGCAGCGGATCCACTTCCCACCCTCCCTCAGGAACCCTCCAAAGCACAACTTCCAACATGAACTTCCACACGCTCAAGGCCGTGGATATCAACGGGAAACCATACGATATGGCCGCCTTGAAGGGCCACAAGGTGCTGGTGGTGAACACCGCCAGCGAATGCGGCTACACCCCGCAGTACGAACAGCTGGAGGAGCTGTACCGGCAGTTCAAGGACCAAGGCCTGGTAGTGATCGGCTTCCCCAGCAACGATTTCGGCAAGCAGGAGCCGGGTGATGAACAGACCATCGCCGCGTTCTGCCAAAAGAACTATGGTGTCACCTTCCCCCTGATGTCCAAAGTGCACACCAAGGGGGAGCTGCAAAGCCCGGTGTATGCGTGGCTCACGCAGAAGAAGCTGAACGGTGTGCTGGACAGCGAGGTGAAGTGGAACTTTCAGAAATACCTGATCGATGAGCAGGGCCGGCTGGTGGCCGTGTACCCCAGCGCCCAAGAGCCGCTGAGCGATGCGATCCTCAACTGGGCTGCAGGGAAATGAACAACGCACAAGTGGACATCCTGGCCATCACGGCACACCCCGACGACGCGGAGATCGGCATGGGCGGCACCATCTTGCGCCACCTGCACCTCGGGCACCAGGTCGGCATCATCGACCTTACCGTGGGTGAGCTGGGCACCCGCGGTTCGGGCGAATTGCGCAAGGAGGAAGCTGCTGCTGCGGCAAAGTTGTTGGGCGTGAGCTTCCGCTACCAGCTGGGCCTGCGCGACGGATTCTTCCGGGCCGATGAGGAAAGCCTCTTGAAAGTGGTGGTGGCGCTGCGCCGCCACAGGCCGCGCATCGTGCTCACCAACGCCATCCAGGACCGGCACCCGGACCACGGGCGCGGTTCGCACTTGGTTTCCGAGGCCTGTTTCCTCAGCGGCCTGCGCAGGATCCATACACGGCACGAAGGCAAGGAACAGGAGCAATGGCGCCCGGCGGCGGTTTACCACTGCATCCAGGACCGATGGGTGCACCCGGACCTGGTGGTGGACGTCACGGAATTCTGGAAGAAGAAGATGGAGGTGTTGGCGTGCTTCAAGTCCCAATTTTTCGATCCCAAGAGCACCGAGCCGGTTTCGGCCATCAGCGTGCCGGAATTCCTGCCCACGTTGGAGGGCCGTGCCCATGACATGGGCCGCTTGATCGGTGTGCCCTTCGGAGAAGGCTTCACCGTGGAGCGCCCGCCCGGAGTGGACGACCTGATGAAGTTGGCCTGAGCACGCTGACCGGCCCGTGGTACTTCAATACAGCAGTTTCACCAGCTCCTCGATGGCAACGCCCTCGAAGAATTCCTCGGCGTGGATCGGCTGCAGCGCCATGCGCAGGTCGTCCGGGTGGTAGCGGATGCCGGTGATGGCCTGCTCCAGCTCGGCGATGTCGCGGCTGGTGAAGAAGTCGCCGTGGAACTTGGCCGCCTTCACATGGCCCCGCTCCACGAACAGGCGCGCGTCCACCTCGCCCACCGCAAAGCGCTGTATTCGCTGCAGGTTGAAGGCGGGCGACTCGCCGTAGTTCCAATCCCAGGATCGGTAGCGGCTTTGCGCCAGCGCATGTACGTCCTCCAGTGCATCCGGCGAGAGCACGTGCTGTGGCGGCGTGGCTGTGCCCGGGAACAAGTGCTTCAGCAGGGTGGCGCGGAAATTCTCCATGGTCACGGTGTCTGGAAGAAAGTCCCCGATGTTCACCACGCGGCTGCGCACCGACTGGATGCCCTTGGAGATCATCTTGCCGGGCTTGGGCTTCAGGGCATGCACCACATTGTCCAGCTCCGAGCGGAAGAGCAGGGTGCCGTGGCTCACCATGCGGTCGCGGCGCACGGCCTGCGCATTGCCGCTCACCTTGCGCCCGTCCGCCAGGATGTCGTTGCGGCCATTGAGCTCGGCGGGCACGCCCAGCTCATGCAGTGCGGCCAGCACCGGCGCGGTGAACTCGCGGTAGTTGTTGAACTGGCTCTTCTCATACCGCCGGATGAAGCTGAAGTTCAGGTTGCCCAGGTCGTGGTACACCGCACCACCGCCCGAAATGCGGCGCACCACGCGGATGCCGTGCTCCTGCACAAAATCCGTGTCGATCTCCTCCAGTGTGTTCTGGTGCTTGCCGATGATGATCGAGGGCGCGTTCACATAGAACAGCAGGTAGTTCTCATCGATCGGCAGGTTCAGCAGGCAATACTCCTCCAGGGCCAGGTTGAAGGCCGGATCGTGGTTGTTGCCGTTGTCAAGGAAAAGCATCAGGGCTGGCGGAAAGATCCTGCGAAGCTAACGTCCCGCCGATCGCCCGGGCTTGCGCAAGTCAGTTGGCGCAAGCGTTGCGCGGCTTTCAAGGCGTGGATCGATCCAGCAATTCAAACCGGAAGGTGAGCGATCGGCTGCGCTGACCGAGGAATTCGGGGTTGCCACCGAACTCGCCTTTCATCATCTCCTGCTTCGCCATTTCCATGATGCTGTCCAGCCAGGTGAGGCCGGTGCCGCTACCGGGCGCATGGGCGTTCAGCAGTTTGCCGAGTTTCCGGCCTCCCAAGGTCGCCAAGGTGCGTGCCTGCTCCTCGGCACGTTTGAACAGCCGCTGCATTAGTTCCACCTCGGTGCCCGTGGTGGGTTCGTATTCCCAGCGGCTCACGTGGCCATCGCCCTTGCTCTCCTTCCGCAGGAAGGCGACCAGCCGTTTCAGTTCCTCCTCTTTCGCCAGTTCAACACCCACCCCGGCCATTGCCGCACCCTGGTCATCGTAAGTGCTGATCGTGTAGTTGTCGGAGGCGGTCGCGGCATCGGTGAGGTTGAAACCGGCTTTCACCAGTTCCTTTTTCAGCTTCTCTGATTTTTCCCGCGATTCCTCCTCGATCCGTTTCTGCACTTTCTCCCAATCCTCGCTTTCCTCGTAAACGGCATCGCTGTGCATCTCCGCCACTTCCGGGGTGAACGAATAGATGATCCGTTTCACCTTCATGGACAGGGTGTCCGTTACGGTGAGTTCGATGTGGTCCTCCGTGATCGTTTGGGCGCCGAGGATGGATCCGAAGAGCGCGGGGATCAGGAAGGCGAAGGGGCGTAGTTGTGTGGTCATGGGATTCTCGGACAAAGCTCGGAAATCGCGCCGGATCCCAACCTTCGCTGCCGCAAGTCTTCCCCGCCAACCCCACTGTGCGTTCCAACACCTACGGCGGGGGCGACTTGTGGCCTTGCATCTTTTATCCTTGCGTGTTCTCCCACGAAGTCTCCGGACTTCGTCACAACCTTTGAACGTGATTCCAAGGTAGAACGAAGTTCGCACTTGCGGCTCATGGAGTTCCGAATGTAGCCCAGTGCGGCGGTCTGGAGACCGCTTTCGATGCCGCCTACAAGCATTGCAAGCACGCCCACCAGTGACCCCGGCCTGGTTTTTCTGGAACTCACTTCCCGCTTGGGCCGGGAACACTGGCGGGAGCGGGGG
>JADZAC010000016.1 GCA_020852835.1 Flavobacteriales bacterium
CCTTCGAAGTCCGTGGCAACCACGCCGTTGCTGCCGAACCCGCTGTCCAGGGCCCCATCAGCGTGAAAGCGGACCAGGACGAAATCATGGCCCGCCCCCACCCATGAATATCCGGCCACCACGACCTTGCCGTCCGCCTGCACCGCGACCGCGCGGGCCACATCGCCATCCTGGGCCACGTCGGTGATCACGCTCCCGCCCGCACCGAAGCCGGGATCCAAGGAGCCGCCTTGTGCCTGCAGTACGTTGGGCAGCGCGCTGCCGATGATCACCACAAGCACTCCCGGAAATGGGATCGGGCAGTTCATGGGCCGGGTTGTCTCCGATCACACCAAATGTAGGTCGCCTTGAGCCCTCCAATTCATGGCGGAGCACAACGGCCCCGGGAAATAGTGGGGAACATGCCCATTTTCGATCATCGTGCAATAGGGGGCCTCCGTATATCGGGCTGCGGCCGGAAGTCCTTTTCCTGTTTGCGGAATTGCAGATCTTTGCCCTAAGCAGGGTAAAACGCGATCCAGATGAATGCCAGCAACATGACGGGCCATACAGGCAATGAACCGGTGCACAACCCGGGCTACCGCCCCATTGAGCGCGTGATCGCACCGCCCCGTGCACACATGGTGGGCGACGGCTTCCGTGTACACGGCTTCCTGCCCGCCACCGTGGGCATGCAGCGCATGAGCCCCTTCATTGTGATGGACTACAACAGCAAGTGGGACGTGCCCGCAGGCACCGCGCCGCGCGGCGTGGGCGTGCATCCGCACCGCGGCTTTGAGACCGTCACCATCGCCTACAAGGGCCGCGTGGCGCACCACGACAGCAGCGGCGGCGGCGGTGTGATCGGCGAGGGCGACGTGCAATGGATGACCGCCGCCTCCGGCGTGCTGCACAAGGAGTACCACGAGGAGGAATTCAGCAAGAAAGGCGGCATCTTCCAAATGGTGCAGCTGTGGGTGAACCTGCCCGCGAAGGACAAGATGAGCCCCCCGAAGTACCAGGCCATCACCCACGCCCAAATGGCGCAGCATGCCTTGCCGGACAACGGCGGCAGCATGGAGGTGATCGCCGGCAACTACCACGGCACGCAAGGCCCGGCCACCACGTTCACTCCGGTACACCTGTACAACGCACGCATGAACAAGGGCGGAAAGGCGGAGCTGGACTTCCCCGCGCACTTCAACACGGCGCTGCTGGTGATCGAAGGAAGCATCCGCGTGAACGGCAGTGAACCGGTTCCAACGGACCACTTCGTGCTGATGGGCAATGCACCGGGCAAGTTCGTGATCGAAGCAAGGGAACAGGCGGTGGTGCTGGTGCTGGGCGGCGAGCCCATCAACGAACCCATGGTAGCGCACGGCCCCTTCGTGATGAACACCCGCGAGGAGATCATCCAGGCCATGGAGGATTTCAACCAAGGCAAGTTCGGGTACCTGGAGGATTGATGGGGTACTCCACATGGCCGCTGGACGTAGCCGGCATGCAGGCGTGGTGACATCCATGCCTCCGGGTTCCGGGAATGTGGCGAAGTTTGCCGCATGCGCTCCTTCTTGCTCCTCCTGCTGCCGAGCTTCGCCTTGGGCCTCTCCGCGCAGGACACCCTCCATGTGATCTCCCACGACCGCGCCACCATCGTCACCGATCCCCACCGGGGTGTACACCAGTACCCGGTGAACGTGGCCTTCCCTTCTGCCAGAACGGAAGTGCGGCAAGTGCTGCTCCACCTCACCTTCGGCTGCCCGGACAGCATGCGCTGCGCCGACTGGGACTACTTGGACCGCATCCTCGTACACCGCATCGGCACGCCGGATACCTTCGAGGTGAGCCGCATGCTCACGCCCTACGGCGGCGGCTTCAGCAAGCAATGGCACTTCACCTGGACCACCGACCTCACCGACCTGCGCAGCCTGCTGCGCGACAGCTGCACGGTGATCTACGAGCACGGTGGCTACGAGCCCAACACCGACCGGGGCTGGGCCGTCACGCTGGATTTTACCTTCATCCTCGGCAAGCCCGCCCAGCCCGTGCTGGCCGTGGTGCCGCTCTATGCCGGCGGTTTCGCATACGGCAACAAGTCGCGCCCCATCGAGGCCGACCTGCCGCCGCGCACGGTGGACGTGCCCGCCGGCGCCACGGACCTGCGCATCCGCGTGCTGCAGACCGGCCACGGCATGAACCCGCAGGACGGCTGCGGCGAGTTTTGCGCCAAGCACCGCACCATCAAGGTGGACGGCGACACGGTGAACGTGCGCAAGCTGTGGAAGGACTGCGGCTGCAACCCGGTGCAACCGCAGGCGGGCACCTGGATCTTCGACCGCGCCAACTGGTGCCCCGGCTCGCTGAACCAGCCCGACATCGTGGATGTGCCCCTGAAGCAGGGCGTCCCCCAAGCCACGGTGGACATCGACATGGAGCCCTACGCCGTGGACAGCAGCACGGCAGTGGAACAGATCTGCGCCTACGCGATCCTGCTCGGTCCGCCTTCCGCCGCACACGATGCGGAACTGCAGGCCGTGTTGGAACCGCACGCCGACCAGCCCTTCGCCGCGCCGCGACCGCTGGGCGATCCAGCGCGCATCCGCATCCGCAACAACGGCAGCGACGTGCTGAAGCGCATCTCCATACGCTACGGCACGAAGGGATCTGCCCCCCACAGCTTCACGTGGACCGGCATGCTCGCCTCCGGTGCTTCCACCGAAGTGGAGCTGCCCGGC
>JADZAC010000017.1 GCA_020852835.1 Flavobacteriales bacterium
CGGACTTCCCTGCGCGGGGCCAGGTGCTCGGGCATCTTGATCCGCCCGTCGCGGAATAGATGATATTGTTCAACGTTCTTTTCCATCGCGATCCAGCATGTGCGGTGCCGCTGGTTCGTTGAACATCAGGATGATCAGCCGATCGTCAGGATAGGCTGATTGAAAACTATATTGCGTAGTGCCGGGCCATCCCTGATGAAAATCAGGAAACCGCAATTCAGAGGAAGTCTAAAGAACAACTTCGCAGAGCAGGGCTTTTCACCTTTCCGAAACCTGCCGTGAGCGGCCAGGATGGCCCGCTCATTTGGCCATGCGTGATTATTTGCGGCAGATCACCACGCTGAAACCGGGAGCGTTGAGCGTCTTCCGTTCAGGTTGATCCCTGTGCATTCAACCAAACGATCTTGCTACTTCAACAGCCGCCACGCCATGCCCACCAGCACCACCAACAGGATCGCGGAGCAAATGGCCTTGTTGTAGCGGGCCAGCCACTCAGGCAGGAAGATGTCGAAGTTGGCCCGCTGCGAGCTGGAGAGCCGCCGCGCCAGCACGGTGAGCGGACAACTCATGCCGAAGACCAACAACGTGAGCACCTCGAGCCCCACCAAGCCCAGGCCCCACCAGAACCAATGATCGAGGCGGTCGGTGATCACCGCGTACAGCAGGAAGAAGATCACCGCGCTGAGCACGGCCCAGATCACGGTATGCACCACCTTGATCCATGCCAGCTTGCCGGATGCGTTCATGGCCCGAATGAGCTGTGGCTCACCCTTCCACCTTCACCGCCGCCAGCATGTCCTCCAGTTCCTTCTTGCGGTTTTCGCCCAGCTGGCGGTCGATGTCCATGAAGCGGAAATACACGTCCTCACGCTCCTTCTTGCCCAACAGGTTCTCGGCCAGCACGAAGAGCTCGTCGTTCTCGGCGGAGATGTGGTCCTCCAGGTCGCGCATGTAGCGGGTGAGCAGCTTGTGCGCCTGGGCGTGGTCCCCGTCGGCCAGGGCCTGCTCGATGTCGGCGGTGTACTCGCGGAACTCCTCGTGGTGCTGCATGAGCGAGTCGATCATCTCGGGGATCACGAACTCCGGGTGGTCGCGCAGGGCGGGGAAGAGCACTTCCTCCTCCTTGCGGTGGTGGAAGCCGTCGGCGTAGTCGCGGAAGAACTCCACGAGGTTGCGCACGGCCTGTTCAAACTGGGCGGGATCCTTCTCCCAACTGTTGGCCAGGGCGTCGATGGTCTTGCCGGCGCGCTGGATCATCTCGTGCTCGGCGAGCATCATGGTCATTGGTTCGTTCATGGCATCTGAGGTTAGGTGTTCAAGAGCCGCGCTCACATGCGCGCGGCGGTGACGGTGTTGAAGCTGTCGCGCAGGTACACGCCGATCATCTCGCGGCGGTAGAGGCGGGTGAACATGTCGTTGTCGATGGCGCGTGCGCCCTTGATGGCCTTGCGCACCAAGGCTTCGGGATCGTCGGTGGCGGCGGCTTCCACCACCACCGGCCTGGGGTCTACGCCGGCCATGGCGATCTTGATGCGGCCGCCGCTGTCCAGGGTCATGGCCGTGGTAAGCGAGGTGAACTCCAGGCTTTGCCGCTCGCGCAGCTTGCGGAAGGCCCAGGTGAAGCCGCGCCCCAGGGGCAGCCACAGGGCGGTGACGATGGCGGCTGGCGGGATGTTGCGCGGGGCCACGCCGTCGCCCGTGTAGATGCGCTCCAGTGGCGTGCGCGTCACCGCTTCGCCTTCCGTGTATTCGATCTCGGCGTCCAGCGCGATCAGCGCCGGGGCGGTGTCGGAGACCAGTTCGGAGAAGCAGGCGTTGCGGCCGCCGGTGGCGATGCAGATGTCGCCGTTGCACTTCAGGCAATAGCCCACGGATTCGCGCCACCACTCCGACTGGTTGTAGTAGAGGCAGCGGTTCTCGCAGAGCACATTGCCGCCAATGGTGGCTGTTTTGCGCAGCAGGGGCGCACCCACGGACCGCGCGGCCTCGGCGAGCATGGGCGCGTCGGCCAGTACCAGCGGGTGCTTCATGAGGCGGTCCAACGTTTCCAACGCACCGATGCGCAGGTGACCGTCCACCCGTGCGATGCCCTTGAGCGCGGGGATGCGGCCCAGGTCGATGAGGCAGGTGGAGTCCTCATTGCCTTGGAAGCGGTTCACGAGCACGTCGGTGCCGCCGGCCACGTAGCGGAAGCTGCCCGGGTGTTGTGCGGCCATGTCGGCGGCTTCGCGCAGCGAGGCGGGCAGCAGGTACTTGGCCTGGGCAACGGGGAGGGTCGGGGCGTTCATGCTTCGGCGTGTTGCTTGCGTTGCTGCTTGATCGCGTTGAGCACCACCTCGGGGGTCATGGGCAGGGAGGTGATGCGCACACCGATGGCGTCGTATATGGCGTTGGCGATGGCGGGGATCACTGGGTGCAGGGCGCCCTCGCCGCATTCCTTCGCGCCGAACGGCCCTTCGGGGTCCATGGATTCGATGATCTCCGTGTGGATCTCCGGCGTGTCCATGGTGGTGGGGATCTTGTAGTCCACCAGGTTGGCGTTCACCAGCAGGCCCTCGTAGTACTTCATCTGCTCGCTCATGGCCTGGCCCAGGCCCATGTGCCACGAGCCTTCGAGCTGCCCTTCCACGGCGAGCGGGTTCAGCGCCTTGCCGGCGTCGTGCGCGCCCCAGAGGTCAAGCACGCGCACGTGGCCGGTCCGTTCGTTCACCTCCACTTCGGCGATCACCGAGCCGAAGCTGTACGACGGGCTGAGGCCCGCGCCCGCGCCCTTGAAGTCGCCGCCGAGCTTAGGCGAGTTGTAGTGGCCCGTGGCGTTGAGGGCGCCCACCTTGCGCGTGGCCATCTCAATGGCCTCGTGCCAGCTGTGGTCCACCTTGCCGTCGTTGGTGAAGACGCGCTCGCGCTGCAGGTTGAGCTCCGTTCGCTCGGCACCGGTGATGCGCACCACGGCGTCCAGCACCTGTTCGCGCAGGCGTTCGGCGGCCATCTTCGCGGCGTTGCCCGCCATGAAGGTGACGCGGCTGGAGTAGCTGCCCAGGTCGATGGGCGTGAGCAGCGTGTCGGCGGCCACCACCTGCACGTTGTCCAGGCTCAGGCCCAGCACTTCGGCCACCACCATGGCCAGCATGGTGTCGCTGCCCTGGCCGATGTCGCTGGCGCCGGAGGTGACCAGCACGCGGCCGTCGAGGTCCACCTTCAGGTGTACCACCGATTGCGGATACTCGTTCCAGTGGATGGGCAGGGCGCTGCCGCTGATGAAGAAGCCGCAGCCCACGCCGATGCCCCGCCCGCGCGGCAGCTTGCGGTGCTTGTCCTTCCAGCCGGAGCGTTCCATGGCGCTCTTCAGCGCCAGGGTGCTGCCATTGGAGGTGATGCGGTACTGGCCCACGGTCATGGAGTACTCGTCCAGGAAGTTGCGCAGGCGCAGGTCGCAAGGGTCCATGCCGGCCTGCTCGGCGAGGCGGTCGATGAGGGTCTCCACGGCGAAGCGCGAGTTGACGGCGCCGTGGCCGCGCATGGCGCCGCACTGGGGTTTGTTGGTGTACACGCGCCGCGTGCGGAAGCCGAAGTTGTCGATCTTGTACGGGGCCTGCAGCAGCACGCCGTTGTAGTAGGAGGTGACCACCCCGAAACTGCCGTAGGCGCCGCCGTCGATGATCACGTCGGCGTCGAGCACCTCGAAGCGCCCGTCGGCGTCCATGCCCATGTGCATGCTCATGCGCGTGGGGTGGCGGCCGTGGTTGGTGAGGAAGACCTCCTCGCGGTTGAGGCGGGTGCTCACCGGGCGGCCGGTCTTGCGGGCCAGGTGGGCGATGATGATCTCGTGGGGGAAGGGATCGCTCTTGCCGCCGAAGCCGCCGCCCACGAAAGGCTTCACGACGCGCACGCGGTTCATGGGCACCTCCAGCACCTTGGCCAGGTAGCGGTGCAAGTAGTGGGGCACCTGCGTGGCGGTGATGATGGTGAGGCCGTTCTCATCCCACCAGGCCGTGGCGGCGTGCGGTTCGGTGAAGCCGTGGTTGATGCCCTGGAACTCGAGCTCGGCGCTGGCGGTATGCACCGCGCGCTTCAGCCCCTCCTGCTGGTCGCCGAAGCGGAGCTCGGCCTTCTTGTGGATGTTGTTGTTGAAGCGGCCGTGGGAATGGATCTTCTCGTCGGTGCCCACGTCCTCGCAGGATTCCGCCATGTCGAAGAAGGCGCGCAAGGGCTCGTACTCCACTTGGATGAGCGCGCAGGCCTGGGCAGCGATGGCGGGCGTGTCGGCGGCCACGGCGGCCACGATCTCGCCGATGTAGCGCGTCTTGTCCACGGCCATGGCCGTCTCGTCCTCGGAGATGGGCAGCACGCCGAAGGTGACGGGCAGCTCCTTGCCGGTGATCACGGCGCGCACGCCGGGCAGGGCCCGCGCTGCGGCGATGTCCACGTGTTTGATGCGGGCGTGGGCGTGGGTGCTGCGGTGGAAGCGGCAGTGCAGCGCGTTCTTCACCTTGATGTCGTCGGCGTATTCGGCGGAGCCGCACGCCTTGCGACCGGCCTCGGTGTACGGCCTGCCATGGCCCACCATCTTGAACTCGTCGCCCGCCTGCTTCGCCGAAGGTTCATTGCGTACGTGCGCCTCCACGGCGTCGATGATCTTCTTGTAGCCGGTGCAGCGGCAGAGGTTGCCCGAGAGCGCTTCCTTGATCTCGTCGCGCGTGGGGTTTGGATGCTCCTCCAGGTAGTGCAACGTGGTCATGATCATGCCGGGCGTGCAGTACCCGCACTGGATGGCGCCCTTCTCCACGAACTTCTCCTGCAAGGGGTGCAGGCCGCCGCCTTGCGGTGCGATGCCTTCGATGGTGGTGATCCGGCTGCCGTTGACGCGCATCGCCGGGGTGATGCAGCTCTGCACCACCTGCCCGTCCACCCATACGGTGCAGGCGCCGCAACTGGCCTGCTCGCAGCCGAGCTTGGTGCCGGTGAGCTGGATGCGGTCGCGCAGCACCTGCGCCAGGGTCTCGTGCGGATGCACCACCAGGTCGTATTCCCTGTCGTTGACGGTCAATCGTATGGTCTCCATCCCTGTTGCTTCAGTTGCGGTGGATCACAGCCCGGCGCCGATGCTTTTGCCGCCGTCCACGTACAGTGTCTGGCCGGTGATGTAGTTCGTCCGTTCGTCGCAGAGGAAGGCCACCACCTGCGCGATGTCCTCCGGGCGGCCCATGGTGCGCAGGGGCTGGGTGGCGATCAGCCGTTGCTTCACCTCCGCGGTGAGCGCCTGGGTGAGCGGTGTGTCGATCAGGCCCGGCGCCACGGCGTTCACCGTCACCCCGTGCTTGCCCAGTTCCAGTGCGAGCGCCCGGGTGAGGCCGATGACGCCGGCCTTCGATGCGGAGTAGTTCGTTTGGCCGGGGTTGCCCAGCCACGCACGCGAGGCCAGGTTCACGATGCGGCCGTGCTGCTGCTGCCGCATCACGATGGCGGCGTGTTTGCATAGGAGCCAGGTGCCCTTCAGGTTGATGTCCACCACGCTGTCGAAATCGGCGGTGGGCATCTTCCAGATCACGTTGTCCTTCGCGATGCCGGCGTTGTTCACCAGCACGTCCAGGCGGGCGAAGCGCTCGGCGACGGTGGCGAAGACGGCGGCCACCTGCGGCTCGTCGGTGATGTCGCAACGCAGGTAATGGGCTTGCGGGCCCAGCCGGTGCGCGAGCGCGTTGCCGCCCGCATCGTCGATGTCCAGGAGCACGGTGGTGAAGCCATCGGCCACCAGGCGGGTGGCGATGGCGGCCCCGATGCCCTTGGCCGCGCCGGTGATGATGGTCACTTGTTCACGCATGCGGTGTTCTTCACTTCGATCATTTCCGCCAGGATGCTGATGGCGATCTCCTCGGGTGTTTCCGCGGCAATGGACTTGCCGATGGGCATGCGCACGCGGTCGAGTTGTTCCACGGTGGCCACGCCGTCCTTGCTGAACATGCGCTTGGTGATGCGCGCCTTGCGCTCGCTGCCGATCATGCCCAGGTAGGCGTGCGGCCGCTGGATGCAGTGCGCCAGGATCTCGCGGTCCGTCATGTGGTCGTAGGTCATCACCACGATGTAGGCGTGGGTGTTGAAGGCCAGGCCGTGCAGCACCTCGCGGAAGGCGCCGTGGACCTTGCGCACGCCGGGCATGGTGATGCGGTCGAGCTCTTCCCGGCGGTCGTCGATCACGTGGAGCACGAAGTCCAGCTCGGAGGCCAGCCGTGCCAGCGCCTTGCCCACATGCCCCGCACCGAAGATGTACAGCGTGTTCATACGGGGCAGGGGTTCGATGTAGATGTCCACCGTGCCGCCGCAGCACATGTTGTGTTCCTGCAGCAGTTCGTGCCGGAAGAGCTTGGGCGTGCCGGCCTGCAGTTGCCGGAAGGCGTTGGCCACCACGGCCTTCTCCAAGTTGCCGCCGCCGATGGTTCCCGAGAGGCGCCCGTCGGCGTACACCAGCATGCGCGCCCCGGCCTTGCGTGGCGTGGAGCCCTTGGTCTGCACCACGATGCACAGGGCGGCCGGTGTTCCTTCGCTGCGCGCATGCTCGATCTCCTTATGGATGTCCATGGCCGTGTTGGAGGTCGGCGGGCGTGTTGATGTTGACGAGTACGGAAGGCGAAGACACCTCCACGTACTTGCGCGTGTACCCGCCCAGCAGGTCCTTCAGGGTGGCGTGGCGGTCGTAGGCAGCGAGGACCTCGCGCTTCACGGCGGCCTTCACCAGCACGGGGTGCCCGCCTTTGCCCTGGTTGGCGGGGATGATCACCTGCTCATCGCCGTCGTTGCGCATCAGGGCCTGGATCACCTCGGGGCCCACGAAGGGGCTGTCCACGTTGTGCAGGAAGACCTTGTCCGATGTGATCGCGCGCATGCCCAGGAAGATCGAGCGCATCCGCCCGGCATCCGGGTCCGGGTTCAGCACCAAGGAGGCCATGCTGCTTGCGCGTGCCAGGGCATCCAGCCACGGTTCCCGCGCGAAATCCGCGTTCAGCACCAGCACCAGCTCGTGCAGGCCCAGCGCACGGTACGTGCCGAGGATGCGCTCCGCGTAGGTGGTGGCCTCATCCCAACGGAGCCAGGGCTTGGGGTATCCCATGCGGCGCGAAGCACCACCGGCGAGCACGATGGCCGCGTATGTCGCGCCGTTCCTCATCAGGTGGTCCCGTCCGGCTTGTCGGTCCCGGGTTGAATGGTGAAGGTGTTGCCGCTGAGGAAGAGCGCATCGAGCGAGGCGTATTTGCTGCGCTCCTGCTCGGCCTTCATCTGGGCGGCGAGGTCCGCGTCGAACACGGGCCCTGCGGTGCTGCGGATCACGCCCATGGCGATGGGGAAGTCGGGCAGCCGCATCTGTGCGAGCAGGTGGTGCAGCACGTTGGAGGCGCAGGTGGCATCGTGTACCAGCAGGTCCGCCTCGGTGATGCCGTTCTGCCCCAGGGTGACCACCTCCAGCTCCAGGCCGCGCAGGCGGATGCCCTTGTCGTTGTTGGCGCCGAAGCGCATCGGCTTGCCGTGCTCCAGGATCAGCTGGTTGTCGGCGCGGGTCTCCTTGCTGGTGATGGCATCGAACACCTCATCGTTGAAGATCACGCAGTTCTGCAGCACCTCCACCACCGAAAGGCCTTGGTGCTTCTCGGCCTCCACCATCACTTTGGCCATCAGCTTCACGTCGGTGTCGGGCACCCGTGCGAAGAAGCGGCCCTGGGCGCCCAGCACCAGCTCGCCCACGGAGAAGGGGTTCTCCACCGTGCCGAAGGGCGAGGACTTGGTGACGGTGCCGCGCTCGGTGGTGGGCGAGTACTGGCCTTTGGTGAGGCCGTAGATCTGGTTGTTGAAGAGGATGAAATTCATGTCCACGTTGCGCCGCACCGCGTGGATGAAGTGGTTGCCGCCGATGGCGAGCGAGTCGCCATCACCGGCCATCACCCACACGCGCAGGTCGCGGTTGGCCAGCTTCACGCCGGTGGCCACCGCCGCCGGGCGGCCGTGGATGGTGTGGAAGCCGTACGTGTCCATGTAGTACGGGAAGCGCGAGGAGCAGCCGATGCCGCTGATGATGGCCACCTCCTCCTTCTTCAGGCCAAGCTCGGAGAAGGCGCGCTGCACCGCGTTCATCACGGCGTAGTCGCCGCAGCCGGGGCACCATTTCACCTCCTGGCTGCTCGCGTATTCCTTGGGCTTGAACAAGGGTTGCGCCGGTGTTCCGATCGTGCTCATTGCGCCAGCAGCTCGTTGAATTTTTCCTTGAGTTCGCTCACCTTGAAGGGCCGGCCCTTCACCTTGTTGTACTGCAGGTAGGTGAACTGCGGCAGCACCGCCCGCAGGTAGTTGGCGAACTGGCCGCTGTTGAGCTCGCACACCACGATCTGCTCGAACTGCGCGAAGATGGACGCAGTGTTGCGCGGCAGCGGATGGATGTGGTTGAAGTGCGTGACGGCGATGTCCTTGCCCTCGCTGCGCAGCTCGGTGACCGCGCCGAAGAGGGTGCCGAACTGGCCGCCCCAGCCCACCACCAGCAGCTTCTTCGCGCCCTTGCCGCGGAATTTCTGCTCGGGGATGAAGTCGGCCACGCGCTCCACCTTTTGGCGGCGCAGGGCCACCATGGCTTCGTGGTTCTGCGGGTCGTGCGAAACGCAGCCCGTGCACTCGTCCTTCTCCAACCCGCCGATGCGGTGCTGCAGCGCCGGCGTGCCGGGCACCACCCACTTGCGCGCCAGCGTGGCGGGATCGCGGCCGTAGGGCGTCCAAGCGGGATCGGGCTGCGTGAGCACGGGCGGATGGATCGCGGGCAGCTCGTCCAGGGCCTTCACCTTCCACGGCTCGGCGCCGTTGGCCACGTAGCTCTCCGAGAGCAGGATCACGGGCGTCATGTGCTCGGTGGCGATCTTGATCGCCTCCACCGCACGGTCGAAGCAGGCGGCGGGCGTGCTGGCGGCCAGCACCACCACGGGGCTTTCGCCGTTGCGGCCCCACACGGCCTGCAGCAGGTCGCTCTGCTCGGTCTTGGTGGGCAGCCCGGTGCTGGGGCCGCCGCGCTGCACGTTCACGATCACCAGGGGCAGCTCGGTCATCACGGCCAGGCCGATGGCCTCGGTCTTCAGCGCCATGCCCGGGCCCGAGGTGGTGGTGACGGCCACGTCGCCGGCGAAGGACGCGCCGATGGCCGAGCAGATGCCGGCGATCTCGTCCTCGGCCTGCAGCACCTTCACCCCGGCCCACTTGTGCTTGGCCAGCTCCTGCATGATGTCGGTGGCGGGCGTGATCGGGTACGAACCCAGGAAAAGGTCCTTGCCCGCCTTCTTCGCGCCGGCCATCAGGCCCCAGGCCAGCGCCTGGTTGCCGGTGATGTTGCGGTAGGTGCCCGGCGTGCGCGCCGCGGGCTGCACGGTGTACGTGGCGGGCACGGCCTCCATCGTCAGCACGTAGTTGTGCCCGGCCTTCAGCGCGCGGATGTTGGCCTCGGCGATGGAGGGCGACTTCTTGAACTTGTGCTGGAAGAAGCCGATGGTCTGGTCCATGGGCTGGTCGAAGAGCCGGTACACCATGCCCAGGGCGAACATGTTCTTGCAGCGGTCGGCGGTCTTGTTGTCCAGCCCGGCATCGGCAATGGCGGCCTTGGTCATGGAGGTGATGGGCGCGGCCAGCACCTGGTGGCCATCGAGCGTGCCGTCCTCCAGCGGGTCGGTGGCGAAGCCGGCCTTGTCCAGGTCGCGCTTGCCGAAGGAGTCGCGGTCCACCACGATGGTGCAGGCGGGCCGCAGGTCCTTGAGGTTGGACTTGAGCGCGGCGGGGTTCATGGCCACCAGCACGTCGGGCGCATCGCCCGGGCCATGTACGCCGCTGCTGCCGAAGTGGACCTGGAAGCCGGAGACGCCGGCCACCGTGCCCTGCGGCGCGCGGATCTCCGAGGGGAAGTCCGGGAAGGTGGCGATCTCCTTGCCATGCACGGCCACGGTGTCGGTGAAGAGCGTGCCGGCCAGCTGCATGCCGTCGCCGGAATCGCCGGCGAACTTGATCACCACGCTCTCCATCGCCTCTTTGCCGTTCATCGTTCCGCTCATCTCCTCAAGGGGTTTCATGCCAGGGGGCGGTCTTGTTCAGGCGTTCGCCCATTGCGGTTTGCGCTTCTCCAAAAAGGCGGTGATCCCTTCGTTGGCGTCGCGGGTCTCCATCAACTGCGTCACGTAGAGCCGCTCGAGCTGCGGCAGGAAGTTGTTCATCAGGTGGTTGAGCTTGATGCGCGCGGCATGCGAAGCGAAGCGCAGCGAGGAGGCGCTCTTGGGCACCACGTGCTTGAGGATCCAGTCTTCGGCGGCGGCTTCCAGCTTGTCCTTGTCGTCGTATACGGCATGCACCAGCCCGATGCGCTGGGCCTCGTCGGCGTCGACGCTGCGGCCGGTGAGCAGCAGCTCCTCGGCACGGGCCAGGCCGATGCGCTCGGGCAGCAGGATGGACGCGGGCGGGGGGAACACCCCCAGGCGGATCTCGGGCTGGCCGAAACGCGCCGACTTGTCGGCCAGGATCACCGAGCAGATCAGCGCCAGCTCCATGCCGCCGCCCAGGCACTGCCCGGAGACCAGGGCCAGCGTGGGAATGCGCAGCTGCAGCAGGTCCATGAAGATCTTGTGGAAGGTGCGCAGCATGGCCTCGGCGAATTCCTTGGTGTGCTCCTCCACGCTGGCGCCGAAGGAGAAGTGCGCGCCCGCCCCCTGGAAGGTGATCAGCTTGATCTTCGGGTCCTGGCCGATGGCCTGCAGGCGATCGAGGATCTCGAGCATCATGATGTTGTCCAGCACGTTGCCCTGGCCGTCGTCCAGCACGATGTGCGCGATGGTGCCGTCGTGCGAGCGGGTGAACTTCACTTTTTCCATGGTGCTTCGGATCAGTTGATGGCTTCGGGCACCGGTGCGATGGCCTGTTCCAGTTCGGGCCCCCAGGCCTGGCCCTCGGCCAGCAGCTGGCGCAGCTTCACGAAGTCCACTTCGCGCTTGGCCTTCGATCCGGCGTTGAAGGCGCGGAAGCCGGCCTTGGCCTCGGTCATCATGTTCAGGGCGAGCCATTCGCGGCTGCCCTCCTTGTTCTTGTCCCAGTGCTCGAGCTTCTTCTTGCGCACCTCGGTGAGCGTTTTGTGCAGGCAGTTGGGGAAGGTGTGCAGCAGTTTGGCGATGTGGCGGTCCACGGCGGCGTCCAGCAGGGAGAGGTCCACGGTGCCCTTGGCCAGCACTTCCTTAGCCTTGGCCAGTGCGTCGCCGGTCTTCACGCTGCCGAAGACGATGCGGCCGAAGTCGTCGGCATAGCGGTCGATCACCGCCAGCGGGTTGGGCACGAACCTGCCGTCCACCTTCAGGGCGGGGACGATCTCGGTGATGAGGCCGATGTGCAGGGCCTGGTGCGCGGTCCACGGCTCGCAGAGGGTGAGCGAGTTCATGGCGCGCTCCATGCCCACGTAGAGGTGGAGGAAGTCGGTGGAGCCCCCGATGGCGGCGCTGCCGTGCTTGGGGCCGGCCTGCCCGAAGCGCGCGAGGTCCGAGGCAATGGTGAAGTCGCAGGCCATGCCGATCTCCTGCCCGCCGCCGATGCGCATGCCGTTCACGCGGTTGATCACGGGCTTCTCGCACTTGAGGATGGCCGAGACCATGTCGTTGAACAGGCGCATGTACTGCGCGTATTCCTGCGGGTGGCCGGCGTAGTACTCGGCGTATTCCTTGGTGTTGCCGCCCGTGCAGAAGGCTTTGTCGTCCGCGCCGGTGAACACCACGGCCACCACGCTGCGGTCGTTGGACGCTTCGCCGAAGGCGAGGATCACTTCCTTCACCGCGCGGGTGGTGTACGAGTTGTACTGCTTGGGATTGTTCAGCACGATCCACGCGTTGAACAGGCCGGGCACCGGCGTGCCGTCGCTGTCCATGCAGGGGCGCTTTTCGTAGAGGATGTCCGCGTAGGCGTATCCCGGCACGAGGTTGTGGTCCTTCAGGGCTTTCATGTGGTTGGTTCGCTTCGTTCAGTTGGGCATGTCGGGCACCATCACGGGGCGGCGGGTGTGCGGCCGCGCCACCGAATCGCGGAACACCTCGTTGATCTTCGACATCGGGAAGGCTTCCACGAATTCGCCGATGTCCAGCTTCCCGGAGGCGATCAGGTCCACCACTTCCGGGTACAGCTCGGGCTTGCAGCCCCAGGTGCCGATCAGCTGCGCGTCGAAGGCCATGAGGTTGCTCAGGCGCACTTCCACCTTGTTCATGGTGAAGCCCACCACGCTGAGGGTGGAGGCGTAGGTGATCAGGTTGAAGGCGAGGTCCTGGCCGGGCGTGGTACCGGAGATCTCGAAGATCTTCCAGCCGTGCTTGGGCGCGCGCAGTTCTTCGGCGATGGCCCGCACGCGCTCCTTGACGGCCTTGAGGTCCATGCCCTTGCTGTTGAGCACGGCATCCACGCCGTGGCGTTTGGCCAGCGCGAGCTTCTCGTCGCTGATGTCGATGGCGAGCACCTTGGCCCCCATCAGGCGGGCGATCATGGCGCCGTAGATGCCTACGCCGCCCACGCCGATCACGATGGCCAGGTCGCCCTGCGCGATGCCCGCCCGTTTCACCACTTGGTATGGGGTGGAGATGGCGTCGGCGATCACGGCGAGGTGGGCCAGCGGATACTTCCCGAGCATGGCGGGCGGCACGGGGCACAGGTAGCGGTGGGGCACCGCGATGTGCGAGGCGAAGCCGCCGTGCAGGTCGTTGCCGGGCATCAGTTGCTTGCGGCAGATGTTGCTGCGCCCCTGGGCGCACAGGTCGCATTCGCCGCAGGGCAGCACCGCCGGCACGATCACCGGCTTGTGCAGCAGGTGCGCGGGGCCCGCCACCACCGTGCCGCTGATCTCGTGGCCCAGGGTGAGGGGCAGTTCCATCTTGGTGCGCACGCCATCGTGCCAGAAGCCGAGGTCGGTGTGGCACACGCCGCAGCCGGCCACTTGCACCAGCGCCTGGTGCGCGCCGATCGCGGGCAGCTCCGAGGCCACCAGTTGCAGGTCGCTCTTGGGCGCCGTCATCCGCCACTGCCACAGCTTCATGTCCTTGGTGTTCGTCATGGTCGCGCTTCAGTGCTTCATCATTTTGTCGTAGTCGCTGCCCAGGCGGCCCTTTCGGCACAGGCTGCCGGTCATGAAGGCGGCGGAGTGCCGGGCCTGCACGGTGAGCGCCAGGTCCACCGGGGCGTTGCACGCTTCGGCCACGCAGCGGGCAATGGCGGCGCGTGCCTCCTTCAGGGGTCCGTCCACGGGGGCCAGGCCCGCCTCGGCGGCATCGGGCGTTTCCACCGGGCCTTCGGCGAAGGGGCGCGGCTTCAAGGCCGCAGCGTCCTGCTCCATCACCTGCCAGGCCGTGCGCACGGCGTTCTCCAGCGTGCCGGCGTGGTCCACCAGCCAGCCTGAGGCATCGGCGGCTTTCACGGGGCGGCCTTCAAGCACCAGGCGCAGCAGTTTCTTGCGGCCCTCGGCGTCGGCCTTGCGGAAGGGCCAGTGGCAGCCTTCCATGCCCGGCAATACCGGTATCGTCACTTCGGGCATGGCCAGCAGGGTGTCTTCCACCGCCACCAGTTGGTGGCAGTGCATCATCAGCTCCAGCATGCCGCCCATGCAGCGTTTACCGTGGATGAAGCCCACCGACGCACGGAAGTCGTGGTGCAGCCGCCGCGCCGTGCGCGACCAGGCCAGGGAGATGCGCTCGCCCTCGCGCTCATCGCTCAGCGCGGGGTGGAAGGCCAGGGTATCCGCGCCCACCAGTTGGGTGGCCAGGTGGAAGTCGCCGGTGAGGATCACGCGGTGGATGCCCTGCCCCAGCAACCAGTCGATGGCGCGGTTCAGCTCGGCGTCCACGTCGTCGTTGTAGGATTCCCTGCTGATGGTGATCACGCCGGCCTTGCCGTTGTGCTCGGCGTTCACGTAGAGCTGCGTCCAGGCACCTTCGGCCATGTTCATGAAGGTGTCGGGATACCACGTGGTGCCCGCCGCCGCCGGGAAGAGCCGGTGGTAGGCGCCCACCTGATGGGCGATGCGCTCCGGCCCCATGCGCCGGGCACGCGCCAGGATGCCGTTGCTGAACTGCGCGCACAGCTCGCCGATGGCGTTCATGGTGGGCAGGTCGGCGCGTTGCTCGTGCAGCACGATGGAGGTCATCTGCAGCAGCGCACCTTCCACGATGGCCTCCAAGGCCTGTTCTTGTTCGGCATCGAGGCTCCAGTTCACCAGCGGGCGGAAGTGGTCCGGCGGATACCACGCCTGCCCGCTGCGCATGCGGGCCGTAAGTGCCTCCTCCGGCGTGAACAGCGGGCCGTAGGCCTCGCCCAGGTGGTGCAGGCACGACCAAGTGAGGTAGTTCGCGCCCTTGGCACCGATCACGTCGTGGGCGCGGAACGGGTTGGGGCCGATGAGCTTCCGGATGTATTTGTCGGCCTTCCAGTAGGGCGTGTTGGTGTGGCGGCAGAACTGGAGGGTGGCCTGCAGCAGGCCGCAGAAGAACACGTCGAGCACGAAGGACCAGTGGTCGCCCACCTTCATGGGCACCAGGCCCAGGGCCCAGAGCAACTGGGTGTGCGGCGTGGGCCGCGCCTCCACGATCTCGAACACCTTGTTGATCTGGTGCGGGAAGGAGGGGTGGGCGATGTCCACGCCGAGCTGCGCCGAGGGGAAGCCCGAGGTCACCGACCAGATGTGGATGCCGGGGAAGGCGTTGCGGAACAGGGCGTAGTGCGCCTTCTTCAGCTCCAACTTCTCGGGGATGGCCTCCAGCAGCAGCTTGGGCCGGTAGCGCTCCAGCTCCTTGGGCAGGGAGGTGCCGTCGTAGTTCAGGCGGATCACGTTGTTCATGATCGCGTTGGCCGTGTCCCTGCCGAAGGACTTCACCAGGCCATCGAACTGCTGCTGCACGCCGTCGTTGGCGCCGGGCAGGTCCAGCGCGATCACCGGCACGCCGTAGGGCAGCAGCCGCGAGGCGAACTGCATCACCTTGCCCGCGCCCACCACGCCGCAGGCGCCGGAGATCACCATGGCGCCGCGCGCTTCCCTGGGCCCGAACACCTGGTCCACCAGCTCATCGGCGCGCACCGGCAGGCGGCCCTTGCTGAAGATGTCGAGCACCGTGCCCAGGCCCAGGGCCCCGAGCGTGCCGGGGCGCATGGCGCGGACGGCCCCGCCGTTGGCGGAATTGCCCTGCGCGCTGCGCGGATCGCCGGTGGCGGTGGAAGGTGTTGTCACGGATGCCATGGTGCGATCATTGAACCTTGAAGATGGCGGCCATGCCCACGTCGCCCGCGGCACAACCGAATACGAGCACATATCCCCCGCCCAGGTCCACGGCCTCCTCCAGGGCTTCGATGACCACGCGCGTGAGCGTGGGCCCTTGCGGGTGGCCCCACACCAGCGGGCTGCCGTTGTTGTTCATCTTGCGCCAGTCGTAGCCCAGCGTCTTGGAGAAGACCGCGTCGTTCACGGCGAACGGGTTGTGGTCCTTCACCACGGCCATGTCGGCCATGCTGAGGCCGGTGCGCGCCAGCAGCTTCTGCACGGCCATGCCGGGCGCTTCGGGCATGCAGGAGGCGTCCGCCCGCACTTCCGCCTTGGCGATGAGGGTGATGGCGATCTCCGGGCGGCGGCTCAGCTCCTTGGCCTTGCCGGCGGTGGTCACCAGCAGCGTGGCCATGCCGTCGGCGGCGTGGGTCTGTGTGCCGGAGGTAACGCAGCTGTCCAGCTCGCGCATGGCGCGCAGCGCCCCGGCATGGATCCGCTTCACGCCGGTGTCCTCGCCGATGGTGCCCAGCGGTTTGCCCTGCACGTTCAGCAGGTCCAGCGGCACGGCCACCCGCTCCAGGAAGCCGCTCTCCTTGCCCTTGAAGTACTGCTCGTAGCGGTAGGCCGTGAGCTCGTCGATCTCGCGCCGTTCAATGCGGTGCTTGCGCGCCACGTTGCCGGCGGAGGCCAGCATGGAGCCGCCGGTGGAGGGGTCGAAGCCGAAGTTGTCCCACACATCGCTGATCACCTCGGTGCGGCGGTAGGCGCGGCGCTCGGGGAACACGCCCACGGGCGAGTCGCTGGTGCGGTCGAAGGTGAGCACGCCCACCGCGTCGCTGCTGCCGCCCTGCACTTGCGCCGCCGCGAGCACCACCGCCTGCAGGCCGGTGGCGCAAGCCTGTTCCATGTGGAAGCCGGGCAGGCGCTTGCCGAGGCAGCCGGCCACCAGGGTGGCGTTCCAGAATTTCCAGTGCCAGGGCACGGTGGAGCCGATGATGAGGTAGTCCAGGTGCTGCACGGGCACCTTGCGCACGGACATGATCCGCGCCATGGATTCACCGGCGAACTGCCCGATGTTGACCTCGGCCAGCGGGGAGCTCTGCCAGGCGGGGAAATAGCTGCTGCCCCAGGTGCCGTAGGGGATCCGGGCGTCGGGGAAGGCGGATGCCGCTGTGGTGGCCATGTGGTCGTGGGTCAGTTCTTCTGTGCTTCGGGCACGGCGATCTCGGGCAGCGGCTTGTTGTATTCGGCCATGGCCAGGATGGCCGCGCCGTAGGACACGGTGAACTGCGGGTGCGCGGCGATCACCATGTCGCGCTTGAGCTTCTCGCTGAGCAGTTCCTTCAGGTAGGGGTGGTGCGCGATCACCCCGCCGATGAGCACCGTGGGCACGCCGGGATCGAGCCGCACCTTGCCCATGCGGTTGCAGATGGAGATGTAGATGCCGCGGGAGATGTCCTCGCGCGACATGCCCTCGAAGATCCAGTTCATGATCTCCGTTTTGGCGAACACGGTGCAGAAGCTATTGAGCTCCTTGCTGTAGGTGGAGAGCGCGGCCATGGCGCTCATCTCGCCGATGTTGATGCCGGCGCGCTCGGCGATCTCCGAGAGGAAGGCGCCGGTGCCCGAGGCGCACTTGTCGTTCATGTAGAAGTTCTGCACCGTGTCGTCCTTGTCGCAGCGGATCACCTTGATGTCCTCCCCGCCGATGTCGATGATGTTCTTCTCGCCCTTGAGGCTGAAGGAGACGCCCGCGGCCGCGCAGTTGATCTCCGTGCGGGCGATGTCCGAATCGATGAAGTGCTTGCGGCCGTAGCCCGTGGCGCAGCTCTTCTGCACGTTGAAGTTGCTGTTGATCGCCTGCATCACGTTCTTGAAGGCCTGCTTGTCGTTGCTCATCGTGGGCAGGAAATACCGGAAGAGCGCGGTGCCCTGGTCGTCGATCACGCAGAACTTCGAGTACGACGAGCCCAGGTCGATGCCCAGGAAACAGTTCTTCTTCTTGTACTGCCCGGGCACGGCCTTGGGGTCGGCCAGGGCCTTGTCCATGATGCGCTTCACCACGTCGCCGGTGCTGCCGGGCACGCGGTACACGATGTTGCGGTTGCTCATGGCCTTCACCATGTTGGTGAAGGAGAGGTTGAGCGAGGTGCGCACGTAGTGCTTGCGCCCGTACTCCACGATCTTGGCGTTGAAGTGGTCGATCTCCGTGCGCCGCCCGTTGATCAGGTCCACGGCCAGCGAGGGGAAGTGGTCGCCGCCCTTCTTGAGGTAGCGCAGGCACTGGCGCACGAAATCATCGGGGAAGACGATCTTCTCCTTCTCGGCCACCTCCACGCACTCGCGGATGGTCTGCTCCACCAGCTCGGCGGTGTCGCTGTCGTTCACCGCCTCGGCCATGGTGAGGCGCCCCACGCCGCACAGCGCGCTGAGCGAGGAGTTGAGGATGGTCTTGTGCCACACGCGCCGCAGCAGGTCGAAGGAGTCCACCGCCTCGGTGTGCAGCTCCACCTGGTTGAGCACCGCCGCCAGCTCCTTGGCCTTCTCGGGGTGGCTGTCGTTGATGGAGCCGATGTAGTTGGGCGGGATGAAGAAGGTGACCTTCACCGTGTTGGGCGCCGTGAGGTTGCCGGCGTAGTTCACCACCATGCGCAGGATCTTCGACTCGCCGAAGGCGGGCACCAGCGCCTCCTCCACGTCGATGCCGTTCTGGGCGGCCACCACCATCAGCTTGGGCGAGTTGAGGTGCGCGGCCTCCGCCAGCGCATCCGCCACGGAATAGGTCTTGATGGAGAAGACCAGGTAGTCCAGGTCCAGCTCGGCCAGCTCGGCGATGCTGGCGTAGATCTTCGCGAAGCGCGTGGTGGAGTTCAGGGTGCCGTGCAGCACCAGGCCTTCGTCCATGATCTTGTTGCGCTTCACCTCGTTGCGCTCGCACAGGGCCACGTTGCAGCCGGCCTCCTGCAGTTTGGCCGCCAGGATCATGCCCACAGGGCCCGCGCCGATGATGCCGATGTTCATTGCACCGTTCGTTTTCTGCCGTGTACCGCCGGACTTTCCGCGAGCTGCTCCAGGAAGGTCTCGATCTTGGTGATGCTTTGCCCCTCGCTGAAGAAGCGCAGGTCGCACAGGTCGCCCTCGATGATCAGTGATGGCACGCCGGTGATGGCCTTGAGCCGCTCGGGCATGCCCATCTTGGCGTTGGAGTTGTTGAAGCAGGTCTTGCTGTCGTGGTACACGATGCCGTCGATGCCGTACTCGCCGAACCACTCGGCGAGCATCTTCATCTTGGCGCCCTCGCCGCGGTTGATGAAGATGCCGGTATAGGCCCGCGCGGTGGAGGTCCAGGGGTCGGCCTCATCGAACTGGTCGAAGACCCAGCTGCTGCAATAGGTGGAGGCCACCACGGCGGCGCCGTTCTCGCAGAACAGGTCGCTGAGCATGCGGATCTTGCCCCAGATGGGCATGCCCTCCCAGAAGATGCGCGAACGCACCTTGGGGAGGAAGCCCTGGCCTTGGGCGATCTTGCCTTCGAGCTCCTGCAGCAGCTGCGCGTAGTACGCCTTGGCCACCTCGGTGCCGCGCAGCACCACGATGGGCCCCATGTGGATGGTGCCGTCGAAGAAGCTGATCGGCGGGGTGTCCGAGGCCGCCGTCTTCAGCACGCGCTGCCAGAGCAGCGTGGCCTCCTTGCTCAGTTTCACCACTTCCTTGAAGCGCTCCTCGTCCCACGCCTGCCCGGTGATGGCCGTGCAGATGGGCACCAGGTCCTTGAACTGCTTCACCACCAGGGCCACCTCCGCATCGGTGACTTCCTCCAGGTGGCGCGGTGGGTGTACCCCGGCAATGGGGCACTTGAACTCGCGTGCGAAGAAACCGAACCAGTCCTGCACCTCGCGGCATTGGTTGGTGTTGTACACGATCAGGTCCGGCTTGGGGATGCCTTGCAGCCCGTAGTGGTCCTGCAGCGGTGTCTCCTTGCGCAGGTAGGCGCCGATGTCGGAAGTGGTGTAGCTGCACACATGGCCGGAGTAGCCGCATTTCACCGCCTCGGGGATGTGGTCCATGGCGGCGCGCGTGGCCCCCAGCAGGGCGCCGTGGTTCTCGGGGAAGTACACCTCGAAACCGGCGGCGCGCAGCAGTTCGGCCGGGCCCACGCTGGTACACCAGGCGATCTTCTTTTCGCCGGAGCCCAGCGAGCGGAAGTACTCGCCCATGATGGCCTTCAGCGTGGCGGTGCTTTCGATCTTATGCATGGCGCTTGTGCCCGTCGGGCTCCAGTTCGATCACGTACACCTCTTCGTCCACCGGCACGCTCGCACCGTACAGTTTCTGCAGGTGCGACCGGTATTTGTCCATCACGTTCCTGGGCGCCATCTTCATCGAGGGCGTCAGCGTGTTCTTCTCCAGCGACAGCTCGTCGAGGATCACCGCGGCCGAGCGCACCTTGGCGAACTTCTGCCCGATGCTGTCGTTGGCCATGCGCAGGCAGCCCGTGAGGCAGCGCCCCAGCTCGTTGAGGCTGCGCGGGCAGAAGCAGCCTTGGTCGGGCGTGATCTGGTAGTCCGGGTGCTCCAGCAGCTTCTTGTTGGGGAAGATCAAGGCCACGGGGTATTCCTCGCCGCTGCCCGCCACCACGGCGTACTGCACGTAGTGGCACTTGAGCTCGATGGCCTTCTCCAGGTCGGTGGGGATCACTTTCTCCCCGTTGGAGAGCTTGAAGATGCGGTCCTTGCGGGTGATCAGCTTCAGCCCGTTGGGCGTGATCTCGCCCACGTCGCCGGTGCGGTACCAGCCGTCGTCGGTGAAGGCCTGCGCGTTGGCTTCGTCGTTGCGGTAGTAGCCCACCATCACGTTGGGGCCCTTCACCTGGATCTCATCGTCCGCGCCGATGCGCACCTGCACGCCGGGGATCGGCTTGCCCACCAGGCCGGTCTCGCGCTTGAGCGAGGGGTCGGTGAGCGTGCAGCAGGGCGCGGTCTCCGTCAGGCCCCAGCCTTCGATCACCGGGATCTTCCGCTTCTCGAACTCATTGGACAACGCCTCGGGCAGGGCGGCGGCGGCGGTGAAGACGAACTTCAGCTCCGGGTGGAAGAGGATGTCCTCGTTCTCCTTGCTCGCGCGGGCCAGTTCGAACAGGGCCTGGTACACTTTGGGCACGCTGAAGAACACGGTGGGCCGCACTTCCTGCCAGTCGCGGAAGATGGACTGCGGGTCCTTGCCGTAGCTGGTCTCCAGCGCATAGGTGGCGCCGCGCGAGAGTGCGCTGAACAGCTCGAAGATGCCGCCGAAGCTGTGGTGCCAGGGGAGGTAGGAGAGGAAGCGGTCGTGCTCGCCGATGTTCCACGCGGCATCCAGCGCGGCCTGTTGCGAGAGGATGTTGCCGTGGGTGAGCTGCACGCACTTAGGCACGCCCATGGTGCCGGAGGTGTACATGTTGAGGCAGATCTCATCGGCCCCGGCGTTCACATGCAGCGGGTCGTCCGTGCTGTTCCGTGCGGCCAGCAGTTCGGCGAACTCGTGCTGCTGCGCGAAGCGTTGGGGCACGCCCGAATCCATCACGAAGATGCGGTCCAGGCCCAGGTCGCCGCCCAGGCGCGCGAGCTGGAGCTCGCCTGCCACGGCCAGGAAGCGCGCGCCGCAGTGGCGGATCAGCAGCTCGGCGGTATCGGTGTGGAAGAAGGCGAAGATGGGCACGGCGATGCCGCCCGAGGCCATCACGGCCAGCTCCAGCTCCAGCATGGCCAGGCGGTTGGGCGAGAAGATCACCAGCTTGTCGCCGGGCTTGAAGCCGAAGCGGTGGCGCAGGTTGTGCGCGATGTTCAGTACGTCCGCATGGAAGCGCTCCCACGTGATGCCCTCGAAGTTCCCTTGCGCATTGCGGGCGCGGAACACGGTGCGCCCGGCGAAGCGTTCCGCATTGCGGTGCAGCAGGGTGGCCAGGTTCGGCACCACGGGGCCCAGCGGGCGTTCGGCTTGCAGCGGGTTCATGGCGCGGGGTTCACACGGCCATCACGGCCTGTTTCTGCTTGAGCTTGAAGTGGCGGAACCCGCCCCAGAGCGCGGCGCCCAGCGCACCGGAGTAGATGGCGTCGGGGTGCGAGAGGAATTCGTAGGTCTTCTTCTTGTTCTCCGCGGCGGTTTCCTCAATGGCCTGCACCATGCCCACGTTCATGCCCATGCCGCCCACCAGTGCAATGGGCGATTCGGCCCGCAGGGCGCCGAGCAGCTTCACCACGCGCCCGGCGATGGAGAGGTTGATGCCCTTGACGATGTTCGGGGTGGAGAGGCCCTTGGAGACGAGGTTGATCACGTCGGTCTCCGCCAGCACCGCGCAGATGCCCGAGGGCACTTCGGGCTGGTCGGCCTTCAGGGAGATCTCGCCCACCTCTTCGATGGCCAGGCCCAGGTAGCGCGAGATGTTCTCGATGAACTGGCCCGAGCCCGAGGCGCACTGGCCCGTCATCTTGTAGTCCACCACCTTGCCGCGCTCATCCACCTTGATGGCCCGCACGTACAGGCCGCCCATGTCCACCACGGTGCGCGCGCCGGGCACGAAGTGGATGCCGCCCCGCGCGTGCGAGGTCATGCTGTAGAAGTGGCCCGTCTTCCGGGCCACCATCTCGCCTTCGCCCGTGGAGGCCAGGTAGGCGATGTCGCGGTCGTAGTCCAGCTGGTGGCGCTGCAGCATCAGGTCCACGGACTCCTGCACCACGTCCTTGGGGTCGCGCTTGCGCAGCTTTTCGGCCGCCTTGTCCAGGATCCGGTGGTCCTGCCCCAGGCGGTCGTAGCGCAGCAGCACCACCTTCACGTAGCTCGCGCCCACGTCCACGCCCATGGTGTGTACGTAGCGGTCCTGTTCATCGGTCATCAGGGTGTTCATGGCCATGGCGTTCTGGTTATCGGGGTTCACTCGGCACCTTCGGTCTCCACAACGGTCTTGCCGGCGGGCAGGTCCACGTTGATGTTCCTGCGGGAGAGCATGGCGGCGCCCAGTGCGCCCATGAAAATGGAATCGGTGTGGATGTTCATCGTGAGGTCGCCGTAGGCGTGGCGCACCATCTCCTTCACGTACTTGAGCACGGCCTGGTTGCGGGCCACGCCCCCGGTGAAGGTGAACTCGTTGCGCACCCCGCCCGAGCGGGCGATGAGCGACATGGCCCGCTGCACGATGGCCTTGTGCAGGCCCGCGAGGATGTTGGGCCGTTCCTCGCCGTTGTGCAGCAGCTCCTTCACCTCGGCGCCGGCGAACACCGTGCAGGTGGAGCAGATGGTGGTTTCCTTGGTGGCCTTGTTGGCCTCGGTGCCCAGCTCGTTGAGCGAGAGGCCGAACTCGTCGGCGATGTAGCCCAGGTAGCGGCCGCAACCCGCCGCGCAGCGGTCGTTCATGTGGAAGCTGGTGACCAGCCCGTGGCTGTCCACCTGGATGGCCTTGGTGTCCTGCCCGCCGATGTCGAGCACCGTGCGCGTCTTGGGGAACACGGCGTGGGCGCCGAAGGCGTGGCAGAGGATCTCCGACTTGATGCAGTCCGGCGGGAAGGGCAGCAGCGCGCGCCCGTAGCCGGTGCCCACCATGCGGGCGATGTTGATCTCCTCGCCGGCGATGTCCGCCACGTGCGGCCGCAGCGTCTGCTCCACTTCCTTGTAGTGCTTGCGCACGGCTTCCAGCCCGGCATCCGCCCCGGCAGCGCCTTCCGCCAACGCGCTGTACTTCTCCTCGAGCGCGGCCATCGACTCGGCCATCAGCTCGGCGAAGTCGTAGTGCACCATCTCGTTCTCCACCGGGGTGATGCTCTTGTCGAAGGCCAGCATCAGCGGCTCGTAGAAGCTGCGCCCCTTCTCCTCCACCTGGGCGTTGTATTTCTCGCTCACGATGTCGCGGAAGAACTGGTTCTTCGAGCCGAGGTCCTCGTGGATGAAGCCCCGGTGGATCTGCGGCCGGATGGTCTCGATGATCTCCTTGAGCTTCTCCAGGATCGCGGCCTTGTCGGCGTGGGTGTAGCCTTCCACGGTGCTCACCAGCAGCTTCTCCAGGCTTTCCATGCGCCGCTTGAACTGCCCGTACTTGAACACGTTCTTCAGGTCCTGCATGTACCGCTGGTACTCGGGCCGCGCCATTTGTTCGGCCGGCACGCGCTGTTGCAGCAGGGTGAAGCGCGCGTCGTAGATGGCCTCGTCGCGGGCGATGTCCGCCGCCACCTTGTAGTTGGCGCGCGTGTTGGTGATGCCGCGACCGATGATCGCGTCCTGCTCGTCGATGATCACCGCCTTGGAGGTGGTGGAGCCGAGGTCGATGCCCAAGTAGTAGTTCTTCATGGTGCGGGGTTGGTTTCGGCCGCCTCGAACATCTTCCGCTGCGCCAGCATCTGGAAGTAGGATTCAAGCCGGTTCTTGATGTTCGAGTACGAGAAGTAGCGGGGGTCCACCAGGTCCGATTCAATGAAGCCCACCGGCACTTCCAGCTTGTCCTCCAGGTCGCGCATCATGGCCAGCTGGCCCGCGGAGAAGGAGTTGCAGCTCTTGATGGAGTTGGTCACGTAGCCGTCCGCCTGGTACTCGGTGATGCACTTGGAGAGCAAGGCCACGCGCTGGGGGATGTTCAGGTTGGTGTAGCAGTTCATGCAGTACTCGGCCAGCGCCTCCAGCGGCCGCTCGGGGTCGTGCCGCCAGCCCAGGTCGTACACGCCGCCCACCTTGGTGTAGGAGGAGGCCACGATCACCGCGCCCATGTCGTAGAAGATCTTCCAGAACTCGCGGAAGCTGGTCCAGTTGGGCGGGCCCTCCACCACCAGGCGGAACTTCTCCTCCTTCATCTCGCCCTCGGGCGTCACCGGCCCCAGGCCCAGGCGGATGCGCTCCTGGATCTCGCTGTACAGTTCCTTGTAGTAGTCCACCGCCTCCTGCGTGCCGCGGAAGCCGATGTTGATCGGGCCGATGTAGTAGACCCCCGCGAAGTAGGCGTCGATCGGCGAGGGGCGGTGCTTGGTGGTGTCGAAGATCTTGGTGATCCAGTCCTCGGCCTCGCGCGAGAGCTCCAGGTGGCGCTTGAGCTTCTCCTCGTCGTACTTGATGCCGGTGACCTCCTCCATCTTCGGGATCACCTCCTCGCGGAACTGCTTCACCATGTACTGGGTCATCTCCGGGGTCATCACGCCGTTCTCCTGGTAGGGCGTGTGCACCATGATCACCTTGGTGTCCGGATACTCCCGCTTGAGCGTCTCGAACCACTTCATGAAGGTGAAGCAGCCCGTGTAGCTCAGCAGCAGCACGTCCGGCTCGGGCAGCTTCTGGCCCGTGGGGCCGATGTTGCCCTTGAGCAGCATGCCCACGTCGCACTTCACGTAGGTGCACACGTCCTCGCTGTGGGCGTGCTTCTCCGCTTCGCGGATGTAGCCGGCGGATTTCTTGCGCATGGCGTTCTGCAGCGCGTTGATCTCCGGGTATACCGGCAGCATGTCGAACGTGCGGATCAGCTCCGAGAGGTTGCCCGGCACGAACGTGTAGCAGACCTTGCGGCCTTTCTCCTTCGCCGAGGCGAGGTCGTTGAAGAGCCCTTCGATCATCTCCTTCTGGAGGATCATGCTCTTTTCCTTCTGGACTTCCTGTGCCATGTGCCCCTGGTGTTAGTTCGTTAGCGCGGCGCCCGCGGGTTCGTCCTCCCACAACTTGATGGAATCGGAGAAGGCGCCCACCTGCTCCTTGATGACCTTGAACTGGTTGATGTTCTCGCTGAACTGGAACGCGATGTAGCGGATGCCCATGCGGTCGAAGGCCTTCTGGAAGATCGGCGCGTCGAGCAGGCTGGGGTCGCAGAAGCTGGCCGAGGCGAAAATGACGCCGTCCGCCCCGCGGTCCTTGACGATCTTGGCCAGGCGGTTCTCCTTCGGATTGTCCACGTCGTAGATGGAGGAGGACAGCTGGCTCTGGTGGATGTAGGCGTGGGCGATGGCCTTCAGCGGCTCGGCCGTGGTGGCGTCGATGTCGCCCAGGATCATGCGCGAGCCCAGCATCAGGTCGTCGTCCACCACGTAGCAGCCCGCCTCCTCGATGGCGCGGATCAGGCCCACGGCGGGCTGCTCGCAGAAGGCGCCCGAGAGCACCACCTTGATCTTGTCCTGCGCCTTGCCCGTTTCACGTTCCAGGTGGGTGCATACCTGCTCCAGGATGGCATTGTGCTCTTCCACCGGCATCACCGTGCCGGCGCGCACCACGTAGTACAGTTCCTCCAGGGTCATGCGCCAAGGGTGATCCTGACGTATATCATAGATCCGGGCGATCAGGCGCCGGTTGGTATTGTACAGCGCGATGGAGCGGTTCAGGGCCTCGGGCGTCACCTCCTTCCCGTTGATCTCCTTGATGTAGTGCATCACGTGCTGCATCTCCTGCTGGTAGAACACGCCGCCCACCTCGGGCAGGAAGTTCTGCGGGAAGTCCATGTACTTCACGAACTTGCCCAGCTTGTTCAGCTTGAAGATGCCCGAGAGGTTGCGCAGCACGTCGCAGATGCTCGGGAAGATGTAGCCGTCGAAGTGGTCGGTGTGGTTGTCCAGCACCAGGTCGATGATGCTGCGCGGGATGTGGCAGATGTACGACTGGTAGTAGGCGTCGCCCTTGATGATCTGCTTGCGGTCGCCCCCGCCGAAGATGCCCACCGGCAGGCCGCCGGCGGCGTGGATCACCTCCCGGGGGAAGTACACGGGCATGTAGCCCACCACCACGCCGTCCGCATGTTCCTCCTTCCATTTCCGCGCGCGGGTGAACTGCAAGTCGAAGGCGTGTTCCTTGCAGACGCGGATCCAGTGGTCCAGGGGTTTCAGTTCTCCGTTGTTCGGTTGCATGGTGAAGGGGATCGACAACGCTAGGTTACCGACAAAGCTCAGCTAAAAATATGATCTATGTCATGAAAACAAGGAATTGGAAGTCCTGAGAAAGCAGCTCGCTCCACGGTATTTCCAGCACCGGCACGGCTTGTGCCCGGTTGTGTAGATTCATTCTATTTCGACAGGCGCGTCTTGGCTTTCCTGCAATGCTGCGGCCGGCCGGCGCCTAAGTGGGGTCGGGTTGCAGGCGCGGGCGCCGCGAGGGGCACGGTCGGGCACAGCCATGGCGGGCTGATGGGCCCGGATATGCTCACTGGGCCGCCGGGGAGTTCCACCTCCCGGACGGATGCGCACCGGGATAGGGCCTAGGACCAAGCGGCGTCCTTTCTTCACCGCCTTCGCCCCTGGTTGCACCGCCGATCGATCGTGGGGGTCGTACGGTTCGTGCATCCTGTTGCAGCATGCTCGGCCCCATGGCTGCCCGGTGGCCGACGCTGCATGAGCGCAACGGAGAGGGGCCGCCCCACACCGATCATCATCGGCACGGAACGGCCCCTCGTTGAAGAGCAGGACAGGGAGCGCGCTATTGCACGATGATCCTGCCCGTGACGGTTTTCTCCCCGCTGATCACCCGGTAGAAGTACATGCCCGGGGCCACCGTGCCGGGGTCCCATTGCACTTGGCGGTCGATCCCGGCTTGCAGGATGCCGCTGAACACTTCTTCCATCAGCACGCCCGTGGCGCTGTACACGGCCACCGTGGCGCGTTGGTCGGCTGCCGCCCCGGTGATCTCGAAGGTGGCCAGGTCATGCACCGGGTTGGGGAAGACCAGCACCTCCAACCCGTTTTCCACCGATCGATCTTCGGGCACGGCCAGTACCACCATGTTCTGCGTTGCCCCGGGGCACATCAGGTAGCCGCTGTCCATCTGGCCGCGGCGATAGCCCATGTTCACCTGGTTGATGGCCTCCATGAACTGTTGGAACGACTGGGTGTAGTAAGTGTCGCCGCCCAGCCGCGCATCCGCCGCAGTGATCAGGTCTTGCACCGTCCAACCGGCGAAGGTGCCGCTGCTGATCTGCATGTTCCGGAGCAGGGTGGAGGAGGAGCTGAAGGCGGGGTCCTGTTCATCGAAGCGGACGGAAAGCTTCAGGGCGACTAGCTCCCCGACCAGGCGGTTGTTCAGCGTGGAAGGGTTGGTCAGCGCACCTTGGGGAAGCGCAGCCGGGGTGCCCCGTGTGGGCAGGAGGTTTTTTACCGCCGTGGCGTTGGTCAGGGTGAGCTTCCTGCCGTAAAAGCCAACCGTGAGGTAGTTGGGTGCCGGGAAGGCGCTGGCAAAGTGGTCGGCAAGGTACTTCGCCGGGTTGTTGCCGCTGGCCGTACCGCCCCATGCGCCTTGGCTTTCCGTGCGGATCCCGTCGCAACCGGTGATCACCTCGGAGGTCCCCGTGCACTCGCAGGAGGAGCTCCATACATCGTTGATCGTGCCGGGATTGCCGTCGTTGCATGCGGTACCGGGCAGGGCGCTGCCGCCGGGAACACCGGCACAGTCGGCAGGTTGTACCGGCGTGCCCGTGCATTGGCAAGCGGCGTTCCACCGGTCGTTCGTGGTGGAGGAGTTGCCGTCGTTGCAGGCGGTGCCCGGCAGCGCGCTGCCGCCGACAACCCCGTTGCAATCCGTGGCCGGGGGCGGTGTGGTGCCGGAAGACTGCCCGATCGCTCCCAACGACAGGTTCCAGTAGCTTCCGCCTGGGTCAACCTGGAGCTTTACGGCGCGTACCATGTATTCCGTGCCGGGCATGAACGGAACGGCCGGGTTGTAGTAGGAAGTGGAGGTCACCGGTTCATTGGTGAGCCGGGTGATGCCGTTGGCCCCGTCGAAGCGGTAGATATGGTAGCCGTCAACGCCGCCTGCCGCAGCGCTCCAAGTGAAGGAAGGCGATCCACTGTTGTTGGTGATGCTCAGGCTGGTAGGAGGTGCCACCATTTTCTGCCGCAAGCTCGGGTCGCCCATCAAGCCCAGATGGGTGGTGCCCGAAGTGGATTCCCAGCCGTCGGTCTGCGGGGTGTACAGCCCGTTGTTGTTCATGGCCACAAGCGTGCTGAACCCCACATTTTCGCCCATGCCCATGTGGTGGAAATACCACGCGGGGATGGCGGCCCAGCAACTGGTAAGGCCCGATCCCTTGGCCAGCGGTGCCCGCAGGAAGTTGTTCTTGTTGTCCCAGTCGCCGAAGTAGCTGCCGAACGACATGTTGAACACCCCGCCGGCATTCGTGCTGGCGTAGTTCTGGGTGGTGCCTACCTGATTGGCCCCGTTGTAGGTGAGCGTGCTGCCCTCGTATGCCTGGCTGCCGCCGCCGCTGCTGTAGGTCCACAGGTAGCTCTGGTTGTTCACCAGGGTGTAGTAGTTGCCGCCGTTGACGTTGGCTTCGGTGATGTTGTTATGGCCCACCATGCTGCCCATGTTGCGCCATGCGCTGCCGGCCATGGGCTCGGTCATATAGTAGAAGTTGTCGAACACGATGCCGCGTGCAACCGGTGTCCATTGCTTTACCTTGTAGTTGTGCGCCCGGTTGAGGTAGGTCCGGAGCAGCTCCGTTTCACTTTGTGCGAAGGCAGGCATGTCATACAGGTCCACTCGCCCCACCTGCAGTTCCACCGTGGAGGGGAAGCTGCTCTGGTCAAACTTGCCATCGCCCGGCACGTTGCGGTTCGCTTCGCGCTGGGAGGAGTTGTTGTACACCGAGTTGTCCGTCCAGTTCCCGTTCATCTCCCCATAGTAGCCATCGCAAGGCCACGCACCCTGGTGCTCCCCATGGCCGTCCGGGGCGATGTTGCCCGAGTAGGGCACCGGAACATGGCCGACGATGTACACCGCTTTGACATTGGCGGGGTCGCTGTTGTAGTGGTCCTTCACGATGTTGCGGATGCTGGCCGTGGACGCCGTACGGCTCACATTGTTCCTTAGCACCACCCATCCGTCCGCGCGCAGGTCTTGTTCCAATTGGGCCAGTTCGCTGCTCAACGGAGCGGCCATCGTGTTGTCCACCAGCAACACCAGCTTGCCCCGGTAGTCGGGCAGGGGAACTTCAATGCCCGTGCAGATGTAGCCTTGGCCGGTTGCCCCGCTGGCCGAACGCACCACGCGGTATTCGTAGGTGGTGCCTACCGACACACTGTTGTCCTGGTACTGCGTGGCTGAAGCCGATGGATAGGCGAGGGCACTGCCCCAGGAGGTGGCCGCCTTGGTCTTGCGGTATACCGTCAGCGACGACGTATTGGGCATCGCCGACCAGGAAAGAGTGATCCGTGCAGGGTTCTTCTGGACGACAGCACTGAGCTGTACGCTGGCTTTTTCCGAGGGGGTTTGGGCAATGGCCTGCACCACGAGCAACAGGCTGAAGAGAACGAATGAGATCCGGGGCATGGATGAGTATTGGGAACGGCGATCTGTTGCAGATGGGTGGTGGGAGCCGTGCAGCGAAAGCTGATCAAGGTTTTTGTGAGGGCGCAAACTTAGTTCCTATTGCATGGGGCAATCCCGATGAAACCCGCAATTGGCGCCTGCTTCCAGTGGTTTTATCGGTCGGTGAACACTGTTCGTCCGGACGAATGCACTGCTCAACCCCGTGAGGAGCCGATCCATCCAAAACATCGTTTTTTCTACGAGCCGGCTTCTGCCGCCGATGAACGGACAGGGAGAACCGATCGTGGCGAATGGTTACCGGAGAGGGCCGATGGAACCCATCATGCGTGCACGTGTCCAATGTCACCGCCAGGTTCTTCCATCCGGTGGCGATCCTGTTTGCCGCACCAGCGGTGCAAATACCGTTCGCGGCCGATGCCGGCTTGCGCTCAATGCTGTCCATGGGGTGGTGGGGCGGGGCACTTCCGAACGAAACTATGGCCGTAGGTTCCAATGTGTCAAGTCCCCCTTTTTGTGCCCGGCGAGCAAACACCAGTGACCGCATGTTGGTTCGCTGCCGCCCTTCTTTTCGGCCCCGCCCCGGCACAGGGAGCCGCTACTTGTTGCAAGTAATTCCGGGCGTGAGCCTATGGGGACGGGCGCGAAGCGGATCAACCCGCGAACTGCTCCACCAGCTTATCCATGCTGTCGCACCACCCGCCGATGTGGCTTTCGCGCGAGGCTTCGGTGGTCAAGCCCGTCTGATGGAATTGCATGCGCGTCTTCTCACTTTCCTCGTACGGGCCCACGATCACCCAAGTGCGCTGCTTGAACCTGCAAAACGCACGGGCGCGGATGCTCACGCGAGTTGGGCGCAGGTGGTCTGCTGAACCAAACAACGGAGGCGTTCGCCACCGACGACATTCAACGAAAGCAGTTATATACCGTGACCGGTCGCCATCCCTTGGCACAAGCGCAGCCCGTTCCATCAAGCGGGTACGCCCCTTCCCGGAAGCACACTTTTGTGCGGGCCTGCGGCGATGGATGGGACAGAACGCACGGCCATGATCCGTTCAGGTCGCAGACCCCACTCCGAATAATTACGGTGCTTACCGTATAACTCCTGGCGTCTGACCTGCGTAAAATCGCCGCAATTACCAAACAGCATGAAAAAGTTCATTACTCCGTTGTTGTTATTGGTGGCTCTGGGTGTTGCCAAAGGCCAAGCATGGGAACCGGTAGGGCTCACCACCGCCTACAATGAACCGTGGACCGCACTGGGGCTCCACCAAGGCGCGCTGTACGCGCACAATGCCACCCTGGGGCTGGTAAAAAGCACCGACAACGGAGATAATTGGACGCCTATTTCCACCGCAGGGGTGGTGGGCAACATCCACCTGATCACCAGCACGGGCAGTAGGCTGTACGTGGCCAGCACCATGTCCGGTGGCACCGGCGACATCTATTGGACCGACAATGACGGTGGTGCCTGGCATTCCGACACGGTGGGCATGCCGCCGCACGTCCTTTGGCCGCAAACGAACAAGGCCGGCGTGAACCAGCTCCATGGGTTCAATGGAAAGCTCGCCCTGGATGCGGACAATGCCGATGCCTACTACGTGAAGAACGAGACGGACGCTTCATGGACACACGTGCCCTGGCTTGCCGCAAATGATCCGGGTGCGTTCAGCAGCCACGGCGATACGTTGTTCACCGCCGGGGGCGGAACGGAATCGCACGGCTTCGCTTATACCACCGACCTGGGCAATACCTGGACGACACCGGACTGCAACGGCATTCCGCAATGGCATGCCATCGGCCTCCTGGATCGCGACCCCACCAACGGGCGTTGGTACTTGAGCGGGACGGATGTGACCACCCAGGAACGCTTCGTGAAATACTCCACCGACCAAGGAGCCAGCTGGACCTCGATCAACACGGCGCCCTACCTCGTCCATGAGCCGGGGATCTGGGGATTCGCACACGCCGTGGGGGCGATGTTCACGCGTGGCAATACGATCTGGTTGTCCTGCCAGAACCAGCACATGGGCACGCGCCCTGATCTGTTCCTGAGCACGGATGGCGGACAAACCTTCGCCAAGGACACCGTTGGGTTGCCGGAGGATCCGTACGCCACCTTCGCGGTGTACAATTTCGTGGAACTCAACGGCTATGTCTTTGCCCAGTTCAGTGGCACCGATGTTTACCGGAAGCAGCTGGGCACCACTTCGATCCAGGACCTTTCATCCCTGGCCCAATTCAGCGTTGCTCCGAATCCGGCCAGTGACCAGGTCCGCCTGCTCAACATTGATCCGGCCGGGACCGAATTCCGCGTTGTCAATGCGTTGGGCGCTACGGTAGGCCAAGGCCGCCTACCGATGGACCGAACGATCCACCTGGGCGGCCTCGAACCCGGCGTGTACCATATTTCACTGCTGAAAGGAGGCAAGCCCGTGGGCGTGCAGCGCGTGGTGAAGGTCTGAACTGGCCAATAGTAAAATGCCTGTCCGCGGATCAGCCCGGGCAGGCATTTTACTTTCCGGGTGCAGGGAAACACCGGCGGGATCTGCAAGGATCAATCCGCGAACTGCTCCGCCAGCTTGTCCATACTGTCGCACCACCCGCCGATATGGCTGTCGCGGGAGTCTTCTGAAGCAAGCCCCGTCTGCCGGAATTCCATGCGCGTCTTCGCACCTTCTTCGTACAGGTCCACGGTCACCTGCGTACGGTGGTTCGCGGGGTTCACCCCCACCACCTGCTTTTCCCATTGATGCGTGAAGGCCAGGTGATCGATGGGGCGCACGGCGGTGTAGGTGCCGTAAGCCGGGTAGTCCGTGCCGTCCGGGGCGCGCATCACCACGCGCCATTGGCCGCCCTCGCGCACATCGGCCTCGGCATCGATGGTGCTGAAGGCCGCGCAGCCGAACCAATGCACGAGCATGGCCGGGGTGGTCCATGCCTGCCACACGAGCTTGCGCGGCGCGTTGAACACGCGGGTGATGCGGAGTTCATCAAGGGCGGGGGTGGAAACGTTGTTGCGTGTGCGTTGGGCGCTGTGAGTTTCCATGAACGCGAAGGTACCGGAGGCCGATCAATCCTTCTCCACCACCGTCTTCAACCCCGCCAGCCCGATCTCGAAGTCCTTGCCCACCAGCTTGTCCATGTTCATGAACAAGCCGAAGACTTTGCCCATGAAGGTGTTGGGGCCGTCCATCGACCAGCGCACGTCTGTGCCGTTGGGCTGCGGTGTGAAATGGAACTGCGCGATGCACTCCGCCTTCCACGGCTTGATGAAGCGCAGGTCGATCTTCACGCCGCTGATGCCCGTCTCCAAGATTTCCATGGTGCCCGCACCGGCCTTCTTTTTCCCTTCCCAGGCGTAGGTGGCCCCCACGCCGCTGGCCGCGCCAGAATAGCTCCGCTTCATGCCCGGCTCCAACTTCTCCCACGGGCTCCAGGCTTCCCATTTGTGGAAATCGACGAGGTGCGGAACGATCTTCTCCGGCGGAGCATTGATCACTGTACTGCGTTCGTAGTGGACGGTGTTGGGTTTCGTGGAAGCCACGATGAGGATGCCGACGATGAGGAC
>JADZAC010000018.1 GCA_020852835.1 Flavobacteriales bacterium
ACGTGATCACCCCCAGCGCCGCCCTCACCTACTTGCCCGGCAAGGACACCCGCATCTTCGGGCCATTCGGCACCGAAGGCAGCTACGGCAGCTATTCGCCGTACGACATCGGCCTCTACGGACAGCCATCGCCCAACGCCAGCGGCCTGGTATCGCTGGGACTGGTACAAAGCCTGGAAGGCAAGATGGCGGCGCGCAAGCCCGATGCCGCCGGGGAGGAGCGCTTCACCAAGATCAAGTTCATGGACTACCTCGGCATCAACGCCAACTACGACCTGCTGAAGGATTCCGTGCGCTGGTCGCCCGTGGGCATCGCCGCCCGCACGCGCCTGCTGGACTTCCTGGACCTGAACCTGGGCAGCACCTGGAACCCCTACGCCACCGATAGCCTAGGCCTGAACGTGGACCGGCCCACCCGCACGGTGGACGGCTCCCTGGCCCACCTGCAAAGCGCCACCGCCGCGCTGGGCTTCGAGCTCCAGAGCAAGCGCTACGGCACGGCCACCGGGGAGCAGGGCAGCAACGGCCCGGTAGTGGCCGAGGCCGACCCCGACAAGGGCGCCCGCATCAACTTCAGCCTGCCCTGGCACCTGCGGGTGAACTACAGCTGGAGTATGACCCGCAACTACCGCATGGCCGAATACACCGAACAGCAAACCCAGAGCGTGCTCTTCAGCGGCGACCTAAACATCCTCCAGCACTGGAAGCTCGGCTTCAGCAGCGGCTACGACATGGAGGCCGACGAGTGGACGCCCACCTCACTGAACCTCTACTGGGACCTGCACTGCTGGGAGTTCAACGCCAACGTGATCCCCCTGGGCGCCCGCAAGAGTTTCACCTTCCGCATCAACGTGAAGGCCAGCATCCTACATGACCTGAAGTACGAGCTGCGCAAGCCGTTCGGGAACAACGAGGAGTTGTTGTATTAGGGGAGTAGGGCGTGGTTCGTAGGGCGTAGGACGTGGTACGGAGGGTGTAGGGTGTGGGGATCACCACGGTGTGGTTCCAAGTTCCATCGAGGGGGGCTGGCTGGTGGTCTTCCTCTGAAAATCGGAAAAGCCGCCCTTTCCGGAGCGGCCTTCCCGTGTGAAGAACAGCCACACTCGTTTACCGCGCCACTTTCACGGCGCGCTGCACCACCACGGCGCCGTCCAGCAGGTAAGTGCACAAGTAGGTGCCCGCCGCCAACTTGGAGGTGTTCCACGTGTACTGGTAAGCGCCGGGCTCGGCCATCTCCTCGCGCAGCGTGGCCAAGGGCTTGCCATCCAGGGTGGCCACCTGCAGCACCACCTTGCCCGCCTGCGGCACGTAGTATGCCCACGTGGTAAGCTCGGCCACCGGGTTGGGGATGATCTGCAGGCGCTGTTCCTTTAGTTCTTCCGGTTGCATGCTCTGCTTGGGCGCCGTTCCATCCTGCGGGGCCATGCCGGGAGTGGCGGCGCAGCATTGCTCCACGCGGGTTTGGAGCTGGGCGATCTGCGCCTGCTGCGCCTGGAAACCCGCGATCAACAAGGGGATCAGCCCCTGATAGTTCATGGCCTTGAAATCGATCGCCGGGCTCAGCTCCGTACCGGCGCTGTCCGCCATGGCCGGCTGATGGATGGTGGTGACCAGCTCGGGCACTACCGCTTCCACCTCTTGGGCGATCAGGCCGTACTGGTGCTCGGAGGGCAGGTTCATGTAGCTGAACGCTGCCTGGTTGAAGTCGTAGGTCTTCGGGCTCAACTGCATAAGCTTGTCCATGGCCGCATCCGCCGGCAGCTCCTCGATGTTCTGCTTGAATTGTTCATCGCTTGTGCTGAACACCGTGCCAGAAACGTACGTATTCCCATCGAAATAACCGGCCCACTTGGTGTGGCCGCCCGCCCCGCTGGTGTCCGGTCCCGTGGTGCGCCCATACACCCCGTAGCACACGGTAGTGTCGTCATCCGCCCGTGCAAGGCCGTACACCCCGGTGCGCTGGCCGGCAGGCACCGGTATGTTGCTTTGGTTCCCGGCAACGCCGATCACGCCCACATTGCTTGTTGCCGTGCCCAAGCTGTTGCCCCGCACACCCCAACTATAGTTCACCCCATTGTAGCTTGCTCCTAGCACGCCGAAGGAAGTGCCAGCCACTTCATAGGCATGGAAATCCCCGGCGATGGCCACATTGCAGGTGCCGTGCGTAAGGGCTTGCACCCCGCGCGTGCTTTGGCCGCCGCCGCCGGTAACGTTGAAGCGGGCACCGAAGGCCCAGGTGCCGGCCCCGCTGGCCGTGGAGGCCGCCTCCATGCCGAAGGCCGATCCGCCCGTGCTGGTAGTGGTGACCACCAGCCCGTTGGCCAGGCCGGATTTGGTGACATCCACCCGCGCCCCGGCGGACATGTTGGCATTGCCATTGGTGTTGCGCACGTTCAGGCGGGCGGGTGCCACGCCGGAGCCGAGGTCCACGCCCATGCCCACGGCATCCACCACATCGGGGCAGTTGGCGCTGATCGGGCCAAAGGCCGTGGACACATTATTGAACGGGCCGGGGTTCAGGGTCCACTCGCAATCCGCCGCGCTCGCGATCGCCGAGGCCGGCACCCATTTCACTACGCCGCGTTCGCCGCTGGGTTCCGCGGTCGTATCCACCACCATCACCACGTAGTCGCTGTCCGCCGGGGCATCATCGGGCAGTTGACGGATGCGCAGGCGGCCATCGAGCACGTCCAGACGTTCGGTGGGGTTGGCCCCTGCGGTGAACCAGTCGCCTACGCCCAGGTACCCTTCGTTACCACTGGTGTCAGGTACCAATCGCGCCACTTCCAGTCCATCAAGGGTATTGGCCACGCTGGTGTTGTTCGGTGTACTGGTGAACACAAAGCTCAGGGGATCCGGCCCGGCATTGTCGTCATCGGACCAGTTCACCACGCCCTGCGTCTGGGTACCACGTAAGCGCATACCGGTGTACAGCCCGTCGGTGCCTTGGGTGAAGAAGGCACCCACCCGCATCCAAGGCCGGTAGCCCACCGTGATGCCATTCAGTGAAGCGCTGTTCACATGCAGGTAGGTGAGCGGCGGGTTCGGCACAGGATTGCCTATGCCCAGGTGCCCGCTGAAATCCAGATTGTTCTGCTGGTACCACGCCCAGTTCTGGTTGACCAACGTGGGGGACAACTGCATCCGCTGGATGCTGTCCGTGTACCACTGGATCGGGTAGTTGCCGTTGTGGCGCACTTCCAAGGGTACCGTGGTGGCCCCATTCCAGCCCACAAAGTTGTTGGTGCCGAATGGGAAATTGTTGGGGGTTGTCACTTGTGCCTGAATGTGCCCAACCGCACACACAGCAATAATCAGGGTACACGCCCTGAAGAAACTTCCTGTTCTCATGGTCTTTCGTGCTTGTTGTTCAACCGAAAGACCGGACAGCAGCTACTCGATCAATACGAACTTGTACGAACGACTCTCCCCGGAACGCACCAACTGCAATACGTACATCCCCCTTGACCAGTCCCCGACATATAGGTCCACGCGTCCATCCGAGGATGTTCCTGTCCACACGCATCTGCCCACCGCATCCAGAACGGAAAGGTGGATCCCCGTGGCCACTCCGATCAAGCTGAGCCTGTCCCTGGCGGGGTTCGGATATAGGTGGGGTGCTTCAACTTCCCAATCTGGCATGGATGCTGAGAGCGGACAACCCGATGGATCCGTGCTCACACATACATTGTCGACCAGGGTATACGCCAGTGGGTTCCACGGGAAATCCGCGAAGTGCAGCGTGTCGGTACCGGCATTATTGAACTGGTTTCCGACCATCACGTATTGGTAGGCACTATCTGCCACGAAACTGCCGCTCACCAGCATCCATTCCACTGTATCCGACAGGATCGCAGGGTAGTGGACCTGTGCATGCCCAACCCCCATCGGCACCGGATCACCCACTTCCCATTGCCGCGCTTGCATGGTGAACAGCAGGCCAACCCCGCTGCTTGCCAACCATAGCTGGGGATAGGTTTCGCTACCGCCCCAGCCCGCGTTCGCATAGAAGCTGGCGTAATAGGTCTGCCCGGGTATCAACGGTTCCACCAGTTCAGTCATGAAATACTCCCGGGCACCGTACATCTGGTCGTAGGTGATCACCCCTGCAAAGGCTTCCCCATCCTGGGGGGACTGATAGCAGCAATAGCTCAACGGGACGCCAAAGGAAGCTCCACTGCCTAAGCACATTTGGTAATAGTCGGGGGTCCAACCGGCAGAGAACCATCCCAATGGTCCCGTATCCGGATAGTGTACTTGGTTGAGCCCGGAGCACGTGTCACGGATCTCGAAGGAATGGTTCGGTACCAAATTGCCCTGCGCTTCGCAGCGGAGGGTTGCAACAAACCCCAAGCAGCCCAGTAGCCAGGCAAGCCCGTTACTGTGTCGCTTGAAGTTCGTTGCACGAGAGTTCATCGTTCGTTCGTGTTGACCGGGGTAGCATGGCCCGGTCCGTGAAAAATACAACGTAACACACGTTCAACGCGCGTGCGTGTCTTCCCTTGCGGCGGCCGGGAGGGGCCTGGGCAATCGAATGAACAGCAGATCAGACGATCAATGCCCCGCGCTCCGATGGAGCGCACCTATTTATGGAAGGGTGGTGCTTGCTCCATGGTGAAACGAATTGAAGCCCTCACCCCGGCCCTCTCCCGAGGAGAGGGGGGAATGCAAATGCGGGTGGGCGGTGGAGAGTTCTGTGGAAAACACAAAAGCCGCAACCCATAGGGCGCGGCGAAAAGTCGTATCTTGTTGCGATGGAAAACTACCTGTGGCCCTGTGGCCCTGCTGGCGCAACGCGCAAGGCAAGTAAGAAGCTCCTGATCAATTGCGCGTTCATGATGGAACGAATGTAATGGAAATTATAGGGCGTGCAAACGGTGGTGGAAAGGTTGAGCCGCAGGGTCCGCTTTTGGCCAGAGGTTTTGGTTGGCGAGACCCTGCGGGAGTGGAGAAGGCCAGCATCCTGCACGACCTGAAGTACGAGCTGCGCAAGCCGTTCGGGAACAACGAGGAGTTGTTGTATTAGGGGCGGAGGGCGTGGTTCGTAGGGTGTAGGGTGTGGCTCTCATCCCTCCACAGGGCAACCGCCGACCGCTGCCATTTCCCAGCGGGCCATGGCATAGGATCCCGTTGCGATGGCGTGAACCTTGAACCCATGCCCTGCGAGCAGCGAACTCCCCGCCCCTCCGTTCCTTTCACTCAGGTACCGTTCCCCGGTTTGCGCCGGTAGGTGGCACCGCTCCCCTACCTTAGCCGCCCCTGCAAGGAAGCCCTTCCTCCATGACCCCTACCGTACTTCAACGCCTGGTGCTGGTTTGTGCACTGGTGCTGCCCCTGTCCCTGCTCGCGCAAACCGGCACCGTACGCGGTTTCGTGTACGATGAATCCACCGGTGAGCCGTCCATCTTCACCCCGGTATCGTTGTGGGGCACCACCAACCACGGGGCGCAAACCGATGTAAACGGTTACTTCTCCATCAGCAAGGTGCCCCCGGGCCATTACACCCTGCGCATCGTGTACCTGGGTTTCGACACCTTGCAAAAGGAACTGGATATCAAGGCGAACCAGATCATCACGGATCAGCTGTACCTCAAAAAAGGCAGCATCCAGATGGACGTGGTGGAGGTGACCGCCGAACAGCAGAAAGCCAAGGAGAACGTACGGGTGGGCATCACCAAGCTCACGCCCAAGCAGATCGAACGCCTGCCCGCCGTGGGCGGCCAGGCCGACCTGGCGCAATACATGCAGGTGGTGCCCGGGGTGGTGTTCACCGGTGACCAGGGCGGCCAGCTGTACATCCGCGGGGGCTCGCCGGTACAGAACAAGGTGCTCATGGACGGCATGGTGCTGTACAACCCCTTCCACAGCATCGGCCTGTTCAGCGTGTTCGACAACGACATCATCCGCAACGCGGACATCCTCACCGGCGCCTTCAACGCCGAATACGGCGGGCGCATCAGCAGTGTGATGGACATCACCACGCGCGACGGCAACAAGACCCGCCTGGGCGGCAAGGTGAGCGCCAGTACTTTCGCGGCGAAGGCCCTGCTGGAAGGCCCCCTGAAGAAGCAGACCGCCCCGGGCAAGGGCAGCAGCTCCTTCCTGCTGAACTTCAAGCACAGCTACCTGGACCAGAGCAGCAAGTCACTATACACCTACGCCGATTCCAACGGCATCCCCTTCGCCTTCACCGACCTCTACGGCAAGGTGTCCCTCAATGCGGCCAACGGCAGCAAGGTGAACTTCTTCGGGTTCAACTTCAGCGATGCCGCCCGCTACCGCGGGGTAAGCGACCTGAGCTGGAACAACTGGGGGGCGGGCACCAACTTCGTGCTGGTGCCCTCGGGCAGCGCCGTGCTGATCGAAGGCGTATTCGCCCTGAGCAACTACGATGTGGAACTGCTCGAAGGCAACCTGCCCCCGCGCAGCAGCGCCATCAGCAACTTCAACGCAGGCCTGAACTTCAAGTACTTCCTGGGCAAGAACGAGATCCGCTACGGCATCGACGTCACCGGCGTGAACACCGACCTGAGCTACTTCAACTCCCTGGGGTACGAACTGCAGCTCCAGAAAGTGAGCACCGAGCTGGCCGGATACCTCAACTACAAGCTGCGCGCCGGCGATTGGGTCTTCGATCCCGGCATCCGTTTCCAGTACTACGCCACCTTGGCCGTAATGAGCCCCGAACCGCGCTTCGGCTTCAAATGGAACATCACCGACCGCTTCCGCTTCAAGGGCGCTGCCGGCATGTACACCCAGAACCTCATCGCCACCAACAACGACCGCGACGTGGTGAACCTCTTCTACGGCTTTATCACCGCACCGGACGACCTGCCCAAGACCATGACCCTGGCCAACGGCGAAGTGCGCGACATACAAGACCCGCTGCAGCGCGCCAACCATGTGGTGGGCGGCTTTGAGTTCGACCTCAACTCCAAGACCAGCATCAACTTGGAAGGTTACCTCAAGGACTTCGACCAAGTGACCAACCTGAACCGCGAAAAGCTCTACAACGACACCCCGGAATTCATCAACAAGCCCGACGAGCTGAAGAAGGATTTTATCGTGGAGAGCGGCAAAGCCTACGGCGCGGACATGCTGGTGAAGTACGAGGACAAGGGGCTCTACCTGTGGATGGTCTATTCGCTGAACTTCGTGGACCGCTTCGACGGCAAGCGGACCTACAACCCCATCTGGGACCGGCGGCACAACATCAACCTGGTGGCCAGCTACAGCTTCGGCAAGCACGACAGCTGGAAGGTGAACGCCCGTTGGAACTACGGCTCCGGCTTCCCTTTCACCCAGAACCAGGGCTTCTATGAGCGCCTGCCCTTCACCGGCGGCATCGGCAGCGACATCAACTCGGCCAACGGCGACCTGGCCGTGATCTACGGACCATTGAACGGCGGCCGCCTCACCGACTACCACCGCCTGGACCTGGGCGTGAACAAGACCTGGAAGCTGGATGAACACCAGGTGCTGGAAGCGGACCTGAGCGTGACCAACGCTTACGACCGCCAGAACATCTTCTACCGCGACCGCATTACCGGCACCGAAGTGTACCAGCTGCCGGTGCTGCCCAGCCTGGGGGTGACGTATACGTTTTAGGGCGAAGTTCGTAGGGTATGGGGTGTAGGGCGTAGTTCGTAGGGTGTAGGGCGTAGGCCTCCCTGCCCACCTAGGCCTACGAACGATCATCGGCACACTTCGCTCCGAACCGCCGGTCCCGGCAGCATTCCATGCACCCAAGGGCTTTGGCCGAAAATGAGGCCCCGCAGATCCCCTTCGTAGCCCTCCGCACCCTACCTTTACGCCCCGTGATCACCATCCCCATTCAGGGCGGGATCAGCTTGTGATGACGGGTTCCACCAAGTACATTTTTGTGACCGGAGGCGTTACCTCCAGCCTGGGCAAGGGCATTGTAAGCGCATCCCTGGCCAAGTTGCTGCAGGCGCGCGGCTTCACCGTCACCATCCAAAAGCTCGACCCCTACATCAACATCGACCCCGGCACCCTCAACCCCTATGAGCACGGGGAATGCTATGTGACGGAAGACGGCGCGGAGACCGACCTGGACCTGGGCCACTACGAACGTTTCCTGGACACGCCCACCTCGCAGGCCAACAACGTCACCACCGGGCGCATCTACCAATCGGTGATCAACAAGGAACGGCGGGGCGAATACCTGGGCAAGACCGTGCAGGTGATCCCGCACATCACCGACGAGATCAAGCGGCACATCCAGGCGTTGGGCCGCAAGGGCATCTACGATTTTGTGATCACTGAGGTGGGCGGCACCGTGGGCGACATCGAGAGCCTGCCTTATGTGGAGGCCATCCGCCAGCTGAAATGGGAGAAGGGACGCGATGCCCTTTCCATCCACCTCACCCTGCTGCCTTACCTGAGCACCAGTGGTGAACTCAAGACCAAGCCCACCCAGCACAGCGTGAAGGAACTGCTGAGCTTGGGCGTGCAGCCCGACATCCTGGTGTGCCGTACCGAGCACCCCATGCACAAGGGCATGAAGGAAAAGATCGCCCTGTTCTGCAACGTGGACAAGCGGGCGGTGATCGAAAGCGCAGACGCCAGCACCATTTATGATGTTCCCTTGTTGATGCAGCAGGAGGAACTGGACGTGGTGGTGCTGGAAAAGCTGGGCATTGCCCACTTCCCCGAAGCCGACCTGGAGCAGTGGCGTGAATTCCTGCGCAGGCACAAGGAGCCCAAGCACACCGTGGAGATCGGCCTGGTGGGCAAGTACGTGGAACTGCACGATGCCTACAAGAGCATCAAGGAAGCACTCGACCACGCCGGGGCGGCCAACGAGACCAAGGTGGTGGTGCGCTGGGTGCACAGCGAAAAGCTGAACGCCAAGAACATCGCCAAGCAACTGGGCGGGCTCAGCGGCGTCCTGGTGGCGCCCGGCTTCGGGAACCGGGGCATCGAAGGCAAGTTCGAGGCGGTGCGCCATGCCCGCGAGCACAAAGTGCCCTTCCTGGGGATCTGTTTGGGCATGCAATGCGCCGTGATCGAATTCGCCCGCAACGTACTGGGCCATGCCCAGGCCAACAGCACCGAAATGGATGCCGCCACCCCGTACCCGGTGATCTCCATGATGGAGGAACAAAAGGCCCTGGTGGACATGGGCGGCACCATGCGCCTGGGCTCCTACCCCTGCAAGCTCACGGAGGGCACGCACACGGCACAGGCCTACGGCAAGCTGCAGATCAAGGAGCGCCACCGGCATCGCTACGAATTCAACAACACCTACCTGGAGGAATACCGCAAAGCGGGCATGGTACCCGTGGGGGTGAACCCCCAGACCAAACTGGTGGAAGTGGTGGAGATCAAGGACCACCCCTGGTTCGTGGGCGTGCAGTACCACCCCGAATACAAGAGCACCGTGGCCAACCCGCATCCGCTCTTCACCCGCTTCGTGCAGGCGGCCCTGACTCACCAGGCGCTCAGCCAACCCGTCGCGGCAGCGCAGGCTTAAGCCCTCCGGGCCCGTCTTGGTTGAGCCCACCGCCGGACTCCCGGCCGCCCTTCGCACATCCGGCAGCCCGCGAAAAACCCGGGCCCGGCAGCGGCGCTCGGGCTATCTTCGCCCCCTTTCCCACCCCATCCTGCGCTTGTGCACAACAGCATGGACCGTAATTCGATCATCGGCATCCTCCTCATCGTAGCCATCCTCTTCGGCTACCAGTACCTCACCATGCCCAGCGCCGAGGAGCGCGCGCGCATGCAGCAGGAACAGGACAGCATTGCCCAAGTAGCCATCCAGGAGCAGGCCCGCAAGGCCGACGCCGCACTGGCCGAACAGCAGCAACAGCTCGCCGCCGCCACACTCCCCGACGCGGCCGATACCACCGGCAAGGACAGCCTGAACACGGACAGCGTGCGCAACGCCCGCCTGCATGGCCGCATGGGCATCTTCGCCCAGGCGGCCCATGGCACCAACGAGGTGGTGGTGATCGAGAACGAACACCTCCAAGTGGCCATCAACACCTTTGGCGCACGGCCCAACGTGATCCGCCTCAAGGACTACAAAACCTACCACGGAGGCAAACCCCTGCTGCTGGCCGTGCCCGACACGGGCGTGTACGAGTACAACTTCTTCTTGGGCAACCTGCGGTTGAGCACCCAGGACATGAACTTCACCGCTGAAAAGCTCGGCACCACCGGGGTACGGCTCAAGGCGGCCACCACCGACCCCGCGAAATACCTCCAGATCACCTACCAACTGGACAGCGCCAGCTGGTTGATGAACGTGAACACCGAACTGGTGGGCCTGCCCGAAGTGGACCCGCGCAACGTGATGTTCCACTGGAACCTCACCGGCTTCCACAATGAAAAGCACCGGCCCACCGAGCTCCAGTACAGCGGGGTGTACTACAAATACCTCAACGACGACCGCAACTACCTGAGCGAGACCAAGGACGACGCACTGAAGCTCGAGGCCCGCACCAACTGGGTGGCCTTCAAGCAGGACTTCTTCACCGTGGCCATGGTGAACCCCGACGGCTTCTCCAGCAGCGGATCGGAGATCGCCATCACCACCCTGCCGGACGACACGCTGTTCTCCAAGCGCTACGAGGCCAAGCTCTTCTTCGCCCAACCGCCCAGCGAACGCGCCAACCTGGCCATGAAGCTCTACCTGGGGCCCAACCAGTACAACACGCTGCGCCAAACCGGCATCCCCGAGTTCAGCCGCATCATCGACCTGGGCTGGGGCATCTTCGGCTGGATGAACCGCTTTTTGGTGATCCCCATCTTCAACTTCCTCAGCCAGTTCAACCTCAGCTACGGCATCATCATCCTGGTACTCACCGTGGCCATCAAGCTGCTGCTGCTGCCCATCGCCTTCAAGAACCAGAAGAGCAGCCTGCGCATGCGCGCCCTCAAGCCCGAGATCGAAACGATCAATGCCAAGTACGGCAAGGACGACCTGATGAAGAAGCAGCAGGCCACCATGGACCTCTACCGCAAGGCCGGCGTGAGCCCCGTGGCGGGCTGCGTGCCCATGCTGCTGCAGCTGCCCGTGCTCTACGCCATGTTCCGCTTCTTCCCCAGCAGCATCGAACTGCGCCAGCAATCCTTCCTCTGGGCCGACGATCTGAGCAGCTACGACAGCATCCTGCAACTGCCCTTCAGCATTCCCGCCTACGGAAGCCACGTCAGCCTGTTCACCTTGCTCATGGCCGCCAGCACCATCATCTACACCTTGGTCAACAGCAAGCAGATGCCCCAGCAGCAGGGCATGCCGAACATGAAGCTGATGATGTACCTCTTCCCGGTGATGATGCTGTTCTTCATGAACTCGCTGCCCTCGGGCCTGAGCTATTACTACCTGCTGGCCAACGTGATCAGCATCCTGCAGATGACCGTGATCAGCCGTTGGTTCATCGATGAGGAAAAGGTGCGGGCCCAACTGCTGGCCAACATGCAGAAGCCGCGCAAAAAGAGCAAATGGCAGCTGCGCATGGAAGAGATCCAACGCCAGCAGCAGCAAGCCCGCAAACGCCGCTAACTTGCACCGGCCCGGTGCGGCCCCACCGGCGTTGGCACATGCAGGACCTCACGCGCGGCTTCCACGGCTTTTTCTCCGCCTTCGGGTTCATGCTGCGCCACCGCATGGCCTGGATGTTCGCCGCCCCCGTACTGCTGTGGGCACTGTTCGCCTTGGGCTTGTTCCAAGCGGGCACGGCCATCTCCGGCACCGTGGAGAACTGGGCCGCCCAGTACTTGGACCTGCCCGTGCCCGCCACGGAGCGCACCGGCTTGGCGGGCCTCTGGGACCAGGCCAAGGCCTTCCTGAACGGGGCCCGCGAGGTGGTGGTGTGGATCGCATTGAAACTGGCCATCATTGCCCTGGTGGCCCTGGTGGGCAAATACGTGGTGCTCATCCTGCTCTCGCCGCTGCTGGCCTATGCCAGCGAACGTGCCGAAGAGATCCTCACCGGCAGCGGCACCCCGTTCAATGTGGCCCGCTGGCTGAAGGAAGTGGGGCGCGGTATCCTGATGGCCCTGCGCAATGGCGCCCTGGAGACGACGATCAACGTGGCGGCCTGGGTCATCACCCTGTTCGTGCCGCTGCTGGCGCCCATCACAGCGATCTTCCTTTGGTTGGTTTCCTGCTGGTTCTACGGCTTCTCGATGTTCGACTACATCCACGAACGGCAACGTCTGGGCATCGGTGCCAGCGTGCGCTCCGCGCGCAGCAGGCAAAGCATGGTACTGGCCAATGGCTTGGCGTTCAACCTGCTGATGAAGGTGCCTGTGGCAGGCCTGATCATGGCACCCCTGCTGGGCAGCGTCGGGGCCGTGCTGGCGGCCGCACCGCCACGCCGTTGAACTTTGGGCCGGTCCGTTGCGTTGCAACGCCATGCGCCCCTGGTTGCTGTTCACTCTGCTGCTCCCCGCCCTGCCGCTAACGGCCCAACAAAACGGGCCGTTGCCCGCAGGCAAAACCGCGGGCCAACGCATCCAGCTCATCGGCTCGGTTACGGACCAACTGACCGGCAAGCCCGTGTATGATTGCCTGGTGGGCTATTACAACGCGGACGGCAAACGCTTGATGGTGACCCCGGTGAACAGCGATGGCCAATACGCCCTGTTCATCCCGGACCGGTTGCCGTTCGAGCTCCGGGTGGAACAGGAGAACGGCTACCTCGACCTGCACCGGCAGGTCATGGCGCTGCCTGAGGGAGATCCGCAACCCCGGATCGACTTGCACCTTCAACCCCGATAGGCAGGCCCGGGAAAACAGGCAGGCCGCCCTTGCGGGGCGGCCTGCCTGACGTTCCATGAGGGGCCGATCAGGCCTTCTTCGCGGGCTTCTTCGGCGCAGGCACCTCGGCGGGTGCGGCCTCCACGGGAGCGGGTGCCATCACCTTGGGCGTGGTCACCAGGGTCATCTCGTCCACCAGGTGTTTGGCACCGGCAAACTTGTCGATCACCCACAGCACATAGCGGATGTCCACGCTGATGGTACGCTGCAGCTCGGGCTCGTACGAGATGTCGCCGCTCATGGCCTCCCAGTTGCCATCGAACGCAATACCGATCAGCTCCCCGTTGCCGTTGATCACCGGGCTGCCGCTGTTGCCGCCGGTAATGTCGTTCTCGCTGATGAAGCACACCGGCAAGCTGCCGTCCGCATTGGCATAGCGGCCGAAATCCCTGGCCAGCAGCAGCGCCTTCTCGCGGGCCGGCACGGTGAACTCGTCGCTGGTGGGGTCCTCTTTTTGCAGGATGCCCTGTTCGGTGGTGCGGAAGTCGTAGTGCACGGCATCCGCAGGGTAGTAGTCGTTCACCTTGCCGTAGGTCAGGCGCAGCGTGCTGTTGGCGTTGGGATACCACATTTTGCCGGGATCCATTTCACGCATGGCCGCCACCATCAGGCGGTAACCCCGGTTGATCTTCGTTTGTGCCTGATCAATGGCGGGCCCCAGCACGTTGCGGTACTGGTTCAGGCAGCTCTGCGTGGCCTGCATGGCCAAGTCTTTCTGCAGCACCTTCAGCGTGGGCTTCGCCAAGAAGGCCATCAGGCGCGTGCTGTCCGTGATCACGCTCGTCTTGAACATGGCTTCTGTCCAAGCATGGAAATCCCCTTTGTACTTCTTGGTCACCGTAGCGATCACATCAGGTTGTTGGGCGGGGTCCACATCGCGGAAGATCATGCTGAACATGGCGGCGGTGACCTCCTTGTCCGTGGCCGGGTCGTAGTCCTTCCAGAATTCGCGTGCGCTCTTGCGGGCCATGTCGGCCATGGCCGTCACGCGCGCGGTTTCCTTGGGGTCCTTTTCCAGCTGGCGCATCAGCCCGTACAGCCGGAAGCCGAACACCACGGCCTCGCTGCCGAAGGCGGCTTCCTGCAGGTAGGTGGAGGCCTTTTCATACTTGGCGCGCTCGGCATAGCCTTGGTCCAGGTCCTGTTCCAGTTCGCCATACTTCTTCTGGCGGGCGGGATCCGCGTTCACCCAGGCCATGAGGGTTTCTTCCTGCTGCTGTTTGCGCTCTTGCACGTGTTGGCGCTTGAGGCCCTTCTGCTGGCCGATGAAGTACTTCCAGTAGTTGGCCACCTGCGCGTCCTTGGCGGCGTATTTCAGGCGCACGGCATTGTCCGCGTCCATGTGTTTCTTGTAGATGTCGAGCTTCTCGCCGCGGATCTTCACGCGGGCGGGCTGCTCGATGTCCAGTGCCAGTTTCACCCCGTCGCTGTTGAGGAAGCGGTCGGTGCTGCCGGGGAAGCCCATGATCATGCTGAAGTCACCGTCCTTCACGCCATCGAGGCTTACGGGGAAATGCCACTTGGGCTTGAAGGGGACATTGGCCTCGGCGTATTCGGCAGGTTCGCCGTCCGGGCCGGTGTAGATGCGGAACATGCTGAAATCGCCGGTGTGGCGCGGCCACTGCCAGTTGTCCGTGTCACCGCCGAATTTGCCGATGGCATTGGGCGGGGTGCCCACCAGGCGCACATCGGGGTAGGTTTTGTACACGAAAAGGTAGAACTCGTTGCCTTCGAACATCACCTTGAAGTCGGCCTCGATGTACGGCTTGCCCTCGGTGGCCTTGCCTTCCAGGGCGGCCGCCATCACTTGGATCACCGAGTCGCGCTGGGCTTCGCTCATGCCGTCGTTCATGGCCGAGAGCACCGTGTCCGAAACGTCGGTGATGTATTGCAGGAAGCTCACGCCGAATCCGGCAGGTTTCTCCTGGTCGCGGGTCATGGCCCAGAAACCGTTGGTGAGGATGTCATTCTCCACCGTGCTCAGGCTCTGGATGGCATCGTAGCCGCAGTGGTGGTTGGTAAGCATGAGGCCATCGGCGCTCACCACCTCACCGCTGCAGAAGCCGCCCCCGAGGCGGGCCACCGCATCCTTGATGCTGGCCTTGTTGAGGTTGTAGATATCATCGGCAGTGAGCTTGAAGCCCAACGCGCGCATCTGCGCCTCGTTCACCTGCTTCAATTTGTTCAGCAACCACATGCCTTCGCCGGCAAAGGCACTGCCTGCGGCAAAAACGGCCACCAGGGCCAATAAACGGACCTTCTTCATTTCTCGATCGTTCAGGGGTGTAGGGGAATGGAGTTCAGTGGGCCGGATGGCCCCCGGGAGGCCGCGAATTTAACCCAATACTGTACCGGGCACCTTCGGATGGTGCGCTGAATAGGGATGAACGGTTCAGCACATGGCCCGCCGGTTCAGCGGCCGTCGGCCACCGGTGTCCACGCTACCGGGGCCAGGAGTTCTTCCACGCGCACGGCCAGGTCCTTGAACGCTTTGGGTGCGCCCACCCGGCCGAGCACCTGCTTGTCATGCGCGCCGGTGCGCAGGCGGATGATCACGCTGGGCAAATCGGTCACGGGTTGGTCGTACACGTCCTGCAGGTCGTAGAAGCCCATGCCCTCCACCTCGTTCTTCAATGCATCCATGGTGGCCGCATCCACCTGGGCGGTGAATCGCCCTTCGCGCGGCGCGAAGCGGCGGCCCTCATACGTGGCCCTGCCCTGCTGATCGATCACCAGCCGGTAGGCCGGGCAGGTGCCGTAGCAGGCCGTGCGCTCCATGGCAAAGAACACGCTGTCGCCGCCCAGCTTGGGCATGGCTGCCGCAACCTGGTCCGGTTCCGGCTCCTGGGCAGCTGCTGGCGGAGCTGGGGCATTGGTGTGGCCGGCAGCCGATGGGGCCGTGGAGGCCGGGGCTTGGGCATCGGACAATTCCTGTTTCCCCTTGCATCCGGCTACGGTGGCCAGGAGCACGGTGGCGATCAATAGACTGGGCAGCTGCATGGAGGCGAAGTTAGACCGGCGTTTCAAAAGGCGAAGATCATGCCGAACTGCTCCTGCATGCCCGTTGCAGGCCATGGCACCACTTTTGCCCGGCGTTCTTCATGGGGCGCCCTTGGGCATGGCCTACTTTTGCGGCCCATGGAACTTCGCCCACTCACCGCCATTTCTCCCATCGACGGGCGCTACCGGGTGCGTACCGCCCCGTTGGCCGCTTGGTTTTGCGAACTGGCCCTGATCCGGTACCGCCTCACGGTGGAACTGCATTGGTTCCGCTTTTTGGCGGAGCTGCCCTTGCCCGAACTGAAAGGAACCACCACCACGGCGCTCCACGCCCTGGCCGAACGCATTGGCACCTTCACCGAGGAGGACGCCCAGGCAGTGAAAGCCATTGAACGTACCACCAACCACGACGTGAAGGCCGTGGAATACTGGCTGAAAGCGCGGCTGGATGAACTGGGCTTCGGCGCTGCCAAGGAATTCGTGCATTTCGGCCTCACCTCACAGGATGTCAACAACACTGCGTTGCCGCTGCTGCTGAAGGATTTCACTGCGGTGCACTACCTGCCTGCGGTCACCGCCCTGCGCAACCGCATCCATGGGCTGGCACTGGAGTGGGCCCACGTGCCCATGTTGGCCCGCACCCATGGCCAGCCCGCCTCGCCGACTCGTTTGGGCAAGGAGCTGGAAGTCTTCACCGAGCGGTTGGATGCACAACTGGAATTGTTGCGCCAGGTGCCCTTCACCTGCAAGTTCGGCGGCGCCACCGGCAACTTCAATGCCCACTTGGCTGCTTACCCCGAACTGGACTGGGTGGCGATGGCAGACCGCTTCACTTCCGAAAAGCTGGGCCTGAAACGCCAGCGCTTCACCACGCAGATCGAACACTACGATTCGATGGCCGCGCTGTTTGACGCCATGCGCCGCATCAACACCATCTTGATCGACCTGTGCCGCGACATATGGACCTACATCAGCATGGATTGGTTCCGCCAGCGCGTAAAGGCCGGCGAAGTGGGCTCCTCGGCCATGCCCCACAAGGTGAACCCCATCGACTTCGAAAATGCCGAAGGCAACCTGGGCTTGGCCAATGCGCTCTTCGGGCACCTGAGCGAGAAACTGCCGGTGAGCCGCTTGCAGCGCGACCTCACCGACAGCACCGTAACGCGCAACATCGGCGTGCCCATGGCGCACACGGCCATCGCCATCGGCGCCATCTTGCAGGGCTTGGACAAATTGCTGTTGAACGAGGCCGCCATTGCCCGCGACCTGGATGCCCAGTGGGCCGTGGTGGCGGAAGGGATCCAAACGATCCTGCGGCGGGAAGGCTACCCGGAACCCTATGAGCTGTTGAAGTCGCTTACTCGCGGCAAGGAAAAGGTGGGTAAAGAGGACATTGCCGCATTCATCGATGCGCTCCAAGTGGAAGAGCGGGTGAAGGCACGCTTGCGCACCCTTACCCCCGCCAACTACGTGGGCGTGGACCTGTTGGCCGGATAGCCCTTGCTGCCGCCGGTCACCAGCTCCGCAGCGGGCGGCCTCCCTCTGGTGCAACTCGGCAAGCCGGCAATGGCGCGGGCCTACATGGCGGCCAACAGCATACGCTGATAGGCGACCAGGTCGGTATTGGGCACCTCGCCCAGGTCCAACTGGTGCATCATGGTGATCACTTGGCCGCGGTGGTAACTGGCGTGGTTGTAACAATGCAGCAGCAATTGCCATCGCGGTTGCGTGAACGGCCGGCCCTTCATGTCGGTATAGGCCACGGCTTCCTGCAGCCGGCCCTCATCGAGCAACAGCACCTTGTCGCGCAACGCCGCGCTCAGGTGCATCAAGCTGCCGATGCGCGGCTCCAGCACCATGGGCGCCAGTTCAAAGATCCGCGAATACCAAACATTGCCCGAATCACGGATGTGCAGGAGCGACTTGCGCAAGGAAGGAAAGCTGCTCTTTACATGGCGGTCAAGCGTGGCCTCCGGTTCGCGCTGAAGCCGTTCCACAACGCGCGTATTGGCCCATAAGTCGTATGCCGCAAACTGATGGATCAGGTGTTTCATGGCTGTTGAGGGTGGATAACGGTGTTGAAAATAAGCATGAACTCCTTGGGAGCATGCCTTGCGGCATCGGGTACTTTTCGCCTCCGAAAACGGATTCGGCCATGATTGGATCAATTTTCGGAAAACGGAAGATCAGCGAGGACAAGTTCGCCAACGTGTTCGTGAACGCGGTGCTGCGTCTCACCGAACAAGGCTACCCTGCCATCGTGGCCGAGCTCCAGGAATCCAATGAGTTCGTGGTGCGCCCGGTGTTCGGCCCCGGCGACGACGACCTCTTTGCCCTGATCCTCTTTGCGGGCAATTTGATGGAGGCGCCCAAGCACCTGCCCGGCGGCATGGACCACCGCCTGGCGCAACATGCCTACTCCAAGTTCGCCCCGCTGATGGACACCACCGCGGCGGAGTTCGAAACGGAGACCATCGCCATGCAGCATTTTATGGCGCGGATCAACCACCCCAGCAAGAACACGGTGTATGCGATGAGCAAGGCCATCTTCCACAAATACGACCTGTTCCGCAACCAGGATGCCTATTTCCGCGACCTGAAGGCCCCGAACCCCATCGTATTGGGCCGCATCAACAAGCTCATGCACTATTGCCTTTGGGACTGGGCCGAGCTGCTGGAAGACTTGAAGGTAACGGCCTGACACCGGCCAAGCCTGCGGGGATCGTGCAACCGCACCATCCGCAGGCGGTGAATTGTGTACCGCACTATCCGGCCAGCACTCCTTCCGCAACGCACAGGTCCACAATGTGGTCGCCAATGGCCAGGCAAGCCGTGGCCGCCGGCGAGGGTGCGTTCAGCACGTGGATGTGGTTGCCGCTGCGTTCGATCCGGAAGTCATCGACCATCTCGCCGTCGGTGCCCAGCAACATGGCACGCACGCCGGCGCGGCCCGGTTCGATATCATCCATCTGCAGGCTGGGCACCAAGCGGCGCAGGGTTTTCAGGAACAGCTTCTTGCTGAAGGCCCGGCGGTACTCGTTGATCCCATAGGACATGTTCTTGAAGAAGAGCTTCCAAGTGCCTCCGTACGTGAGCGCGTCCCAGGTGTCCGCCAAGCTGAAGTCGGTTTTTCCATAGCCCTCCCGCTTGAAGGTGAACACGGCGTTGGGCCCGCATTCGGTGCTGCCGTCGGTCATGCGGGTGAAGTGCACGCCCAGGAAAGGGAAGCGCGGATCGGGCACGGGGTAGATCAGGTTCTTCACCTTGTGCTTGCCCTTGGCGGAGAGTTCGTAGTAGTCCCCGCGGAAGCCCACGATCTGCTCCTGCACGTCCACGCCGTCGGCACGCGCCATGCGGTCGCTTTGCAGGCCCGCGCAAAAGATCAGGCACTTGGCGTGGTGGCTGGCCTTGTTGGTGCGCACCACCGTGAAGGCGCCTTGCGGCAAGGTATCGAGCACCTGCTCGCCGGTGCGTACTTGCGACGCGGGGTTGATGGCACAGGCCAGTTCGGCCATCTTGTTGGTGGCCCCGCGGAAATCGATGATGCCCGTGCAGCCCACCCATAGGCCGGCAATGCCGGTGCAGTACGGTTCGATCTGTTGGATCTCTTCGGCCGTGATGCGCCGCAGGTCCTCTATGCCGTTCTCGATGCCGCGCTGGTGGATCTTCTCCAGCTGGGGCAGTTCGCGTTCGTCCACGGCCACCACGATCTTGCCGCACACATCGTGCTTCACGCCGTGTTCCTTGGCGAAGGCCACCAGTTCGCGCCGGCCCTTGGCGCAGGTCAAAGCCTTCTTGCTGCCGGGCTTGTAGTAGATGCCGCTGTGGATCACCCCGCTGTTGTGGCCGGTCTGGTGGTCGCTCAGCAAGGCCTCTTTTTCCAGCAGCAGGATGGACTTTGAAGGGAACCGCTGCTGCAATTTGTAGAGCGTCGCCGCACCCACGATCCCTCCACCCACGATCACTACATCCCAGATCTGCGCCATGGCCATGCCGTTTACAAGCGGCAGCGAATTTACCGCTGCGCACCGCCCGCGCGCGCGATCCGTTCATCGCGGGGCACGCGCAGCAGCAGCACGGCGCCCAGCACGAAGAAGGTGCCGATGGCAATGATGGTGTTGCGCAGGTCGCCCGTAAGCTGGTTTACCGCTCCGAAGGCCAGGGTGCCCAGCACGGTGGCCAGGTAGAAGCTCACGTCGTAGAAGGAGAAATAGGAAGCATGGTCGGCCGTTGCGGGCAGCAGCTTGGCGTAGGTGCTGCGCGAGATCGCCTGGGTACCGCCCATCACCAGGCCCACGCAGGCCGCCAGCACGTAAAAGGCTTGGGTGGAAACAATGCTCCAAGCGGCCAGGCAGATGCCCGTCCACACGGCCAGGCCGATGAGGAGCGCGGCGATGTTGCCCAAGCGCTTGCTGAGCCTGACAAACACCATCGCTCCCAATGCGGCCACCAGCTGGATCAGCAGGATGCTGATGATCAAGCCACTGTCGGCGATGGGAGTTCCGTCGGCCTCTTTGATCTCCTGCTTGGCATAGGTCACGGCCAGGTACATCACCGTTTGCACGCCCATGTTCAGCACGAAGAACGCCATCAGGAAGCGGCGCAGGCTCTGGAGCCCGAGCATCTCGCGCCACACCTTGCGCAGTTCCGAATATCCCGAGGAAAGCGTGTTCTTGCGGGCCTCGGGCGCCACCTGCGCGCGGGGCAGATGGCGGAAGGTGATCTGCGCCCAGCCGGCCCACCACAAGCCCACGGTGACAAAGGCAATACGCGCCGGAAGTCCTGCCCGGTCCGGTATGCCGAACCACGCTGGTTGCATCACCATGGCCAGGTTGATCACCAGCAAGAGCACGCTGCCGATGTAGCCCATGGCATACCCGCGCGCGCTGACGCGGTCATGGTCCTTGGGCGCCGCGATCTCGGGCAGGTAGGCGTCGTAGAAGATCAGGCTTCCGCTGAAGCCCACGCAGGCCAGCATGAACAGCACCAGGCCGTACCACAGGGAAGCAAAGGTGAAGAAGTACAGGCCGGCACAGCAGAGGGCACCCAGGTAACAGAAGAACTTGAGGTAGTTCTTCTTGTTGCCGCGATGATCGGCAATGCCCGAGAGCAACGGCGCGATGGCCGCCACCAGGAGAAACCCGGCCGAGAGCGTATAGGACTGCAGCGAGGTGGCCGGAATGCCGTAGGTGGCCAACACCTGGTCCGTACCATCCACGGTGGTGATGGCCAGGTAATAGATGGGAAAGATCGCCGAGGTGATGGTGAGCGAGTAGGCCGAGTTGGCCCAATCGTACATGGTCCATGCGCGGATGAGGCGCGGATCGCCCTGCTGCATGCGGCCAAGGTAGCGGTGGCTGGCGGTTGCCGGGGCTGCTACTTGAGCACGTCCACTTCCACGCGGCGGTTCTGGCTCAGCGACACTTGGTCATCGCCTTCGGAGGCCGGCTGTTCCGCCTTTCGGCCGGCCACGGAGATCCTGCTTCCCGCTATGCCGGCATTCACCAGGTAGTTCATCACCTGCTCGGCGCGTTCCTTGGCCAGTTCGGTGAGGTCGGGGCGCATGCGCACACGGTCTTCTTCCTGCAGGTCGGTGTGCCCGGTAAGCTGGATCCGTATGGCCGTGTTGGCCTTCAGCACACTGACCAAGGTATCCAGCTGGGCCTTCATCGAGGGGTCGATGTCCCTGTTGTACTGCTTGAAATAGACTGTCGCACGGTCCACGCGCTGGGCAGGGGTAAGCGAGGGATCGCTGGTCACCCTGCGGCCGTAGATGAATTCGCTCTTGTCCTTGCCGAGCTGTTCGCAGGCGCACTCGCTCATGTATTTCACGGCCTTCACGCTTACGTCGTCGATGTAGAAATAGGCAATGGGCGTTTGTGTGCGTGTTTCCCCTTTTTGGCGCTTGGCCTTGCCGGCGGTCACTTTGTCGGTGGCGGCGAAGTTGCCGATGATCAGGTACTGTTCATCGCCCTTGGCTTCATATACGCCGCACACCCCTTGCCAACCGTTCATGTCCTCGAACACCGTGGTCTTCAACGCAGGCACCTGTGCTTCATACGTCAGGCTGGCTTCATCCTTCTTGTTCACCACGATCCTGCTCACGTACGCCCCGACCTGGTCGCTGCTGAATTTGCTCAGGTCACCCAGGCTCACGTAGTAACTGATGCAGTACTTCTGCCCTTTCTTCAGCATCTTCTTGAACTTCACCTGCAGGTAGCTGCGCGGCTCCTTGTCCATATAGCTGTACCATACCGCACCGGCATAGTTGGTGCCGCTGAGCGCACTTTGGAAGCCACGTGCGTTCTTGGGCGCAGAGGCGGGGGATTCGCTGTCCACCGCTTCGCTGAAGAGGTCGGCCTTGGCCAGTGTGGGGCTGCTCCAACCTTTGGCGATGTCAATGCCGCCCAGGCGGCGCAGTTTGCCGTCGATCTCCTCGAAGCTGCCGTTGGGCACCATGTTCAAGGAATCGGGTACTTGCTGGGCAGCAAGAAAAAAGGAGGCCAAAGCGGCGATGACAACGAGGAACGACCTTTTGTGCATGGGATCGGGATAGGAACTGTTAAAGACCTTGGATCGGCGGGCAAGTTAAGCATGCGCAACTTGCCTCTTTCGGGGCCGTATTGCGAGTACCGTGCCAAACCGGGCCGGGGCAAGCCATCATCTGTGGTTCCTTCCGTAACACCCCCACTGCACTGCCATCGGCCGCATAAGGCAAAGAGGCGGGAACCACTCCCGCCTCTTGCATGCCGATACACAGGGCGCGCCGCCCGTTACTCGCCCCCGAAGGTCCAGCCCACGGAAAATTCCACCAGGTTGGTCCAGATCCGGTAGCGGGTGGTGCCCGAAGTCTCGTCGTAGGTGGTGGAAAGGCCACGGTAATAGCGCAGGTCCAGGTCGAAGCCCACGGGCAAGGTGTAACCCAGGCCGGCCATCACGGCCACGTCTGCCTTTTTGAAGTTCCGGATGGCGGCGCTGCCCTTTTTCTTGGTGGCCTCCAAGGTCTGGCTGTCCACACTTTGGTTCTGGCCCTGGTTGTTCACCGTGCCTTTCACGTCGTAGGTGATATCGGTGTTCTGCTTGCCGCCCATGAGGAAATTGAAGCTCGGGCCGAACATCACGCGCAGGCCGTCGGCGGGCTTGAGCATCAGGGGGGCATTCAACTGGAAATAGCTCAGGCGTTGGTCTGTTTCAGTGAGAATGGTTTGTTCGCCCGTAAAGGGCATTCCGTTGAAGGTGACATTGTCGGCTTGCGTGTATTTGGTATTCACGGAAGTTTCCGAGGTCATCCGGCGGAAGGAGAAGCCAAGCTCGGGGCGCAAGCCCACCAGGTCCGAAAAGGGAACTTCCACGTAGGCGCCGAACTGCATGCCCAGCCCATTGGGGTTTGTCGGCGGGTTCTTGGGGTCGGGCTGGATCTTTTGCGAGCCGGCCAAATAATTGGCGCCCACTTTGCCTCCCACCCTGATCTGGGCGTGTGCTGCGGTGGACAATAGAACACAACATCCTGCGGTGATCGCAATGGTGGTCAACAGTTTCATGCGTATGTTGATTTTGACCAAACCTACTGCAAACCGGGCATACAGCAATACCAAAATGTGGGGATGCGGCGCGGTCGTTCCTCAAAATGGACCAGCCCCGCCGGTGATGGCGGGGCTGGTCCGGAAATGCTTCCGCGGCAGGGCGCGGCTATCCTTGCTGCTTGCGGATCAGGTTCAATGCGCTTCCCGCCCTGAACCACTCGATCTGATGGTGGTTGTAGGTGTGGTTGCACTTGATCGTGTCTGAGGTGCCATCCCTGTGCCGGAGCACCACGGTGATCTGCTTGCCCGGGGCGAAATCGGCCAGGTCGGTGAAATCGAAACGATCGTCTTCCTGTACCTTGTCGTAATCGCTCTCCTTGTCGAAGGTGAGGCCGAGCATGCCCTGCTTTTTCAGGTTGGTCTCATGGATGCGGGCGAAGCTCTTTACCAGCACGGCCAACACACCGAGGTGGCGGGGCTGCATGGCGGCATGCTCGCGGCTGCTGCCTTCGCCGTAGTTGTGGTCGGCCACTACCACGCTGGGCAGGCCTGCGGCCTTGTAGGTACGCTGGGTGGCGGGCACTTCACCGTATTCACCGGTCTGTTGGTCCTTCACCTTGTTCGCCTCGCCGTTGAAGGCGTTGATGGCACCGATCAGCGTGTTGTTGCTGATGTTGTCCAAGTGGCCGCGGTACCGCAGCCACGGCCCGGCCATGCTGATGTGGTCGGTGGTGCACTTGCCTTTGGCCTTGATCAACAGCACGGCACCGGTAATGTTCTTGCCGTTCCATGCCGGGAACGGCTCGAGCAATTGCAGGCGGTCACTGCCGGGCTTCACCACCACGTCCACCTTGCTGCCGTCGGCCGCAGGTTCCTGGTAGCCGGGATCCTTCACATCAAATCCCTTGGGCGGCATCTCCAGGCCCGTAGGTTCATCGAGCTTCACCTGCTCGCCCTTGGCGTTGGTGAGCGTGTCGGTGAGCGGGTTGAAGGACAGGTGGCCGGATATGGCCATGGCCGTTACCAGCTCCGGGCTGGCCACGAAGGCATGGGTGTTGGAGTTGCCGTCGTTGCGCTTGGCGAAGTTGCGGTTGTAGGAGGTGAGGATGGAGTTCTTGCGGTCGGGGTCGTCGGTATGGCGCGCCCATTGGCCGATGCAGGGCCCGCAGGCGTTGGCCAGCACCACCCCTCCCATTTCCTCGAAGGTGGCAAGCAGGCCGTCGCGCTCGGCGGTGTAGCGCACCAGTTCGCTTCCGGGGGTGACGGTGAACTCGCTGGTGGCCTTCAGGCCTTTGCTCAGGGCCTGGCGCGCCACGGAAGCACTGCGGGTAAGGTCTTCGTAGCTGCTGTTGGTGCAGCTGCCGATCAGGCCCACCTCCAATTTTTCGGGCCAACCGTTCTCCTTCACGGCGGCGGCGAACTTGCTGATGGGCCACGCCAGGTCCGGGGTATATGGCCCGTTGATGTAGGGTTCCAGCGTGTTCAGGTCGATCTCCACCACCTGATCGAAATATTTTTTGGGATCGGCGTATACCTCGGGGTCGCCGGTGAGGTGCTCGGCCACGGCGTCGGCGAGCTTCACCACTTCTTCACGTCCGGTGCCACGCAGGTAGCGGCGCATGCTGTCATCATAGCCGAAGGTGCTGGTGGTGGCGCCGATCTCTGCGCCCATGTTGCAGATCGTGCCCTTGCCGGTGCAGCTCAGGCTCTCCGCTCCCGGGCCGAAGTATTCCAGGATGGCGCCGGTGCCGCCCTTTACCGTAAGGATGCCGGCCACCACCAGGATCACATCCTTGGCGCTGGCCCAACCGCTGAGCTTGCCGGTGAGGTGCACGCCGATGATCTTGGGCTGTTTGAGCTCCCAGGGCAGTCCGCTCATCACGTCGCAGGCATCGGCGCCGCCCACGCCGATGGCCAGCATGCCCAGGCCGCCGCCGTTGGGCGTATGGCTGTCGGTGCCGATCATCATGCCGCCAGGAAAGGCATAGTTCTCCAGCATGACCTGGTGTATGATGCCCGCACCGGGCCGCCAGAAGCCGATGCCGTATTTGTTGCTGATGCTCTCCAGGAACTGGTACACCTCATTGCCTTTGAGCAGGGCCTCCTGCAGGTCTTGTTTGGCGCCCACGCGCGCCTGTATCAGGTGGTCGCAGTGCACGGTGCTGGGCACGGCGACCTTTTTGCGGCCGGTGGTGCTGAACTGGAGCAGGGCCATCTGTGCGGTGGCATCCTGCATGGTCACCCGGTCGGGGGCGAAATCCACATAATCCGCGCCCCGCTTGTGTTCCTTGGTGGCCGGGCCTTCGGTAAGGTGCGCATAGAGGATCTTCTCGGTGAGGGTGAGCGGCCGGCCCAACGCTTTGCGGGCGGCGGCAACACGGGCGGGGTAGCGGTCATATACCGCTTGGATCATATCGAGATCGAAAATGTGGGCCATGTTCAGAGGAATAGCTTGAATGAGGCGGCAAAGGTAAGAGGTTCGTGATGGGGAGCGGCTTGTACGGCGGAACAGGGCTACAACGTTCCTTGCTGCGGTTCATCCCCGGCGGAGCCGGCACGTGCGAACAGCTCCCCGCGCCACCAGCGGGCACGGCGCACATGGAGCATGCCGCTGTACACAAAGGCCCCGATGAGGCAGCCGGTGGCAATGGCGGTGAGCAGAAAGAGCAGCTCCAGCAGGCTGCCCGTGGCATCCAGTCCGCCGGTGGCCAAGGTGGCCACACTGGCCAGCCCGAACGAGCCGGGGGCGAGCAGCCAGAACGCCGGGATGATGGAGACCAGGGCGGGCGGGCCTTTCAGGCGGTACTCGATCAACAGGGCGGTGATGGTCATCACCACGGCACCGAAGAAGGCGGTGGCGGGGCCGTCGAGGAATTTTCCGGCTACGACCTGGCCGCAAAAGGCCATGCCCATGGTGGCGATCATCCAGGGGAGCGAGCGCCTGCGGCTGCTCTTGAACAGGTGCAGGCCGGAGGCGAAGATCACAACCCCGGCCCACGCCAACCATGGGGCCAAGCGCTGGGGTTCGGCCATAGGCGCGGCAAATGGCCCGCCGAAAGCCTTGAAGCCGCCCACCAGGCCGAAGGCCAGCAGTACCAGTTGCATGCTGCCGGCAACAAAGCGCGCGGCCCCTGACACGATATTGGCAAAAGCCAGCTCCACCACGGACACCGCGAGGGTGCTGCCGGGCAGGAAGATGATCAGCGGCGGAATGAGCAGTTGCAAGGCCGGCTCCTTTACGCCGAGCCGGTGGAACAAGGCCACGGCGGAAGCCAGCAGGAAGGCGGCCACCACGGGCATCACCGCGTTCCATACCGGTTGGCGGCGCACGGCCACCAGCAACAGCGCACAGGCCAAGCCCAAGGCGGCCACGTAGCCGAGCCCCGCCCAGGTGGGCCGCAGAATGAGGGCAATGCCGATGGTGGCCAGCAGGTAGCCCAGCACAAAGCCGGCATCGCCATAACGGTGCTTCATGCGCCACATGGCCTCCAAGCGGCGCAAGCCATCCTCGGGGGCCAACTTGCCATTGCGGGCTTCGCGGGCGATCTCCAGCACCCCCTCCATCTGATCGAACCGCAATTCGCCCACGCGATATGGCCCCGGTATGATCTGCACACGGTGCTCTTGCCCATCATCGCTCTGCACCATCAGCACGGTGGGCAATGCAAATACCAGGATGTCTTCCCGGCCATAGCGCCTGGCGATCAGGCCCAGATCTCGCTCTACCAGGGCCACCGCGTTGCCGGCGGCCAGTTCGGCCTGCCCCAAACGGGCCAGGAAGCGCAACAGGATGCGTGGATCGGTATCGGCGGCCATGCGGGCGAAGCTAGCCGCCGGCACGGTACGGAAAGGCGCGGTGCGTGGCGCTCCGGCCCGCAGTGCATCGGCAGGCCCCAATGAAAAGGGGCCCGAAGGCCCCTGGACATTTGCGGTTGCGGCAAGGCTCACTCCTCCACCACCTCGAAGGAGATGGTCTTCACCACATCGCGGTGGAAGGTGACATCAGCCTGGTAGGTGCCGATGGTCTTGATGGCTTCGCCCTTGATCTTGATGTGCTTGCGGTCCACCTCCACGCCCAGTTGCTTGAAGGCATCGCTGAGCATGATGGTGTTGACACTGCCGAAGATGCGGCCCTTCTCGCCCACTTTGGCACCGATCTTCACGGCCTGCACCACGAGCTTGGCGGCGTTCTTCTCGGCTGATTCGCGCAGTTGGGCCTCTTTGTGGGCGCGCTGCTTGAGGGTTTCGGCCAGTTGCTTGCGCTCGCTGGGAGTGGCGGCCACGGCCAGCTTGCGGGGGAGCAGGAAGTTGCGGGCGTAGCCCTCCTTCACCTTCACCAGGTCATTGGCAAAACCCAGGTGCTCCACGTCTTGTTTGAGGATCACTTCCATGGTGGTGCTTTCTTACTTGAGCATGTCGGCCACGTACGGCATCAGCGCCAAGTGGCGCGCCCGCTTGACGGCTTGGGCCACGCGCTTCTGGTATTTCTGGCTGGTGCCGGTGATGCGGCGCGGCAGGATCTTGCCTTGTTCGTTCACCAGGCGCAGCAAAAAGTCGGCATCCTTGTAGTCGATGTACTGGATCCCGAGCTTCTTGAAGCGGCAGTATTTGTCCTTCTTGGTCTCAATGGCGATCGGGGTGAGGTAGCGGATCTCGTTGTTGGCCCCTCCTCCCTGCTTGGCGGAGGTGCTCTCCGCGGCGGTGGTCGTCGTTTCTTCGCTCATGTTGTCGGCGATCAGGCGTTGACTTTCTTGGTACGCGGGGCACGGCCGCTTTCACCTGCCTCCTTGCCTCCCCGTGCAGGGCGGCTCTCGGCAAATGCCACATGGTGCTTGTCCATGGCCACGGTAAGGAAACGGATCACCCGTTCATCACGGCGGTATTCGGTCTCGAGCTTGGCGATCAACGCGGGGTCGCTCTCAAACTCGATCAGGTGGTAGAAGCCCGAGGACTTCTTCTGGATGGGATAGGCGAGCTTGCGCATCCCCCAGTTCTCTTCATGGCGGATCTTTCCATGGCCTTCCTTCAGAAGGTCTTTGAATTTGCCGACCGCCTCCTTTGCCTGATCCTCAGACAAAACGGGAGTTAGAATGAAGACGGTCTCGTACCGGTTGGTCATGTGCCTCTTGGTAAATTGGGGTGCAAATGTAGGGAAATAAATAAGTGGAACATTCATTTACGGGACAATTCCTTGGGTTATCGTTCAGTAGGGCATGGTTCGTAGGGCATCGATGCGGGGGAAGGCGGTGGAAGGCGGGGACGCTGTTCATGTTTCGGAACACCGGGAGGCGGCTAACTTCGCCCCCATGGAGCGATTCGTGGTCAGTGCCCGGAAATACCGCCCCGCCACCTTTGCCACGGTGGTAGGCCAGGAACACGTCACCGGCACGCTGATGAACGCCATCCGCACCGGGCATGTGGCACAGGCCTTCTTGTTCACCGGCCCGCGGGGCGTGGGCAAAACCACCTGCGCACGCATTTTGGCGCGCACGCTCAATTGCGAAAACCGCAATGAGGACCTGACCACCTGCGGCCAGTGCCCCTCGTGCAAAACCTTCGAGGAAGGCCACTCGCTGAACATCTTTGAGCTGGATGCCGCCAGCAACAACAGCGTGGACGATATACGCAACCTGATCCAGCAGGTGCAGATCGCCCCCCAGATCGGCACCAAGAAGGTGTACATCATCGACGAGGTGCACATGCTGAGCCCGGCGGCCTTCAATGCCTTCCTGAAGACCTTGGAGGAACCTCCCGCCTATGCCATCTTCATCTTGGCCACCACCGAGAAGCACAAGATCCTGCCCACCATCCTCAGCCGCTGCCAAGTGTTCGATTTCCGGCGCATCACGGTAAAGGACATCGCCGGCCACCTGGCCGACATCGCCGCCAAGGAAGGCATCACCGCCGAGGCCAAGGCCCTGCACGTGATCGCCCGCAAGGCCGATGGCGGGTTGCGCGACGCCCTGAGCATTTTTGACCAGCTGGCCAGCTATGGCGGCGACCGGCTCACTTATGCGGATGTACTGAAGAACCTGAATGTGCTCGACCAGGAGCGCTATTTCACCGTCACCGACCACCTGTTGGCGGGCGATGCCCCGGGAGCACTGGTGGTGTTCAACGACATCCTGTTCGAAGGCTTTGATGCGCACCTGTTCGTGGCCGGCTTGGCCCGGCACTTCCGCGACCTGCTGGTGAGCCAAGACGCCCGAACCATCCCCTTGCTGGAAGTAAGCGAGGAAATGGGCCAGCGCTATGCCGAACAGGCCAAGGCCGTACCACGCGGGCTGTTGGTGGAGGGCCTGGCGCAATTGGGCACTGTGGATGCCCGCTACAAGAGCAGCAGGGAACCACGCCTGCTGGTGGAACTGGCACTGGTGCAACTGGCCATGGGCTCGGATGCCGGAGCGGCCGCACCCGCCACCGCAGCAGTGGAAAAAAAAAGCCCTGATCCTGCCGTAGGCTCACCCGCTGCCGTGTCTTCGCATGCCCAGGCCGGGGTAGCCGAACCCGCCGGACCCATAACGGCCGCGCCGTCCGCCACCGCCCCCGCTGCACCCGCCCGCCCTGCCAAGCGCATGGCCGGGTCGGTTTCCATACTTCAACACCTGGCTCCTGCCAAGCCGCCCGGCACCGACCTTGCGGACCAGCCCGGCGAGCAACCGGCCGGGCAGGCAACGGGCCTTCCCGGCCGCGACCTCAACCTGGCCCTGCTGCTCAAAGCATGGAACGACCATGCCCAAAGCTTGCTGCAACAGGGAAAAAGCAGTATGCACGCCACCCTGGTGGCCAACAAGCCGGAGATCACCGGCCCCGCTTCGGTAGCCTTCACCATTGTGAACAGCGTGCAGGAAAACTACATGCGCGAGGAGAAACCCATGCTGCTGGGGCACCTGCGCCGGGCTTTGGGGATCCCCGGCCTGGAACTCGACGTGATCAAGCAGGAAGCCACCAACATCCGGCCCCGCTACACGGCCAAGGACCGATTTCTGATCATGGCCGAAAAGAACCCTGCGTTGTTCAAGCTGCGCGAAGACCTGGACCTGGATCTGGGGCAATAGGTGGAGGGCCTGGGGATGCCTCCTGTTGCCCCACCGGCCAAAGGCAACTGCGCCCGGCGAGCCATGCTCCGCCCACCCCTTTGCCCTTGGTGCGCCGGTACGGCCAGGGAGCGATCCTGTTGTTGAAAAGCCACCGGGAGCACGGGCAGTTGCCGCAGTTACCTCCGGAACACGGCTTCGGGATACCTTCGCGGCCCGCAAACAAGCTATTGTTCCAACATGCAAAAGATCAAGGTGGCCAATCCCGTGGTGGAGATCGATGGGGACGAAATGACCCGCATCATTTGGAAATGGATCAAGGACGAACTGATCCTGCCGTATGTTGATGTATCCCTGGATTACTACGACCTGGGCGTGGAGCACCGGGATGCCACCGCCGACCAGGTCACCGTGGACGCGGCGCATGCCATCCAAAAACACCACGTGGGCATCAAATGCGCCACCATCACGCCGGACGAGGCCCGCGTGAAGGAATTCGGGCTGAAGCAAATGTGGAAGAGCCCCAACGGCACCATCCGCAACATCCTCGGGGGCACGGTGTTCCGCGAGCCCATCGTCATCAACAACATCCCGCGCCTGGTGCCCGGCTGGACCAAGCCCATCGTCATCGGCCGCCATGCCTTCGGCGACCAGTACCGCGCCACCGACGCCGTGATCCAAGGCAAGGGCAAGCTCACCATGACCTTCACCCCCGAGGGCGGCGGCGAGGCCACCACCTGGGAGGTGTACGACTTCAAGGGCAACGGCGTGGCCATGAGCATGTACAACACCGAGGAAAGCATCGAGGGCTTCGCGCACAGCTGCTTCAACCTCGCGCTGGAAAAAGGCTGGCCGCTATACTTCAGCAGTAAAAACACCATCCTGAAGAAATACGACGGCCGCTTCAAGGACATCTTCGAGGAACTTTACCAGAAACACTACAAGGCCGACTTCCAGAAAGCGGGCATCACCTACGAGCACCGCCTGATCGACGACATGGTGGCCAGCGCACTGAAGTGGAACGGCGGATTCATTTGGGCCTGCAAGAACTACGACGGCGACGTGCAGAGCGACATCGTGGCACAGGGTTTCGGCTCACTGGGCCTGATGACCAGCGTGCTGCTGACGCCCGACGGCAAGACCATGGAAGCCGAGGCCGCACACGGCACCGTGACGCGCCACTTCCGCCAGCACCAGCAGGGCAAGCCCACCAGCACCAACCCCATCGCCAGCATCTTCGCCTGGACGCGCGGCCTCGCCTTCCGCGGCAAATTGGACGGCAACCAGGCCCTGGTGGACTTTGCCCACAAGCTGGAGGCCGTGTGCATCAGTACCGTGGAGGCCGGCAAAATGACCAAGGACCTGGCCGTGTGCATCCACGGAGACAAAGTGGCTGCCGAGCACTACCTGACCACCGAGGCCTTCATGGCCGCACTGCGTGAGGGGTTGGAGCGCCGGATGAAGTAGTTGACGTACATGGCTGCATCTTCGCGCAGCCATGCTCCTCCACCGGTTTCGTTGGATCCTGCTTGCGGCACTGGCCGTGCACATAGTGGCCGCCTGGTTCAGCAACGGCTACCACGCCGTGGATGAGCATTTCCAAGTGATCGCCTTTGCCGAAGCCAAAGCCGGACATGAGCCAGTGGCCGGACTGCCCTGGGAATACGCGGCGCAAGTGCGTTCCGCGCTGCTGCCTGCCGTGTGCATGGCCGTGTTCGGCACGGCGCGTTCCTTCGGCATCCACGACCCGTTGGTGCTGGCCTTTCTGCTGCGCTTGCTCACGGCCTTCCTGGCCCTGGTTGCCGTTACCGTGTTCGTACGCAGCACTCGCCACCTTGTAGAGCAGCGGTTCCTTGCCGCCTACGTGCTCCTCTCCTATTTGCTGTGGTTCCTGCCGTTCCTGCACGTGCGCTTCACCGGCGAAACATGGTCCGGATCGTTTTTGCTCTTGGCAGTGGCTAGCCTGCTTGCACCGAAGGGTGCGGGCCGGAATTTCGCCGGCACCGGCTGCTTGCTCGGTTTGGCCTTCCTGTGCCGCCCTCCGGTACTTGCCGCCGCTGCGGGCATGTGTTTGTGGCTGGCCGTTGTGGAACGTGAACGGATCGCGAACATGATGCGCCTGTTGGCCGGCTTTTCCGTGGTGGGAGCTGCCGGCCTGGCACTGGACAGTTGGTTCTACGGCACCTTCACCGTTACAGCGGCCAACTACCTCCGCCTGGGCATGCTTGGAACAGACCATGGTGTATTCCTGGAATATCCTTGGTGGTATTACTACGCCTGGGTGTTCAAGTACGCCATTCCCCTGTTCGGCGCGGCCATCCTGCTGGCCTTCGGTGCACTGTGCGCATTGAGGCCAAAGCATCTGCTCACGTGGGTCCTTGTTCCGTTCTTGGTGTTCCACATGCTGGTGCCGCACAAGGAACTGCGCTTCCTGTACCCGCTGGCAGACCTGGTAATCCTGATGGTGGTGTTGGCCCTGCAGGCCAGCGAACAACAATGGCCCGCGATCTTCCGTAACCTGCGGCAAGGCCCGGCCCTCGCTGGAGCAGTTGTGGTGGCTGCTGTGGTCAACCTGGGGGCCCTGGCCGTGGTCATCTTTTCCCCGGCGGGAAGTGGAAGCACCAACCTGTGCAACACCATCAACCAACGCTTTCCCTCAGGCGCGGTGCGCTTGAGCTACCTGGAGGGCAAGGAGGCGGCGTGGCGCATCCGGGTACCCGGCTTCTATTTGCGTGAAGGCATCAGCGACACGGTGATCACCTCGGCATGCGCCCCCCTTCCAGCAACCTATGGCCGTGTTGAACTCCTGGTGGCGCATGGGCCGGTAAAAAGCTGCGGCGTGCCTGGTGCAGTCCGGTGGACCCCGCTACTTTCCGCTCTGCCGCCGTGGAAACAAATGGCGCTGAAGGCCTACGAATGGGAGGATGCCAAGGAAGCATGGATCCTCTACCAGGCAACCCCTGTGAACCACAAGTAGAGCAGTCGGTCCACCTACCTTTGGGCACCATGTTGCGCAATCTAGCTGCCCTGCCCCTGCTGGTTCTCTTGGCTTTGCAGGCATCCGCCCAAGACAGTACGGCATATGTGCCATCGGAGAAGAAACCGGCCATCCCGTTCAAGGACCGCATCTGGTTCGGCGGGGGCATCGGCCTGAGCTTCGGCACGGTGACCGCCGTGCAACTCGACCCAATGGTGGGCTATATGCTGGACCGCAACCGCAAGCTCTCGGCAGGATTTGGGCCCAGCTACACCTACTTGCGCGACAACCGCTATGTGCCTGCCTTTGAAATGAGCACTTACGGCTACAGGATCTTCAGCCGGTACCGGGTGATCGAACAAGCCTACTTGCATGCCGAATTCCTGCACATGAACCTGGAGCCGTATTTCAACTACGGCTTTGACCGAGGGCGCATTTGGGTGCCGCACCTGTTGATGGGCGCGGGATATGTGGCGCCGATAAGCGGACGCAGTTCCTTTTACCTGCAAGTACTGTTCGAAGTACTGCAGGACCCCAACAGCTACTACGTGGGGCAGGGCCCGATCCTGAGCGGGGGCATCGGGGTGGGGTTCTAGGCATGGGCGCAAAGCCCGAGCCTACCGGGCGACAGGCTTGTGCAAGTGTGGAGCCGGAGGGATCCACCTTCGCTGCGCTCGGTGTAAACCTCGAATGTGCCGCTGCGCGGCACGGCATCGCTTGCGCGCTGCCGCTCCGTCTCTGTGGAGCCGGAGGGATTCGAACCCTCGTCCAAACGACCGTACCACGCGCTTTCTACATGCTTATCCTGTCGTTGGTTTTCGACCGTGGCCCGGGGAAAGGCACCCTAGCCATGGCTTAGGTCCTGTTGTCTTACCAGCGCTCCGGACCACCGCGCAGGCCAGCATCCCATGGTCGATACCCCTGGACCGGGAAGGAGGGTTGCGGGCCTCCCCGAGGAGTACTTGCCCCCGTTACTGTGCTTCACGGGATAAGCTTCATAGCCTTGGGCTATTAGGCAGCAAGTGCGTAATCAGTGTTGCCGGTTAAGGCTTGGAGAAGGGATTAAAGAGCCGTTCCCCGATGCTCTGCATGCTTACACGCACCACGAAGCCGCTGTCGATACCATGTCGGCCCCAATGCTTTCAATGAACACCGCAAAGATACGGCTGCCGCCTGGATCGGCCTGCAGACCCCGGACCCAAGACTTCAGGCTCAAGGCTCAAGACTACAACCTTGGAACTGCTCGCCCGCCCTTCCCCGGCAATGACAACCTTCAGGAAGGCTTTTGCGGCAAGTTCTACTTTCGCCCCCTTATTGCCCATGATGTTCAAAAAGATCGGCCTCATCCGCGAAGGGAAGACCCCGCCCGACCGCCGCGTACCCCTCACTCCCAAACAATGCCGCGAAGCCATGCTGCAAGGTATTGATGTGGCCGTGCAGCGCAGTCCCGTGCGCGCTTATTCCGATGCCGAGTACACCGCCATGGATGTGCGCGTCACCGAAGACCTCACCGACCGCGACCTCCTCATCGGCGTAAAGGAGGTTCCCATGGAAATGCTCATGGCGGACAAGGCCTACCTCTTCTTTTCGCACACCATAAAAAAGCAGCCCGCCAACGCCAAGTTGCTGCATGCCGTGCTGCAGCGGCGGATCACCCTGTTGGACCACGAACTGCTCACCGACAATACCGGCATGCGGGTGCTGGCCTTCGGCAAATGGGCCGGTGTAGTGGGGGCCTACAATGCCTTCCGCGCATGGGAGGCACACGCCGGGGAGCAACCTGCCCTGAAGCCCGCCCATGCTTGCCATGATCGCGCGGAGATGGACGGCCATCTTGCCCGCTTTCCCATTCCCAAGGACCTGCGGATCGTGCTCACCGGCGCGGGGCGCGTGGGCCATGGCGCCATGGAGACCTTGGACCGCGTGGGCATTCAGCGCGTGACTCCGGAAACTTTTCTGCAAGCCGACCACAACGGCCCGGTATATACCGTGCTGGACAGCGAGCACATTTACGCCCGCACCGATGGCAAACCCTTCGACCGCGATGCGTTCCATGCCGATCCGCGCGGCCACAAGTCCATCTTTCCGCCTTACGCCAACCGTGCCCACATCTACCTGGCATGCCACTACTGGGATGCCCGCGGACCAAAGATCCTCACCGCCGCAGACCTGCGCGACCCCGGGCTGGGCCTGCGTGTGGTGGCCGACATCAGCTGCGATATCGGCGGGCCTATCGACAGCACGTTGCGCAGCACCACCATTGCCGATCCATTCCTGGGCTACCAACTTGCTTCCGGCAAGGAATGCCCGGTGGGCGCACCAGGCAGCATCACGGTGATGGCCGTGGACAACCTGCCCTGTGAATTGCCGCGCGACTCTTCAAAATCCTTCGGCCGCGACCTGCTCACCAACGTGATGCCGCACCTCACGGGGCCCGATGCGCAAGGCATGATCGCCCGGGCCACGATCGCCAAGGAAGGCAAGCTCACCGAGGCCTATGCGTACTTGGCGGACTATGCCGCCGGAGGCAACAGCTGACTTGCCGGCACGCCGGGTCAGGCTGCGCTTGACGGCAGCGTTTCCTTGCCGCTGATCCGCAGTTCCAAGGTGAAGTAGGAGGTGAAGGGCCCCATGGGATCGAAGGAGGCCACCATGGGCAAATTACCCTTGCGGGCCAAGGTGAACAGGCCGAGACCTGCACCGCCGTTCGCCGAATGGCCGCTGTGGGTAAGCAATTTCATGTACTGCTCCTTGATGTCTTCCCGTGCCATGAGGTTCAAGATCTCCACCCGCTTTGACAGCACCATGGCCGTTGCGCACGGCACCGCATTGCCGGTGGCAAGGCGGTATCCGTGGCGATCATGCACGAGCAAGGCAAAGGTGGCTTCGCCCAACAAGCCCAGGCCATGGCGGTTCAAGTTGTCCACGGCTTCCACCAACACTTGCAGCATCCGCTTGCGCAGGGGCATGGGATCGGCCCTGCTGCGGCTGTGGTCTTCCGCCTGGGCCATCAGTGCGGGCACATGGTCACCGGTTACCAACCCCGAATGCTCAAACACCAGCACGGCGCCCGGATCGGTCAAAAACCGCATCCTTGTCCACTCCAACCAGCGGTGGCCCAGATCGGGGAGCGGGATCACGGGTTCCATGAGCATTGGCTTTTCACAAGTGCTCTTCAGCAGTTCGCCATCGCAGTGTATTTCAATACGGAACCAAGCCCGGAATTGTTACCCATCCCTGGCCTGGGAACAGCATTCGTGCAGGACCAGGTAAGCCGATGAATGCCTACTTTGCGGATCAACCCATTGCATATAGGGTGCCTTACAGCTGCATAAACCGTTCAAGCCCATGAAGATCATTGCCACCGGCCTGCTCCTTGCCCTGCTCGTTGCAGGGTGCCGGTACACTTGCGTGGAAGCCACCGGGCCGGTGGAAGATCGCCGGATGGAAATTGCACCATTCCAAGCCGTAGCGGTGAGCGGTGCATCCACGGTGACCTTGGAAAAAGGAGACGTACAGCAAGTGGTGGTCTCCGCGCAGGCCGATGTGATCGACCTGCTGAAGACGGAAGTGTCCGGCGGGGTGTGGGACATCAGCACCAAGCAGTGCTGGAATTCCGACCACGGCATCCGTGTACGGATCATTACCCCAACCCCGATCACCTCCATCCAAGTCACCGGCAGCGCGGAAGTGGACGCCGGCAATGTGTTCAGCGTGGAGCGCGCCAAGCTCACCACCTCGGGCAGCGGGTCCATCCGAGTGGCCGAGGTCAATGCCAAGGAGCTGGACCTGGGCATTTCCGGCAGCGGGTCCATCACCGTTCGGGGCACCTGCACTGAAATGGACGGACAACTCTCGGGCAGTGGCAACTTGCAGGCAGCAGACCTCGCCGCCAATGCGGTGCGCCTGGCGGTATCGGGCAGCGGCAACGCCACGGTGAAGGCCATCAGCAGCTTGGATGCCGACGTATCCGGCAGCGGTGAAGTGCGCTACAGCGGCAAGCCCCAGGTGAAGTCCACCATCTCCGGAAGCGGGTCTGTAACTCCGTTGCCATGAACCATCCGCTCACCCTGTTGGCCCTGGCCCTCTTGGCCGCCTGTTCCACACCCGAAAGCTCTTCTGCACCTGCGGTACCGGTGGCAGGTGCCAACTCCCTCCCCACCTTTGCCGGTGCCCGTGCGTTCCATCGGTTGGACCTGCCCAATTTGGCCGACAATGTGCGCGATGATACCCTGCTGATCCACACCACGTACGCCTTGGGAAACGGAGAGTTCGTAATGGCGGCGATGAACCAGGCCGGCTCACGCGAAGGCTTGCGCCTGATCTTGTACCGCCCACGGCCGGATAGTTCCGCAGAAGTGCTGGCCACCTCCAAGCCCGCGTATGACAGCGAAGTGATGCTGCCTACCTGTTTCAGCTCCGGAGACACGGCGGACGGCCTTGTCCTGCTGGCCAACTATGGCGCCCGTGACAGTTGGGGCCAAAACGTCTTCTTGCTGAAGAACCACCGCTTCACCGACCTGGGATGGCTGGACGTGGCCGGGCGCACCTGGGAACACGGCCCCGACGGGCTGCAGCAGCGCCGGCTCAACCTGGCTCCCATGACCGGGGTGAGCGGCGGCGGCGGCCAGTTCGAATTCACCTTCAACACGGACAGTGTGCTACTGTATGATGACCTGGCAGGCAGTACTGAGGTGATGTTTCCTGCCAGCCGGATCCGCTACCGTTACAACGGCAGTAAAATGCAGTTGCTGGTGGACGGCCAGGTCCGCCAACGACAAGAGCCGCTGTAAGGGCGCGGTAGCTGGCAAAGCGACCGACCGGGGTTGTGCCGTTCGGCCATCCCTGCGGGAAAAGTTATGCGTGCATAGCAATTTACTCTACCTTCGGGCATCCATGAAGCCGGAAGAAACCATCGACCATCCCATCCGTTGGGCATGGCACCGCATCGCACGGCGCTACAATACCGAAGCCACCAAGCATGGCGGTTCCATGAGCATCGGCTATGCGCTGCTGAACATCGATCCCGAAGGGACGCCCAGCACCAAGCTGGGGCCCAAAATGGGCATGGAGCCGCACAGCCTCACGCGCACCCTGCGCAACATGGAGGAAAAAGGCCTGGTGCAACGCTTGCCCGACGGAACCGATGGCCGCATGATGCGCATTGTGCTCACAGCGGAAGGCAAACGCATGCGGGATGTCAGCAAAGTGGCCGTGATCCGTTTCAACGAGCTGGTGCAGTCCAGCATTCCGGCCCGGGACCTGCACACCTTCCACGCGGTGATGAACAAGATCAATGAGTTGTTGGACAACGACGAACACTTCAAATGAACAAGAACACGCAACAGCGGCACATCCGCAGGGTCGCCATTCTGGGCAGCGGGGTGATGGGTTCACGCATCGCCTGCCACTTTGCCAATGCTGGCGCCGAGGTGCTGCTTTTGGACATCGTACCCAAGGAGGGCCCGGACCGGAACAAGATCGTCAACGACGCCTTGGCCGCCACCCTCAAGAGCAACCCCTCCCCCATCTACGACAAGCGCTTCGCCAAACGGATCACCACGGGCAACTTCGAGGACGACCTGCAGCGGATCAAGGACTGCGACTGGGTGATCGAAGTGGTGGTTGAACGGCTGGACATCAAACAGCAGGTGCTGGCGAACGTGGAGAAGTACCGCACGCCGGGCACCTTGATCACCACGAACACGAGCGGCATCCCCATCCACGCCATCGCCCAAGGGCGCAGTGAAGACTTCCGCAAGCACTTCTGCGGCACGCACTTCTTCAACCCGCCGCGCTACCTGCCGCTGTTGGAGCTGATCCCGGGCCCGGACACCGATCCCGCAGTGATGGCCTTCCTGGAAGTTTACGGACAGCGCGTGCTCGGCAAGGTTGCCGTTCAGGCCAACGACACCCCGGCATTCATCGCCAACCGGATCGGCGTTTACTGCATGCTGGACGCCTTCCACACAGCGGTGGACATGGGCATGACCGTGGAAGAAGTGGATCGCCTTACCGGCCCGGTGCTCGGGCACCCCAAGAGCGCCACCTTCCGTACGGCCGACGTGATCGGATTGGACACCCTGGCCAAGGTGGCCGCCGACCTGAGGACCTACTGCCCCAACGACGAACGCAACGACCTGTTCACACCGCCCACCTTCTTAACGAGCATGTTGGAGCAAGGCCTGCTGGGCAGCAAAACCGGCAAAGGCTTCTACTTCAAGGACCGCAGCAATCCCAAAGCCGAGATCCTCTCGCTGGACCTGAACACCTTGGCCTACACCCCGCAGGCCAAGCCCAAGTACGCCACGCTGGAAGCCGCGAAAAAAGAGGACAACCTGCGCAAGCGCATCCCGCTGCTCTATGCGGGCAACGACAAGGCCGGTGAATTCTACCGCAAAACCTTTCACGGCCTCTTCGCCTACGTGAGCCATCGCATCCCCGAGATCACCGACGCGCTGTACAAGTTGGACGCCGCACTCCGTGCCGGTTTCGGGTGGGAAATGGGCCCCTTTGAAACATGGGATGCGCTCGGCGTGAAGAAGGTATTGGAGCCGGGGGGGGCCAAGGTGGCACCGTGGGTTGATGAAATGATCGCTGCAGGCCATACTTCCTTCTATAAGATCGAAGGCGGCAACCGCCTCTACTATGATCCCGCGAGCAAGGGCTACAAACCCGTGCCGCGCGCGGAAGGCACCATCGTGCTGGCCGACCTGCCCGAGAGCGCGGTGGTGTGGAAGAACAAGGACGTCACCGTGCGCGACCTGGGCGACAGCATCCTGTGCGTGAGCTGGAGCAGCAAGATGAACACCTTCGGAGCGGAGGTGATCCAAGGCCTCAACAAGGCCATCGACCTCGCCGAACAGGGCTACAAGGGCCTGGTGGTGTACAACGACGGCGCGCTCTTCAGCGCGGGCGCCAACGTGGGCATGATCTTCATGATGGCCGTGGAGCAGGAATACGACGACCTGGACATGGCCATCCGCACCTTCCAGAACACCATGATGCGGATGCGCCACAGCAGCATCCCCGTGGTTGCCGCGCCGCACCAGCTCTGCCTCGGCGGCGGCACCGAGCTCTGCCTGCACGCGGACAAGGTGGTGGCGCATGCCGAGACCTACATGGGCCTGGTGGAATTCGGCGTGGGCGTGATCCCCGGCGGCGGTGGTACCAAGGAATTCGCCCTGCGCCTCAGCGACGAGCTGAATGAAGGCGACATCCGCATCAACGCGCTGCGCGAGCGCTTCCTCACCATCGGCCAGGCCAAAGTGAGCACCAGCGGCGAAGAGGCGTTCGGCCTCG
>JADZAC010000019.1 GCA_020852835.1 Flavobacteriales bacterium
TACGCCCGCGTGCCGCTGGCCGATGGCACCCTGGTGGCCACGGCGGAAATGCCCGATGCGGACATGATCCCGCACATGCTGGCGGCATCGGACGTGCTGGGCACGGGCTGGTACGCGGCCGTTGCCGCGCAGGTGCGCAAGGGCGGCACCGCCGTGGTGGTGGGCGATGGCGCGGTGGGGCTCATGGGTGTGCTGGCCGCGAAGGAGCTGGGCGCCGAACGCATCATCGCCATGAGCCGCCATGCCACACGCCAGTCGTTGGCGCGCGCGTTCGGTGCCACGGACATCGTGGCCGAGCGCGGTGCGGAAGGCATCGCCCGGGTGAAGGAGCTCACCGGCGGCGTTGGCGCGGAGAGCGTGCTGGAGTGCGTGGGCATGGCCGCCTCCATGGAACAGGCCATGGGCGTTTGCCGCCCCGGTGGCACCATCGGCTACGTGGGCGTGCCGCACGGCGTAACGCTCGACGGGCAGAAGCTGTTCTTCGCGCAGCACCGCATGCTGGGCGGCCCCGCGCCCGTGCGCCGCTTCCTGCCGGACCTGATGGACCGCGTGCTCAAGGGCACCATCCAACCCGGCAAGGTGTTCGACCTCACGCTGCCCCTTGCCCAAGTGGCCGAAGGCTACAAGGCCATGGACGAACGCAGGGCGATCAAGACGCTGTTGAAGGTGGATTGAACAAAACGTACCTTCCAAAGCGTTGAGGACTAGAACAACTTGACCGTAGTGATCGGCGCGGGCGGCATCGGCCTGGCCATCGCGCGGCGCATCAGCCACGGCCAACACAAGTGCTTGGAAAGCCGGTGGGCCGGGCGCTCGCGCACTTCCGAGTACCAAGCGCACGGATCTCCGGGGGCGAGCAGGGGTTGATCGATAGGTGGATGGATCTCTTCAACCCCGACGCACACATCACGGCATGCTCCCTTCTACCTTCGGAATGCTGCCGAGGTCGTAGGCGGAAGGCCCTCCCGAACGCTGGCACGACATACAACCAACTTCAACATCCACACCCATGAGCACCGACCTATCCTACCACTTCAACGGCAAGGTGGCCTTGATCACCGGCGCGGCATCCGGCATCGGGCTGCCGCTGCTGTCCCTTACGCAACGGGCGCACTGGCATCCACGGACCATCATGCCGTACCGGTCCGATCCACGGCCACGCGGTATTTTGCGGGGCTGATGGCCTCCCTCACCCCCGAACAACAAGCCCGCGAGCGCATCGATACCATGCTGGGGCAGGCCATGTGGTTGCGGCAGGCGGTGTTGAAACGGGCGTTTGAGGGAGGTTGGGGTAGATGATCAGCACCACTGTATGTACAATGACCAATCGAACCAGCGGACCCTCCGATTTCCAAAAGAGCATTGAGAAGAATAATCTCAAACTCAGTGCCGACAAGATCCTACAGGGCCTCAAAAAGGTCCGAAACGAGCCGAGCAAATCACGCAAGCGCTGGATCTGGGAGTTACTCCAGAATGCCAAAGATGTACCCAACAAATTTGAGAGAGTCAAAGTGCGGGTGTCGCTTGGCCCGGGAGGCTTGTCCTTTGCTCACAATGGCGACCCCTTCACACCTGAGAACATCACCGGACTTATTCAACAAGTGAGCACAAAAGCGTCTGGTGGAGATGATGAGGCGGTAACCGGAAAGTTCGGAACAGGGTTCATCAGCACGCATCTGCTCAGCGAAAAGGTCCGCGTTTCAGGCGTAACCATAAGACCGAGCGGGGTGGCCAAGCGTTTTGTGATAGAGCTGGATAGGAGCGGGCGGAATTCCGAGGAGCTCATGCCTCATATCGAAGCGACCATTGACCGAGTCATGGGGATCGATGACGACCCTGAGTTTGTAATGATAGACGACTATGAGGCCAACCGTTCGTCTGATGATCTCGATACGGAGTTGACCTACTTGTTCACGACCAAGACGGCAATAACCACCGCTCAAGTAGGTCTCGATGACCTGAGGAACACCTTGCCGTTCACCCTTGCCAATGTCCCAAAGATCGAGGAAGTGGTTGTGGTGGATGAGACAAGAGCATACAATGTAACCTACACCTGTGCCATCGTACGCGAGGACAATAATGTCAGGGAGGTTGCGGTAACCATACAGGCGGATGGCGATGTGAGCACGAAGCACATTGTCTGTTGGGATGCCGATGGCATCACTCTGATGGTCGAGGTGGAGGATCTTGAGGAGTATGCTTTGGTGCCCAACTTCGGTGAACAGCCCACACTGTATCGTCAATTCCCGCTCATTGGATCGGAGAAATTCCACTTTCCCTTCATGGTCAATGGGGACGAGTTCTTCCCCACCGAAGAAAGGGATGGACTTCAACTCAATAGTGAAGAGGACGAGGACTCCCTGGCAAATCGGGACATCATATCTCGGGCCATGGATGAGGCTGTAGGGTTTGCTGAATGGCTTGTGGCAAAGGGCGCGAAGAACCGATATGTATTGGCATACACGCGTACGCCGAACATCTATTGGGAGCCTGAGGCCCGCGATTGGTTCAAAGGCCTTCAATCAAGCTGGCGGAAGAAGATCAGGGAGCTTGCGCTCGTGGAGAATGCTGAGGGAGGCATCGCGACCCTCAAGGATGCGTACATCCCGAAGTATGGCATGTCAAAGAAGGTGAGGGAGGAATTCTGGGAACATTTCGCACCGTTCAAGGGGTACGATGTTGTGCCGCGCTTGGATCTATTGCACGCTTGGATCGAAGCCCTGGGTCCGGAAGATGAACTGTCTACTTGGGGCGAGGACGATCAGCTGTGTTTTGAGCTGGAAGACCTTCTTTCTGGCATCGAGCAGGTCGAAAGCATGGACAAGATCGAGTTGAGTGCGTTGCCAGAAGGGCCCTCAACGGATCCAGTGATATGGCTTGTCGATACGCTGCAATTCGCTTTGGACCAGGAGGAAGGTGAACTGCTGGACAAGTTTTCGGTGGTGCCTAACCAAACCGGTGACCTGAAGCAGCTCAAGAAACTGTATGAGGAAAGTGCAGAAGAGCCTATTCCCGACGAGATACTTGACGTCATGGAGTGGGTTGACATTGATTGGCGCTCGGAGCTTATCGACCGTCATGTCAAGCTGAAAGGCCTAAAGCATGAAACGAGGGGCATTCGGGATGCATCCGAGATGCTGAACACGATTCTCACGAAGGAGAAGAGGAACCCGCAGGGACAGTTGACCGATCACTTTCTGTTCAGGGAGGATTCTCGGAAGGTCTTGATCCAACTGCTTGGAATTGTTCCTCCGGGTACCAAGGATTCTTTCCGCATGAGGCTGTTGCTACGGGGTTGCGATCTCTTTGCCATTGATGCTGATACCCAAAGGGTGGAGGGATGTGCCAAGTTCGATTTCATTCCAGCTATCCGCCTGTTCATCGAGGCGATCCACGATGAATTGAACGAGCTCGCCAATGTTTCCTCTCTTGCAAAGAGGCTGAACGTGGAGGATGAAGCCGCGATACAGTGGCTGGATGGTCACCTGCGCGACCTCGATGGGAGCAATGAGTTCAAATCCTGGCTGGAATACGGCAACATCATTCCATCCAGAACACACGAGTTCTGCGCGTATGAGGATCTGTCCAATTATGGCACAGATGAAACACCGCTAAGCGACACCCTGCTCGATGTTCTGAAGGATTTGGATGAGGAAAAGGATGAAAATCCGAACCTCATTGTGGATGGTATTGGAATCCGCCTACCGAACACGTTGACTTTGGCGGAGCTAGGCTCTTCCATTCAAGAGTGCGTGAAGCTGATCCGCGCGGATCTCGCAAAGGGAGAGGTGGATGCCGAGGCCTATCGCGAGCCTTTATTGGAATTAATCAACTGGTGCGAGGAGAACGATGATGACGCTCGTAAATACCTGGGCGGTTTCATGCCTGAGAAGGATAGCTTGTTCTTCTCCTTGGTCGCCCGAGGCAATATCGGCTCCGGTGTGATCAGGATGTTGGGGAATGAGAAGGTCGTTGACGTGCTTAAACGTATCGAAGAGCATGAACTTGACTTGAAGCAAGTGAGTGAACTCTTGGGTTTGGCTGGCGAACTGGGGTCACTTGATGGTTTGATAGACCATGCCAAAGAAGCGTTGGAAGTGAAGCAGGACTTCGAGTACAAAAAGGACCTCGGAGATGGCATGGAGAATGCCCTGAATGAGGCTTTGGTAGCATCGGGCTATTTGACATCGTTACAAGGAGTCGGCTCATATGACATTGAGATCACCAACCCCGCAAATGGCAAGCAATTCTTCATTGAACTCAAATCGATTGCACCAAGATCAACAGCCCCATTGAAGCTTGCCCCCTCGCAGTCAAGAACGTTAGGTGCGGGTGTTCCCAACCGTGCGCTTTGCTTGATCAGGCGAAGTGCAAATGGAGGACCTCCCGATGTTGAATTTATTAGAACTCATCTCCGGATGCGCATGGGGTTGAAGGAGGAACTACAACAGGCCAATGTCGCGTTGGATCAATACGATTGTGCCGATGAAGTGTTGGAGATTCCCCTGTTGGGGGCAATTCGAGTACCCTTGTCGCAGCAAGCATACAGTACTGGTGCTGGTGGTTTCGCTGACCTCGTGAAAGCGATCAACGCAGTGCTTGCGTGATTATCCAACAACTCGCGCGAGCGTCCATGCTCGTGCGCTGTGCACCAACGCTGCGAACTCCGGGACACGAGCGTGGACGCTCGCGTCAGAATGGGAATCCAGTCCGGCGGGTGACTGTGCATGCACACCGGGCGCGCAGGCCAGCAATGCAGCGATCAGCAGGCAACGGAGGGCGGTCATGCGGTGACAAAGTACTTCGCGGGGGATCAAGGGGAGGATCCCATCGGGCAGGCGCTGGCAGTTGACGGGGGGATCACCACGTGAGAGGATCGCTAATGCGGTTACACTTCCCAGAGGGGTCGGAACCGTTGTTTGTCCACGGATCCATTTCCGTTTGCCTGGGTGTTCCGCACCACCCTGGAGGTGCCGCACTTACCTTTCGACAAACCAAACACCATGATCACCACCTTCCTCAAGTACTGGTGGACCTTTGTGGTCCGCGGCATTCTTGCCCTGCTGTTCGGCCTGGTCTGCCTCCTGGCACCGGGCATGACCCTCGCCCTGCTGGCCGTGTGGGCCGGTGCGTTCGTGCTGGTCGATGGGATCTTCGGCCTGGTGGCCACGATCGCGAACTGGAAGGAACTGGAGGAGAAGTGGCTGCTGATCATTGAATCGTTGCTGGGGATCCTGCTGGGCTGGCTCATCATGCGCATGCCCGAGGTCACTTTGTTCATGGTGGTGATGTTCATGGCCATGTGGGCCCTGTTCGTGGGCGTTACGCGCATCGCCCTGGCCATCCGCCTGCGCAAGGAGATCGAGGGTGAAGGATGGATGATCGCGGCCGGTGTGCTCACCATCGGCATGGGCGTGCTGCTGATCCTGCTGCCGGGCATCGGCTTGGTCACCCTGGCCGTGCTGTTGGGCGTGGGTTCGCTGGTGGCGGGCGGCGCGCTGATCGCGGTGGGCATGCGCATGCGCAAGGCGCACCGGGCGGCGAAGAAGCTCTCCGGGCAGTGAGGCGTGGCCCGCATTGCCGATGCGCACAAGGTGGGCCCGCTCCACCCTGTGCGCAACACCTCTGAAGTGCCCGCAACATGTCATCCTCGCAAAGGGTCGTTGACCTTCAGGGCATGTTCACTCTCGACCGCGTCCTGCTGGCCGAGGCCGCCTACCTGCTGGTGGTGCTGGCCGTGTGCCTGGTGGTGATCAGGGACACGCGCAACACGGCGAAGACCCTGGCCTACCTGCTGCTCGTGATCTTCCTGCCGGGGGTCGGCATCGCGGTGTACTTCGCCTTCGGCATCAATTACCGCAAGCGGAAGCTGTATGCCCGCAAGCTCGACGGGGATGAGCACTTGCGCGACCGCCTCGGCCCGCACCTCTCGCAGGCCACCGGTCACTGGCTCGCCGCCGATCCACAGTTGGCCGCCGACGCGAAGGCACTGGACCAGCAGCCCGAACAAGGTCCGCCCGCGATCACGGCGGACAACGATGTGCGTGTGCTGACCAACGGCGAGGAGAAGTTCCCGGCGCTGATGGAAGCGCTGGAACAGGCGCGTCACCACATCCACCTGGAATACTACATCTGCGAGCCGGGAGCGGTGGCCGATGCCATCAAGGCCGTGCTGATGCGCAAGGCGCGGGCGGGCGTGCAGGTGCGGTTCATTTACGACGACTTCGGCAGCAGGGCCATCCGTGGCCGTTGGTTGAAGGAGCTGCGGGCGGCGGGCGTGGAGGCATTCCCCTTCAACCGCGTGCGCCTGTTGCTGCTGGCCAACCGGCTCAACTACCGCAACCACCGCAAGGTGGTGGTGGTCGATGGGCGTTGCGCGTTCATGGGCGGCATCAACCTCAGCGACCGCTACGTGAACCGGCCCGGCGATCAACGCCTGCATTGGCGTGATACGCATGTTCGGGTGGAAGGCAGTGGCGCGCTGTTCCTGCAATACCTCTTCCTCTGCGATTGGAATTTCTGCTCGGGACAGTCCATCGCACCCAGTGCGGCCTACTTCCCCGCACCAGCGCACCGGTCCCTGGGCACCGGCATGCTGATGGCCGCCAGCGGACCCGACTCGCCGCTGCCCACCATCCTGCTCACCCTGGTGCGGGCCATCACCATGGCGCGCCACGAAGTGCTGGTGACCACGCCCTACTTCATTCCCGGCGACAGCATCATCGACGCGCTGCGCGTGGCCTCCCTTAGCGGGGTGAAGGTGCGGCTGTTGGTGCCGGGCATTTCCGATTCGGGCTTTGTGGACGCCGCCGCCCGCTCCTACTACGGGGAAGTGATGGAGGCCGGCGTGGAGGTATACCGCTACACCAAGGGCTTCATCCACGCCAAGACCGTGGTGGTGGATGATCGCATCGCCATCATCGGCACGGCCAACATGGACCACCGCAGCTTCGAGCTCAACTTCGAGGTGAACGCCACCTTCCTCGGCACCGCCATGGCCACCACCCTGCGCCGCGCGTTCATGCACGACATTGCCGATGCCGAACGCATCGATGCCACGGCCTGGGCACAGCGACCGTTCTACAAGGTGATGCCCGAACGGCTGGCACGGCTGGTGTCACCGTTGTTGTAATGCCAACAGGCCAGGACGCGAAGCCAAGTAGTATCCGCCGCTTACCTTCGGACACCGCACATCACCCCCAAAGCGCCCATCCCATGAAACCCGCCATCGCCCAAGGTCCGAAGCTGCGCTCTACGCGCCACACCGCCAACCTGAAAACGCTGTGGGCAACGGGCCTGCTGGCCATGGCGCTGCTGCCCTTCGCGGCGTGTTCCTCCTCCTCGTCGGCCAAGGAAACGTCCAAACGCTTCCCGGTGGCGGACTTCACGGCACTGGAACTGGAGGTGATCGGCGAGGTCTTCTACACGCAGAGCGACAGCAGTTACCTGCACGTAACGGGCAGCGCGGACCTGATCGAGCGGCTCAAGGTGGCGAACAAGAACGGCACGCTGGAGGTGGAGCTGGAAGACAAGAAGAAGTTCTCCATGAACAAGAAGGAACTGGTGATCCGGATCGGTTCCCCGCGGCTCACGGCGGTGGACTTCAACAGCATCGGCACCTTCCACCTGGCCAAGGGATTCCGTGGCGACGCACTGCACATCGCCAACAACGGCGTGGGCGAGATCAAGGTGGAGGACTGCCAGGTGACCACTTTCGCGCTGGATTCCAAGGGCGTGGGCACCGTGGTGGTGCAGGGCACGGCCACCGATGCCCGCATCCGCTCCGAAGGCATGGGCGAGGTGGATTGCGCCGCGCTGAAGGCGGCCAACGTGAAGGCGGAGAGCAAGGGCGTGGGCAACATCAGCGTGTACGCCACCACCAGTTTGGACATCAAGATGTCCGGCGTGGGCAACCTGAAGTACTACGGCAACCCGGCGGACGTGAAGACCGATATCACCGGCATGGGCAAGGCCACGAACATGGGGCAGTAGCGCGTTCGTATTTCGCGTCATGCGGCGTGCATCGTGATCGCCATACACAGCGGACATCAACCAACGACCCATTCGATCCCGACCAACCCATTCAACCCATGGACACATCCGCGATCGCCTTCGTCGCCCTCATCGCATTCCCGCTGCTGGCGGGTTGCGGCGGGGAGCCCCCCCCCGCCACCACCGCACCCGCAACGGATGCCATCCACCTTGACACCAAGACCATGAAACGCATTGGAACGGTGAGCGAACGCTACCAATCCTACAACGTGGAGATGGTGGAAGTGGTGGGCGGCAAGTTCTGGAAGCCCTACAGGCTGATGGACAGCACGGGGGCCGACACCGCCGACGGCATGGCCGCGCTCACCATGGGCGATGAACGCATGTTCCGCAAAATGGAGCCGATCAACCTGGCGGACCAGCGCCTGGTGCGCCTGGCCCAAGGGCTGGCCCCGGCCTACGTGCGCGTGAGCGGCACTTGGGCCAACGCCACCTACTTCCAGGACGACGACCAGCCGGCGCGCGTGGTGCCCAAGGGCTATGTGAACGTGCTTACCCGCGCACAGTGGAAGGGCGTGGTGGATTTCATCCAGGCCACCAACGGTGCGCTGGTCACCTCCTTCGCCGTTTCCAACGGCGTGCGTGACGCCAAGGGCCTGTGGACCCCGGTGAACGCCGCGAAGCTGGTGGCTTACACCAAGAGCCTCGGCGGCAGCGTGGCCGCGGCGGAACTGTTCAACGAGCCCAACATACCGGGCGCGGGCGGCGAGCTGCGGGCGGACTACGACGTGGCCGCGTACGCCCGGGATGAGCAGGCCTTCCGCGCGTGGGCGAAAAAGGAGGTGCCGGACATGCTCGTGGCAGGGCCCGGCGCCATTGGCGAAGGCCTGGAGGGCGTATCGTTCGAGGAGTTGGGGCAGGGTACCGCCTTCTTCACCACCGAGAGCATGCTCAGCGCGGAACCCCGGCCGGACTTCGATGTGTATTCCTACCACTTCTACGGCGCCGCCTCCGCAAGGGCCATGAAGAGCGGGCCCTTCTCCATACAGCCCGCTAACGCACTGAGGCCTGCGTGGCTCACGCGCACCGACCAGGTGGCCGACCTCAACACGGCGCTGCGCGACAAGTACCAACCGGGCAAGCCGATCTGGCTCACGGAGACCGCCGAGGCCGCAGCGGGCGGCGATCCCTTCGCCGTGACCTACCTGGATTGTTTCCGCTACCTCTACCAGTTGGGTTCGTTGGCCAGAAAGGGCGTGCAGGTGGTGATGCACAACACCCTTGCCGCGAGCGAATACAGCTTGATCGATCAGGACACGCACCTGCCCAAGCCCAACTACTGGGCGGCCTACCTGTGGGCGCAGCTCATGGGCACCGAGGTATATGACGCCGGCACGGGCAAGCCCGGCACCTACCTCTTCGCGCACAACACCAAGGGGCAGGGCGGCGGCATCACTGTGCTGGTGATCAACACCAACGATAGCGCGGCACCGGTACACCTGCCCGCGAAAGCGCAACGCTACACCCTCACCTCCACCGGCCTCGATGGCACCACCGTGCTGCTGAACGGTGCGGAACTGAAGCTCACCACCACCGACGAACTGCCGCCACTGCAAGGCCAGGCCGTGGAAGCCGGGGCCTTGGAACTGCCCGCGCACAGCATCAGCTTCCTCACGTTCGCCACTACCGGGGCGGCGGAACCGAAGCCGTGAACCGGTCCATCGCACACGTACCCGACACGGAACACCATGCTGGAATCCATCCGAAAAGACCTACTGCACGCGAAGCACCTGCACGCCCTCGCCGCCTGCCTATTGGGGCTTGGCGCCCTGGCGCAGACCCCGCCACCCGTGCTCTCCGCTGCCGAAAGCGATCCCGTGAAGTTGGGATGGATGCAGGGCACGCCTCCGCCACCGGACAAGGTGATCCGCAGCACCGACGCCAACGCCTTCCAGTTCCCGCGCATGCGCTGGAGCGTGGCGCACATGCGCGAGCTGATGCCCACCGTGGAGGTATCGCGCGGGCTGGGCCCGCCATCGCCGCTCCCCAACCGGCCGGATCCGGGCATCGACAGCGTGCGCTTCACCCCTTGGGGCGCCAACGAGCCGATGACCTGGGAAGCCTCGCTGTGGAAGAACTACACCGACGGCATCCTCATCCTGCACCGCGGCGAAGTGGTGTACGAGCGCTACTTCGGTGCACTGAAGGCGGACGGCCAGCACGCGGTGATGTCGATCACCAAATCCTTCACCGGCACCTTGGCCGCGATCCTGGTGGCCGAAGGCGTGCTGGATGAACACAAGCCGGCCACGGCCTACGTGCCCGAGTTGCAGGGATCGGCCTTTGCCGATGCCACCGTGCGCCAGGTGATGGACATGACCACGGCGCTGCGCTTCAGCGAGGACTACGCCGATCCGAAGGCCGAGATCTGGACCTTCTCCGCCGCAGGCAGCCCCATGCCGAAACCGGTGGAATACAACGGCCCCGACGGCTACTACGACTACCTGCGCACCGTGCAGAAGCAGGGCCCCCACGGCGATGCTTTCGGCTACAAGACCGTGAATGCCGATGCGCTGGGTTGGATCATCGCGCGCGCCACGGGCAAGTCCGTGCCCGCGCTGCTGTCGGAACGGATCTGGAGCAAACTGGGCATGGAACAGAGCGCCTACTACCAGGTGGACGCCCTGGGCACCGCCTTCGCCGGGGGCGGCCTCAACGCCGGCCTGCGCGACCTGGCCCGCTTCGGCGAGTTGATGCGCAACGGGGGCCAATGGCACGGACGGCAGGTGATCCCGGCACAGGCCGTAACGGACATTGCCGGCGGCGGCAGCAAGGAGGCCTTCGCCAAGGCAGGCTATCCACAATTGAAGGGCTGGTCCTACCGTGACATGTGGTGGCACACGGGCAATGCCCACGGCGCCTACACCGCGCGCGGCGTGTACGGCCAGACCATCTACATCGACCCCGCAGCGGAGATGGTGCTGGTACGGCTGGCTTCCAACCCCGTGGCCGCCAACGGCGCCAACGACCCGTGGTCGCTGCCGGCGTATGCGGCGGTGGCGGCGTACTTGATGGGGAAGTAGTGGGCATCCCCATCTTGTATTTTTCAAGTTGGAAGATCATCGCACCGTTCGCGGCATCGCGGTGATCATACCATCTACGCATTCAATATCGGCCGATCCCGCATTGGCGGGACAGGTCCTGCTTGCCCCCCGCAAGCGGGATGAAACACTCTTTCTGGATGACTTCTCCGCAGAACAGGTTCTGTAGGCCCCGCTACGCAACCTGTTCCGCGTAAGGTCCTTCGGAAATGCTTCATCCCGTGAACGGGGGATCGCGGCGCATCTCTTAGCGGACCTTGAATGCGTAAATGGTATTACAGGCTCCACCATGGTGATCGGGCAGGCGCTGGCTGTTGACGGGGGGATCACGACGTGAGGGGATCGCCCCTGCGCACGTTCCCCGAAATGCTCGTCCAATGCCGGGGTGTCGTATTTTCACCCCATGCCATCCCCCAGCACCACCGCCGATCGCATCGCCCCGAAAGCGGCGCCCGCCGTCCATGCCGGGCACTTCAACGTGTACGAGATCGAGCCCTTCGACCGGGAACCGAAGGGGCCGCTGCCTTACGACAAGCGCGACTTCTACAAGGTGACCGTGCTGGAGGGCGCCAGCCGCATGCTGTACGCCGACCGGGAGGTGCAGGTCGACAAGCAGGCCCTGGTGTTCAGCAATCCCCTGGAACCCTATTGCTGGGAGCATTTCAAGAGCGTACACAAGGGCCATTACGCCATCTTCAACGATGCCTTCTTCCCCGAGTACGGTTCGCTTGCACGCTATCCGGTCTTCCAGCCGTACCAAGACCATGTGTTCGGATTGGACGATGAACAACTGGCGCATGTGAAGGACCTCTTCCGGCGCATGCACGCGGAGATGCGCTCGGACTACGCCTTCAAGTACGACCTGCTGCGTTCCCTGTGCCAGGAGCTGATGCACTTCGGCATGAAGTTGCGCCCGCTGGTGCATGAGAAGTCGGCCCCGAACGCCAACACGCGCCTGGCGCACCTGTTCATCGAGCTGCTGGGCCGGCAGTTCCCCATCAATGAGCTGCACCCGCGCATGGAGCTGCGCACGGCCTCGGATTTCGCCGATGCCCTGAGCGTGCATACCAACCACCTGAACCGCGCGCTGAAGGAAGTGATGGGCCATACCACCACCGGCCTGATCGCCGATCGCGTGCTGCACGAATCGAAGATGCTGCTGGGCCGCACCACCTGGCCGGTGGCGCAGATCGCCGATGCGCTGGGCTTCACGGAACCCGCCCACTTCAGCAACTTCTTCCGCAAGCACACGGCCCAGAGCCCGATGCAGTTCCGGGCGGTTTGATAGGTGCAAGGGCGGAAGAAGGTGGAAAAGAGGGATGTATCTATTTTAACACCCGAATGTTATACAGGTTCTGCACACATCCGGGCGGGAGCACCTCGCTCCCAAATCCTGCGGGCAGGTTCGAGCATAGGCAGGTGCAGTGGTGCGTGGCACGGTTGAACCATCCGAGCCGGACGCAATGAACAAGAAGTCCCTCTCCGAACGCGACATCTGCACCAAGTTCATCACGCCAGCCATACTGGCTGCGGGCTGGGATGTGGACACGCAGTTCCGGGAAGAGGTATCGTTCACGGACGGACGCATCTACGTGCGAGGCAAGCTCACGGCCCGTGGCAAACGGAAGCGGGCCGACTACATCCTCTACTACAAGCCGAACATCCCCATTGCCATCATCGAGGCCAAGGACAACAACCACAGCCTGCGGGCCGGTATGCAGCAGGCCCTGGACTATGCGGCCACCCTGGACATCCCGTGCGTGTTCAGCAGCAACGGCGACGGATTCGTGTTCCACGACCGCACCTTGACCGATGGCGCGATCGAACAGGAACTGGGCTTGGAGCAGTTCCCCCGGCCGGAAGTGCTTTGGGAACGATACAAGAAGTACAAAGGCATCAAGACCGAAGCCCAGGAGACCGTCGCTGCACAGGACTACTATTTGGACGGCAGCGGCCGTTCACCGCGCTATTACCAGCAGGTCGCCATCAACCGCACGGTGGAAGCCGTGGCCAAAGGGCAGGACCGCATCCTGCTCACCATGGCCACGGGGACCGGCAAGACCTACACCGCATTCCAGATCGTGCATCGCCTGTGGAAGGCAGGTGTGAAGAAGCGCATCCTCTTCCTGGCCGATCGAACGGCGCTGATCGATCAGACCAAGCGTGGTGACTTCAAGCACTTCCGCGACAGCATGACGGTGGTGAAGCACCGCATGGTGGACAAGAGCTACGAGATCTACCTCGCGCTATACCAGGGTCTGACCGGCAACGAAGAGAGCAAGAACATTTACAAGCAGTTCAGCCCGGAGTTCTTCGACCTGATCGTGGTGGATGAGTGCCACCGGGGAAGTGCTGCGGACGACAGTGCATGGCGTGAAATACTCACCTACTTCAAGAGCGCCACGCACATAGGACTTACCGCCACGCCACGCGAAACGGAGACCATCAGCAACACCGAATACTTCGGCGAACCCATCTACACCTACTCCCTGAAGCAGGGCATCGATGATGGCTTCCTCGCCCCCTATCGCGTGGTGCGCGTTGGCCTGAACGTGGACCTGGAAGGTTGGCGGCCCGATACGGACAAGACCGACACGAAGGGCGATGTGGTCGAGGACCGCATCTACAACACGCGCGATTTCGACCGCAACCTCGTGATCGAAGAACGCACGCGCACCGTGGCGCGCAAGGTCACCGAGTTCCTGAAGGGATACGACCGCTTCGCCAAGACCATCGTGTTCTGCGTGGACATCGACCATGCCGAGCGGATGCGGCAGGAGCTGGCCAACTGCAACGCCGACCTGGTGAAGGTGAACCCCAAGTACGTGATGCAGATCACCGGGGACAACGACGAGGGCAAGCGCGAACTCGACAATTTCATCGACCCGCAGGAGACCTACCCCGTGATCGCCACCACCAGTGAACTGATGACCACCGGGGTGGATGCGCAGACCTGCAAGGTGATCGTGCTGGATGCGCACATCACCAGCATGACCAAGTTCAAGCAGATCATCGGGCGCGGCACACGGATCAACGAGGATTACGGCAAGCTCTACTTCACCATCCTCGACTTCCGCAACGCCACGGACCTCTTCGCCGATCCCGGTTTCGACGGCGACCCCATCCGCATCAAGTCCGTAGGACCGGGCGATGACCTGGGCGGCATCGTGGGCGAAGAGGAAGCGGACCCCACACCCATCACGGGAGAAGACGGCACCGAAGTCATCATCGACCCGCCACCGTCGTATCCGGGCGGGTTGAACGGAACGCCGGGCATCGTGGCCGACCCGCCCGGCCGGCGCGAGAAGGTGGTGGTGAACGGCGTGGATGTGAGCGTGCTCGTGAGCCGCGACCTCTACTTCGACCGCGACGGCAAGCCCATCACCACCAGCCTGAAGGACCATGCGCGCGGCATCATCCAGGAGAAGTTCGCCAGCATGGACGACTTCCTGAACCAATGGAACCAGGCCGAACGCAAGGAAGCCCTCATCAAGGAACTGGAGGAACAGGGCGTGCTGGTGGAAGCCCTGCAACAGGCCGTGAACCGCGAGGTGGACCTGTTCGACCTCATCTGCCACGTGGCCTACGACCAGCCGCCGCTCACCCGCCGCGAGCGCGCCAACAACGTGAAGAAGCGCAACTACTTCACCAAGTACGGAACGCAGGCCCGCGCCGTGCTGGAAGCGTTGCTGGAGAAGTATGCCGACGAGGGCCTGGAGAACCTCGAATCGCCCGAAGTGCTCCGCGTGGTGCCCTTCAGCGACATGGGCGGGCCGCTGGAACTGATGAAACGCTTCGGCAGCCCAGCCGACTACAACAAAGCCATCACCGAACTGGAGAACGAACTCTACCGCAGCGCATGACCCTGAGCAATGTGACCGGATTCGTGAAGAGCGTGCGCGACATCATGCGCGAGGACCGCGGCATCAGCGGCGACGGCCAGCGCATCGAACAACTCGCTTGGATGCTCTTCCTGCGCATCCACGACGCCAAGGACGAGGAACTCGAATACACCCAGAAAGGCTACAAGAGCCCCATCCCCAAGAACCTGCAATGGCGCGAATGGGCCGGTGACGACGAGGGCATGACCGGCGACGACCTGCTCGACTTCGTGGACAAGGAGCTCTTCCCCCGCTTGCGCAGCCTGCGCGGCTCCGATGCCCGCAGCGCCCTGATCCGCGACATCTTCCAGGGCGTGAACAACTACATGAAGAGCGGCATCCAATTGCGCAAGGTGCTGAACAAGATCAACGGCGTGGATTTCCAGAGCCAGGGCGAGCGCCACCTCTTCGGCGACATCTACGAGACCATCCTGAAGGAACTGCAAACGGCCGGTGCCTACGGCGAGTTCTACACGCCAAGGCCCGTCACCCAGTTCATGGTGGACATGATCGACCCCAAGCTGGACGAGGTGATCCTGGACCCGGCCTGCGGCACCGGCGGCTTCCTTACCTGCCACGTGGAACGGCTGAAGAAGAAGGCGCGCAACGTGGAGCAACGCAAGAGCATCGAACGCAACCTGCGCGGCTGGGAATGGAAACCCCTGCCCCACGTGCTGGCCACCACCAACTTGATCCTGCACGACATCGAGCACCCGAACATCGCCTACCGCGATGCCTTGGACAAGCCCCTGAGCGCCTACGTGCCCAAGGACCGCGTGGACATCATCACCGCCAACCCGCCCTTCGGCGGCACCGTGGCCAACGAGAACGAGAAGAACTTCCCGCTGAACTACCGCACCAAGGAGAGCGCCGACCTTTTCCTGGTCCTGATGATACACCTGCTCAAGGACGGCGGACGGGCGGCCATCGTGCTACCCGACGGCTCCCTTACCGGCGAAGGCGTGAAGCAGCGCGTGCGCGAGAAATGGCTCACCGACTGCGACCTGCACACGGTGGTGCGCCTGCCCAACAGCGTGTTCGCGCCCTACGCCACCGTGGCCACCAATTTGCTCTTCTTCACCAAGGGCAGGCCCACCAAGGAGGTGTGGTACTACGAGCACCGCATGCCCGAAGGCCAGAAGGCCTACAGCAAGACCAAGCCCATCGAGCGCAAGGAATTCGAACCCATTGAGCAGTGGTGGAAGAAGCGCACCGAAAGCGAGGTGTGCTGGAA
>JADZAC010000020.1 GCA_020852835.1 Flavobacteriales bacterium
CTTGAAGTAGATGTAGATGGTGGTGGGGCTGTACGCGATGCGCTGCGCGATCATGCGCATGCTGGTGCGGTCATAGCCCCGTTCCAGGAAGAGCTCGCGCGCGGCGTTCAGGATGGCCCGTTTCAGGTCTTCCTTCTCTTGGGCTTTTCGCGCCGCGATGTTCATGAGGGCGCAAATATAGTTAACGGTGTTAATTCCGCAAATGGAAGTTGGTGGGCCATGTGCTGCATCCAGCTGCACGCACCACATGGCGCTCGCCAAATCGCCTTGAAAACCAATGCCAAGCCGTTGCTACTCCCCTTTCCGTTCGCTCCACGCTTGGTTGAGCGCTGCCAGAAAGTGCCCACTGGGCTGTGCACCGCTCACGGCATACCGGTTGTCCAATACGAAAAATGGTACGCCGCGCACGCCGATCTGTTGCGCTTCGTATTCATCGGCTTCCACCGCCTCGGTAAATGCATCACCGGCCAACATTTCCGCAGCCTCAACGCGGTCCAAGCCGATCTCTTCCGCAATGGCCTGCAACACGGTTTTGTCGCCGATGTGCTCGCCCAGCACAAAATGGGCCTTGAACAAGCGCTCCTCGGCAACATCACCCAAGTCCTTGGTCTTGGCAAGCTGGATCAGGCGGTGCGCATCGAAGGAGCTGCCCATGACGGCTTTCTCCATGTTGTATTCCAAGCCCACGGTGCGTGCGCGCTCCACCACGCCGGCCACCATTTCCTTGGCCTGTTCACGGGTGCGCCCGTACTTCTTGGCCAGGTGGTCGTACATGTCATCGGGGCTGCGCACGGGAGCCTCGCGGTCCAGCTCAAAACTCTTCCATTCCACCTCCACATGTTCCTTGTGCGGGAACAGTTCCAAGGCCCGCTCAAGCTCCCGCTTGCCGATGTAGCAATACGGACACACCACGTCGGACCAGATCTGGATCGTCATCGGGCAAAGGTGGGCATCCTGGCGCTCAAAGCACGGTCACTTCGGTCCTTCTGTTCTGTGCGCGGCCCTCGTCGGTGTCGTTGGTGGCCACGGGCCTTGTTTCGCCGTAGCCCTTGGCCAGCACGCGGGCGGCATCAATGCCCTGGTTGATCAGGAATTCGCGCACGGCGTTGGCGCGCTGTTCGCTGAGCTGCTGATTGGCGGCATCGTTGCCCACGTTGTCGGTGTGGCCGCCCACCTCAATGCGCAGGGCCGGCGTGGCCTTCATGAGCCCCAGCAGGTTGTTGAGCTCCACCGTGGAAGCGGGCAGCAACGCATAGCTGGCCGTTTCGAAAAAGATGTTGCGCAGGGCGAAGGTTTGGCCGCTCTCCGCCTTGGACAGCTGCACATTGAGCTGGAAAGGCGTGTTGCCGTCCACTGCGCTGAAGCTGTAGTTGCGCGAGAAGAAGAGGTAGCCTTCGGCCGTGGCGTTGAGCGCATGGTCTACCCCAATGGGCAGGCACACGAGGAATTCGCCCGTTTCGGGATCGCTGTATGCCGCGGTGGCCAGCTTGCCCGTGGCCAGGTCATACAGTTTCACATCGGCCTCCAAGGGCTTGCCGGTGGCCTTGTCGGTAACGCGGCCGCGGATATAGGTGACCGGGGTGGGCCGAGCTTCCTGGTAGAGTTCAAAGCCGTAGAGGTCCAGGTCGCCGAAGCCGCCCTCCCGGTCGCTGGCGAAGTAGGCCAGGCTGCCGTTGGCATCCACCAGTACGCTGTTCTCATCGCCGCCGGTGTTGATGGGCCAGCCCAGGTTCATGGCTTCGCCCCAGGAGCCGTCGGGCTTCATGCGGCTCATGTAGATGTCCAGGCCGCCCATGCCGGGCCGCCCGTCGCTGCTGAAGTAGAGCGTTTTGCCGTCGGGGTGTATCTGCACGCTTTCCTCCTTACCCGCACTGTTCACGTTGGGGCCGAGCAGCTCGGGCTTGCCGAAGGTGCCGTCTTCGCCCATGCGGCTCACATAGATGTCGGTGTTCTGCTGGCCGTCGCGGCTTCTGGCGCCCCGCAGGAAGTAGAGGGTGCGCCCGTCACTTCCCATGGATGGCTGGCTTTCCCAACCGCCGGTGTTCACGGGCGGGCCCATGTTCTGCGGCTTGCTCCAGCGGTCGCCCACGCGCCGGCTGATGAAGAGGTCGCAGCTGCCCAGGCCTTTGAGGCCTCCGCCGTAGGAGCCGTCCATGCCGGCGCACTGGGTGAAGATGATGAAGCGCCCGTCCGGCGTGAGGGTGCCTGCTCCTTGGTTGTCCACCGTATTCACCGTGGTGATGGGCTGGGCCTTGCCCCAGGTGCCATCCTGCTGCTTGTGGCTCACAAAGAAGTCTTCCTGCACGCCGTAGGGGGAGCGCTGGTCCTTGACCAGGCGGGTGAGCATCAAGGTGCTGTCATCCACAGTGACCGCCGGGAAATACTCGGGCTCTGCCGTGTTCACGCCGGGCCCCAGGTTCACCGGTTCGAACGGTACGGGCAGCTTCATGGCGTGCTCCGCGAAGTCGGCATTGGCGATGCCGCGCGTGGCGCGTTGCCGCCGTTGCGGGTCGTTGTCGTGCTGCTTGGCCAGGTTGAAGTGCTTTCGCGCCTCGTCGTACAGCCCTTGGCCCATCTCGAGCTCCGCCAAGTGCAGCGCGGCTGGCGGGAAATAGGCGGGGTTGATGGCCAGCACTTCGCGATACACGGCCATGGCCTCCTTGGCCAGTTTGCGCTCCTCATACATCTCGGCGAGGTAGATGCGCGGCTCCAGGAAACGCGGGTCTTCGGCCGCTGCCTTTTTCAAATTGCCCTCGGCGCAATCCCACTTGCGTTGGCGCATGCACTCCGCCCCGCTCTCGTACAGTTTGATGGCTTTGCCATTGGTGGTGGTGTAACGGGCGGGCTGGGCCAGCAGGCCCGTGGCCAGGCCCATTGCACACACACCGGCCAGTGCCGCCCGCAGGTGGTTGCCTGCTAGGCGCCATGCGGCGTTGATCATGGAATGTTCAGGTATTTGTGTGTTTGCAGGGAGATGCGCCAGCGCGGCCGGGCCAGGGAGTAATTCACCACCAAGGGGACCATGGTATCGCGCTTGCTCCATTCGGGCTGGAGGTAGCAGCTGCAGTCCGCCCGCACCAAGGCGGCATGGCTTTCGGCCCATTGCAGATCGTGCTTGTTGAAGACCACCACCTTGAGCTCATCGGCCAGCTGGTGGAAGCCCGGCACCGGCGGTTTGAATTTTTTCGGGCTGAAGCAGATGTGGTGCCAATGGCCGCTGAGCGGCGAGGTGCCGCTGGTTTCCAAATGGGTGCGGAAGCCCGCATGGCGCAAGGCTGCGGTGAGCGGGCCCAGTTCATGCAGCAGCGGTTCACCGCCGGTGACCACGGCAATGCGGGCCGGGTGGCGGAGGGCTTCGGCCACGATCGCCTCCACGGCCACCACCGGGTGCCGGGCGGCATCCCAGCTCTCCTTCACGTCGCACCAGGAGCAGCCCACATCGCAGCCCGCCAGGCGGATGAAGTATGCGGCTTGGCCGGTGTAAGCACCCTCCCCTTGCAAGGTGAGGAAGGCTTCCATCACGGGCAGGAGGCTACCGTCGTTGGTCATGGGCGGGAAAGCAGGCAAAGGAAGTGCCGAAGCGGCGGGACAAAAAAAGCCCACACAGGACCGAGTTCAGAAAACCCATGGATCACATGAGCGGGTCGGACAGAAAGAGTTCAGTAATCCTCGATGTTCCCGAAGGATACCACCCGCAGGTGGCGAGGCCCGCCTTTGCTCCTTGGATCTTCCGACCCTGAGGTAGAAATGTTGGTTTTGAGAACCTATGGCCTGTGTGGGCTGGCTGTTGATCAGCTCACGGCTGAGAAAGAACGCTTCCGTGGTCCGAAGGTACGTTCTTTTTTCCGGAATGGGGAATGAGTTGTGAACGATCGGGAGCAGGAGGCAGCAGAAACTGGAGGAAGCAGGCAGAGGCAGTGGGCAAAGTATCACCTGCGGTGCAGCACGAACAGCTTCGCCTTGCGCTCCACGAACTACCCCTCCCCTTTCTGGCCCACGAACTGGTCCTCCTTGTCTTCGAAGAGGATGTTGAAGGTGGTGAGACTGCCGTAGCAGCGGGTGATATACTGCTGGAGTTCCACCTTGTCCTGCTCGCTGATGCCGGTATGGGCATTGATCTTCTGTTCCAGCACCCGGAACCGGTCGCGGATCATCACGATCTTGTGAAAGAAATCTTCGATGGGCACCTCCTTGCTCTTCAGGGAGGCGTCGCGCGGTTTGATCTCCATGGTGCCGCCAGCGTAGCGCCGGGCCATTTCCACCGGGCGCTGCGGCGTTTGCAGCTCTTCGAGCACTTCGCGCAGCGCGTCGCGCACATGGTCCAGGTCCAGTGGTTCGGGTTCCACCTCCACGCCGGGGGCGATCACCCGCAGGCCTTCGAAACTGCGGCTCACCGGCTGTTCGCCGTGGTCCTTGAAGAAGATGTGCACGGTGCGCGGATCGAGGTCGAACACCACACCGGTGCCCAGAGTGGGGTGCGCCACGCGTGCACCAATGCCCAGGTCGTTCAATTCCATGCTTGTTGCCGGGTTATGCCGCAATGATACACGTGCTGCTCAATCCACCACGCGCAACACGGGATGTTTGCGATAGCCCGGTTCCATCCACGGCGAGCGGCGGTAGATCCAGGTGAGCTGCGCCCAAGGGTCCTGTGCGAAGACGGGATCCACGGCACGCTTGCGCATGAACGCCTCACGCAGCACGGGGTCTTCTTCCAGCAGGCCTGCCGCACGATCTTCGAATACGTAAGGGTCGAACCACTCCTTCTGCTGCAGGATGCCGTCGAAGAAGTTCCAGGCGAAGAAGCCGTCATCGGCGCGGGGCTCCAGGGCCTCCATGACGTAGCGGTCGGTGGCGCGGCCCATGGGTATGCGCCAAGCTCCGGCCGGCACCACCATGTTCACCTGCCTTCGTTCGGTCAGCACGTCCCGGTGCAGGTAGTGCCCTTCATAGGCCATGGGCACGGTGGTGAAGGCCCCGATGCTGTCCTGCTCCACGGTGAGCAGGGTGTCGTGGTCCAGTGCTTCCATGTACACACCGTTCAGACGCAACCGCTCGACCACCTCCTGCCATTGGCGGGGCACGATGTAGGCTTGGGGCTTTTTCACCGTGATCGCGGGCCGGCAGGTATCGCGCCAAGGCACCCGGATGTCGGTGGGTGCGGAGCGGTCGTAGCGCAGGCGCTGCATGCCGGTGACCTTGCTGGCTTCCCGGCGGGCGGCATATCCCTGCCAGGGCAGTTGTTCCACCACGGCCGTGTCCAGCCGCCAGTTCAGGCCAAAGGCTGTTGCCTGCGCCGTGGCTGCTTTGGCAGCGGTGCGCGCGGCACGCAATTCCCCCGGGTGTTCGTTCATTACGGCCAGGGTGCCGAAGAGCAGTTGCAAGGTGGCATTCACCCGATCGGCGAACGGCTTGAGCACATGGGACTCGCTGATGATGCCGATGCGGTCGAACAGGGCGGCGTGCCCGCTGCTGTACCGGGGGCCGTCGTTGAAGCCTTGCAACCCTTCTTCGGGGATCTCGTGCGTGGTTTCGAAGTAGGGGCACATCCGCATGCCTTTGCGCTCCATCCACGCATACTGGCCGGGAATGAGGGTGCCCGTCATGAACGCGGAGAGGGGCTTGGCCAGTTTGTCCTTTTGGGTGGCCATCAGCGCCATGATGTACTGGTGATCGGCACCATCGCTCACATGCGTCTCGAAGTAGATGTCGGGGTCCCACGCGGTGAGCGCAGCAACCAAGGTGCGTGCATTTTCGGAATCCATCTTCATGAAATCCCGGTTGAGGTCGAGGTATTTGGCGTTACCGCGAAATCCGTATGCCGCAGGGCCGTTCTGGTTGGCGCGGCTGAAACTGCCCCGGTTCAGTGCCCCGCCCACGTTGTACACCGGCACGATGCACACGGCGGTGTTGGCCAGCAGGCCCATGAGCTGGTCGCTTTCCAGCAGGGCTTGGGCCAGGAGCAGGCTGGCGTCGATGCCGTCGGGTTCGCCGGGGTGGATGCCGTTGGTGACCCACAGGATGTTTTTGCCTGCCGCACGGATGCTGTCCGGTGTGAACCCGCTGCCGTCGCTCAGGATAAAGAGGTGGATGGGATGCCCGCCGTCATCGCGCCCGATGGGGATGAGCTTGGCCCCGGCGTGGAGCGAATCGAACCGGGCGTAGCGCGCCACGGCCTGCTGCCAAGTGGCGGAGGTGTCGCCGGTGAATGCCCACTGGGCAAAGGAGTCCTTCGCCCCCATCATCGCTGCGGCCACCAGCAGCCACGGCACCAATTTGGATCGCGCCATGCGCAAAGATCGCCTTGCCGGCCACTAAGAGCTTGTTTGGGATCTCTTCAAGCTCGTCCTCCGGTCTCTTTTCCGCCCATGCTTCGCAGAGAAAATGATCCCATAGACCCCGCTACGCGATGATCTTCAGGCTGCACCTGAACGAAAATTAGCCTCGGAGTCCTTCGTTCAACAGGTCCCGAACAGGCACTAAAAATGGAAAACCCCGACGCAGCAAGGAGCGTCAGGGTTTCCGGGCATCCGGCAACTTGCGCCGCCGGCGGGTGGCATCAGCAATCTTCGGCAGGCTCCTCCGGCCATGCCGCACAGGTTTCCTCGGGCCGCAGCGCCGGAGCCTCTGCCTCTTCCGCCTGCGGTTGCACCACGGGTGCAGCCTGCTGGGCGAAGAGTTGTTCTTCGTGCGTGAGCTGAAGCAACAGGGTGAGGGTCAGTACGGGCCACATGGGAAATGGATTGATGCCGCAAGTTGCACCACCAAGGGGTCGTTTGTCAAGACGAATCTCCCTTTTTCATCGATGAACGTCGTGTTATTTCATCCAAACACTTGAACATCCATGGGTTGCCCCCCCTCGAGCCGGGGTGTATTTGGGGAACGATGGGATGAAACTCGCAACTTCACACCCGCCATGAAATGCCTTGATCGCCCTGCTTCGTTGCTGTTCGTACTGCTATGCCCCCTGCTGATGGCCGCACAGGAATCGCGCAACGGCCCCAAACTGGGCGTGGGCATCGCCACGCAAACGGCCGGTCAATTCCTGGCTTGGGCCGGCTTGCCCAAGGTGGGCCCGGTGGCTGGCTGGAGCTTCGAGGCACCCATCACCGGGCAGGTTTCCCTGTTGATCGAACCGATGTACATCGGCAAGGGCAGTGTTACGGTGAACAGTGTGTACAAAACACGCACCTCGATCGCGCTGAACTACCTGGAAATGCCGCTGTTGCTGAAGGTAAGCACCAACCCCGACCCGCAGGGCCTGTACCTGAGCGGCGGCCTGATGTACGGCTACTTGCTCTTCGGAAAACAGAAAGTGTTCGACCACGGCAACCTGGTATCGGAGATCGAGTTCAGCCCTTCAGGCCATACCAACCGCGGGCAATGGAGCGCGGCAGTGGGGCTGGGCCAAGAGGTGGGCAGCTGGCTGATCGAGCTGCGCGGCCAGAGCAGCCTGAACACGTTCGACATACTGGTGCGCTCGCACAACGTGGTGTACTCGCTGCAAGTGGCCTGGCGCTTCCCTACGCAGGAGGAGAAGGAACGCAAACGGGCAAGGGAGCACCAGGAGTAGGGGCCCTGCCCTCGCCTTGGATACGTGTTGCCGGGGCGTTCACTGGCCCTCGTCGCGGAAGAAATCGAGGTTCTGGAGCTTCACCAGGTGCACACTGGAGAAGTAGTGGTGCAGGATATCGGAGTAGCTGTAGCCGTGGCGCGCCATGTGCATGGCGCCTTCCTGGCAGAGGCCCACACCGTGGCCGAATCCGCGGCCGGAAAGCACGACCATGTCCCCTTCGGGCCGCACGCTGAAGAATGCCGACCGCAGGTGCAGGTCCTTGCGCAGCTGTGTGAGGGGAACGGCCGGGCTGATGTTGGCCAGGAAGTTGTCGCGGCAGGCGGGGCTGTAGTTGGTTACGCGGGCCACTACATTGTTGTCATCCGTATCCACACCGAACTCCCGCTTGAGGTAGCCCAGCCATTTGGTGCGCGGCAGGTTCTTTTGCCATACCGCGTGCGGTTCACGCAGGCAGAAGGTATCCACGGTGCCCAGCAAATACGGCTCGCTTTTGCTCCACACATCCTCGGCATTCATGGTTTCACCGCCGCAGTTGCTGTGGAAGGTGGCGTGGATCAGGCGGATGTCCGAGTCCACCACCACCAGGTCCCGCGTGAGGGCCACGGCTTGGCGGATGCTATCTTGGCGGTTGCGGCCGTGGAACACTTGGCAGTGCACGGCATCACACACCTCGAACCCATCGCCGGCATGACGGCGCTTGTTGGCCAAGGCGTAGGTGCGGCAGCATACGGCCTGCAGTTTGTAGTACTCCAGCCATTGGTCCTTTCCGGCTTCGGCCTGCACCACGCCGGCCACATAATCCTCCAAGGGCACAGTGGCCACCAGGCGGAAGCCGCCTCCGGTCTTGGCGACCTCCAGATCACCGGGATAGGCGCGCTCCGCCGACTTGGGCGCCATGTTCCGCAAGCGGAAGCCGCGGCCTACCGGCGATCGGAACACGAGGGAATTGCTGGCGGTGAGGTCCAGCAGGAGCGAACGCGCATGGATGCCTTGTTCCGTGGCCTTGATCACCAGTCCATCCGTGGAGGAGAGCTCGGCAGCCTGTTTGCCGTCCACCCAGATGGTCAACGGCCCGCCGTCGCCCATCACCATCACCTGGCGGCCGGGGTGCTCGCGGAAGAGGCCCACGCGCATGCTGGCGTATTGGGCGGAAGCCGTGCCGGCAATGACCGCAATGATGAACAGGAGCACTCCCCGGAGCATGACGGCGCGAAACTATCCTTGGCCTTCGGGGCAGATCGGCGCGGTTCACAGACTTTTCCACACCCGATCGGCCACATGTGCCGATGCCCCGGCACCGCCCAACCGGGTGCGCAGTTCCGAGAAGTCGTGCTGCATGCGCCGCCGGTACGCTGCATCGTGCAGCAAGCGCTCCAACTCCTGCCGCAATGCCGCAGGCCGCATGTCGCGCTGGATCAGTTCCCGCACCACTTCACGCCCCATGATCAGGTTCACCAGGGAGATGAACGGCACTTGGATGAAACGTTTGGCCAACCAGATGTTGAGCGCGCCACCGCTGTAGCAAACGGCCTCGGGCGTGCCGATGAGGGCCGTTTCGAGCGTGGCGGTGCCGCTGGTCACCAGGGCTGCTTCGGCCTGGCGAAGCAGCCCGTAGGTGCCGCCGGCCACCAGCTGCACCGGTGCCGCGCCGATGAGGGCATGGTAAACTTCCGGAGGCACCGAAGGAGCGGCGGCCACCACAAAGCGGTGATCGGGAAGATCCTTGACCACGGCGAGCATGGCGGGCAGCATGCGGCGGATCTCCTGCAGGCGGCTGCCCGGCAACAGGGCCACCACCGGGCGGGCATCCTCAACGCTGGATACCGCGGGGGCGAGATCGTCCTGTTCCAAGGCATCCAGCAGGGGGTGCCCAACGAACTCCACCTCCATGCCGCGCGCGGCATACCAATCCTTCTCGAAGGGCAGGATCACGAACATGCGGTCCACGTCGCGGCGAATGGCTTTGATGCGGCCGGCCTTCCAAGCCCAGAGCTGCGGACTGATGTAGTAGAACACCTTGATCCCCTTGGCCCGGGCGAAGCGGGCGATGCGCAGGTTGAAACCGGGGTAGTCGATGAGCACCACCGCATCGGGCTTGAAGCGCAACAGGTCCTCCTGGCAGGCCTTGATGTTGCGCAGGATGGTGCGCAGGTGCAGCAGTACCTGGGTGAAGCCCATGAAGGCCAGTTCGCGGTAATGCTTCACCACTTCGGCCCCGGCCGCCTGCATGCGATCGCCTCCCCAGGCACGTACGGCGATGCCCTGCGCGCCTGCGCGCTGCTTGAGCGCACGGATGAGGTTGGCGCCATGGAGGTCGCCACTGGCCTCCCCGGCGATCACATAAAGTCTCTTCCCCATAGCAGCAGCAGCAGTACGATCACCGCCCCGTAGGTGAGCATGGCCCCGATGACCCCGCGCATGGCCTTGAGCATGCGCCGGCGGTCCAGCGCAAAGAAGCACACCACATCGGCCAGCAGGCTCAGCGACAGGGTGGGCGCAATGTTCCCGCGGATGCCGAAGAGCATGTTGCGCAACAGGAAATCCAGCTCCAGCTCGGGCCGAAGCACGGTGACCGCGAAGGCCGAGTAGCCCAGCAGGCCCGCAAAGGGCAGCACCAGTCCCAGTGCGTAGCCGAACCACACCTTGTCAAAGCGCATGGTCCCAGGTGGCAATGTGTTGCAGCTCGTGGTGGGCGGTCATGTCGAATTGTACCGGCACCACGCTGGCAAAGCCATTGCCGGTGGCCCACACGTCGGTGTCCTCTGCCTGGTCCTTGGCGAGGAATTCGCCCTTGAGCCAGTGGTATTCATGGCCGGCGGGATCGCGCCGGGTCTCCACCGCATCGGCCCAATGACCGGGGGCCTGCCGGCACACATGGATGCCTTTGAGCGGCCCGCAAGCGGCCGGCGGGATGTTCACGTTCAGGCAGCAGCCCTGGCGCAAGCCGTGCTTGAGCACATTGGCGGTAACGGAGCGCACCACCGGCAGGGTGTGCGCGAAGGAGGCGTCGATGCCGTATTCCATCAGCGAGAAGCCAATGCTGGGAATGCCTTCCAACGCCCCTTCCACGGCCGCGCTCATGGTACCGCTGTACAGCACGTTGATGCTGAGGTTGCTGCCGTGGTTGATGCCGCTGACCAACAGCGACGGGCGCCCCTTGATGATGTGGTAGACCGCCAGCTTCACGCAGTCCACCGGGGTGCCACTGCAGCTGTAGGCGGCGATGCCGTCGGCAAACTCCACCTGGCGCAAGCGCAGGAAGTTGTGGATCGTGATGGCATGGCCCATGGCGCTTTGCGGCTTGTCCGGTGCCACCACAAGTACGTCGCCGAACGCCGCCATTTCCTGCGCGAGGTGCTGTATGCCCGGGGCGAAGATGCCGTCGTCATTGGTAACGAGGATCAACGGTCGGTCTGTTTTCTTCATCGGGGCGCAAAGCTAAGCCGGTGCCATGCGCCGCTGGTGTTCCGGCCCGCAAGCGGTCGGCAGCGGGTCGCGGCCATACCGGAGGTTCACGCCCGCCGCTGACCAACATCAGCATCGGCGGTGGCCGGCGTGCGATCTTTGGCCGCATGAAAAAGCCAATTTTCCCCGCCGGTGCCGCCAAGCCGCTGGCCCCCTACTCCCCTGCCGTGGAAGCCAACGGCCTGGTGTTCCTCAGCGGCCAGATCGCGCTGATCGGCGATACCGGGCAGCTGCGCATGGACTCCATCGCTGCGGAGACCGAGCAGGTGATGGAGAACCTCGGCATGCTGCTCCGGGCGGCGGGCCTGGATTTCGGCCACCTGGTGAAGTGCACCATTTTCATGAGCAGCATGGAGCATTACGGCGCGGTGAACGAGGTGTACGGCAAGTACTTCACCGATGCGCCGCCCGCACGGGAAGCCGTGGCGGTGAAGGGACTGCCGCGCGGGGTGAACGTGGAGATCAGCGGGATCGCCTGCCGGTGAGCGGCCAAGCCCAAGCTATCGCAAGGCCTTGCGGTGGATGAAGTAGAGGTAGCACCAGTTGAGGGCCAGGATGAACCCCACGAAGCTGAGGGTGACCGGCCCGGCGATGAGGATGGGCACCAACATGCCCAGCAATTGTGCGCTGGTGTAGATGTGAAAGCCGTCCTTCCGCCCCTGCCACATGCGCAGGGTGCCGATGAACCGGGCCAGGGTGCGCAGGGCGAAGATGCCCATCAGTGCGGGGCCGTGGGCCTTCATCAGGCCGATGTAGGCCGTCAACATTTCCTGCTGTTCCGGTTGCATGAAGGCGGCATAGGCCTGCTCCACCATGGTGCGCAGCTCCTCCTCCGGCATGGTGCGCATGGCATAGGCCACGGGGATGCCCAGCAGGTACAACGGGAATACCAGGCCTTGGTTGATGAAGCTGGCCGTGCACAGCCAGGTGAGCGTGCGCGGCCGCGTCACCGGTGCGGGAGAAGAAGATGTTTGCGGATCCACGGCGCGAAGCAACAAAAAAGCCCCCGGACCGGCCGGAGGCTTTTGAAAAAGGAGTTGGGCCGATCAGTGCATGTGCTTGAGATTCACTGCGTAAAGAACAATGAACACCAGCGAGAAGAACCCCACGAACCCCACGGAGAACAGGGCGATCATGCTGCCGCCGAGGAAATAGACGGTGGTGACCAGCCCCCCCACCGATGCGAGCACGTACAGCCAGAAGCCGCTCTTGCGCAGGTTCCACATTTGCCAAACGCCGAACAGGCTGAGCAGCGAAAGCACGATGTTGCTGATGCCGATGGGCTTGGCATTGGCGGCAGACCGCTCGGCCAAATTCATGGCCGAATCGAGCATTTGCCCGGGCAGCCCGCTCGCCTGGTCGCCCAGATCGGCCCGCGCTTGTTCCATTTCCACACGGGCCTTTTCCAACGCGGCGGCTTGGTCCACGGTGAGGTTTTGGATCCCGCTGAACACGCCCCACGCGCCCATGATGAAGCTGAGTATACAGATCACGGTAAGCAAGGTGGGCCGGGCGGGCATGGTTTGGGTAGCGTCACTCATGGTTTGGTGCATGTTTGGTTGCGCCGAATGTAAGCGCCCCCGGCGATCAACCGCAGCCCCGGTGAAAGGATCCTGCCCGATCGATCGTTGAAAACAGCGCAAGTGCCCGCCCGGCATGCCCGTACTGCGGTACCGGGCCGGGGGCGGCTTCCGCGCTTCACCCCGTACAGCTACCTTCGCGCCGCGCAATACCACGGGCAAGCACGAAAGCCTGCCACCATCCATACCAATCCCCATCACCAGCAGATGAGCTATGACCTGATCGTTCTCGGCAGCGGCCCCGGCGGCTATGTGGCTGCCATCCGTGCCAGCCAACTGGGCCTGAAGACCGCCGTAGTGGAAAAAGAATCCCTGGGAGGCATCTGCCTCAACTGGGGCTGCATCCCCACCAAGGCCCTGCTGAAGAGCGCCAACGTGTTCGAGTACATCAACCACGCCAAAGACTATGGCATCAATGTGGGCACGCCCACAGCAGACTTCAAGGGCGTGGTGCAACGCAGCCGCGACGTGGCCAAGGGCATGAGCAACGGCGTGCAGTTCCTGATGAAGAAGAACAAGATCGACGTGGTGATGGGCACCGGCGTGCTCAAGCCCGGCAAGAAGCTGGAGGTGACCGGCGCCGACGGTAAAAAGCAGGTGCTCGAGGCCAAGCACATCATCATCGCCACGGGTGCCCGCAGCCGTGAACTGCCCGCCTTGAAGCAGGACGGCAAAAAGGTGATCGGCTACCGCGAGGCCATGGTGCTGCCCGAGATGCCCAAGAGCATGGTGGTGGTGGGCAGCGGCGCCATTGGCAGCGAGTTCGCCTATTTCTACAATGCCATGGGGACCAAGGTGACCTTGGTGGAATTCATGCCCAATGTGGTGCCGGTGGAAGATGAAGAAGTGAGCAAACAGCTGGAAAGGAGCTTCAAGAAACAGGGCATCGACGTGATGACCTCCAGCGAGGTGACCAAGGTGGACACCAGCGGCAAGGGCTGCAAGGTGACCGTGAAGAACGCCAAGGGCGAACAGGTGATCGAGTGCGACATCGTGCTGAGCGCCGTGGGCATCGCCTCCAACATCGAAGGCATCGGCCTGGAAGAAACGGGCATCATCACCGACAAGGGCAAGATCAAGGTGGACCCGTTCTATGCCACCAACATCCCGGGCTACTATGCCATTGGCGATGTGGTGCCCGGCCAAGCCTTGGCGCACGTGGCCAGCGCGGAGGGCATCATCTGCGTGGAAAAGATCGCCGGGCACAGCCCCGAACCGCTGGATTACAACAATATCCCGGGCTGCACCTACTGCTCGCCCGAGGTGGCCAGCGTGGGCTACACCGAGAAGGCCGCCAAGGAAAAAGGCTACGCCCTGAAAGTGGGCAAGTTCCCCTTCAGCGCCAGTGGCAAGGCCAGTGCGGCCGGTGCCAAGGACGGTTTCATCAAGCTGATCTTCGATGCGAAATACGGCGAGCTGCTGGGGGCGCACATGATCGGCATGAACGTTACGGAAATGATCGCCGAGTGCGTGGCCTTGCGCAAGCTGGAGACCACCGGCCACGAGATCATTAAAACGGTGCACCCCCACCCCACCATGAGCGAGGCCGTGATGGAAGCGGCCGCTGCGGCCTACGGCGAAGTGATCCACCTCTAGGAAGGACACCGGCGGCGATGGTGGCCCGGCGCCGCCCCCGCCGCCTGCAACGGCACAGATGTGCGGGATCATCGGCACCTTCCGGACCGGCCCTGGGCCGGCCTTCCCGGACGGACAGTTCGCTGCCGCCCTGGGATCCTTGGCGCACCGCGGGCCGGATGATGCCGGCCAGTATGCCCAAGGGCGCGCCCTGCTGGGCCACCGCCGCCTGAGCATCACCGACACCAGTGCCGCCGGCCACCAGCCCTTTACCGACGCGGGCGGGCGCTATACCATCGTCTTCAATGGGGAAGTGTTCAACTTCCGCGAGCTGCGCAGCCGCTTGGAGCAGCAGGGCCACGGCTTCCGCAGCCACACGGACACCGAGGTGGTGCTGCGGCTGTTCCTTGAAAAGGGCCCCGGCTTTCTGCACGACCTCAACGGTTTTTTCGCCTTGGCCATCCATGATGCGCAGGAAGACCGCCTGTTCCTGGCGCGCGACCGCTACGGCGTGAAGCCCCTGCTGTGGGCCGTGCATGCAGGGCATTTCATGTTCGCCAGCGAGCTGCGGGCCTTGCTGGCCCTGGGGGTTCCCGCCATTCCCGACCCAGATTCGGCCCGCCAGTTCCTCACCTTCTTCTTCACGCCCGCCCCGCACACCACGGTGGCAGGCATCCACAAGCTGCTGCCCGGCCACGCCATGCACGTGGATGCCGATGGGGTACGGGTTGAACAATGGTATGACCTGGCCGATGCCGCCAAGCGCACCGCAGCTCCGGCGAACCCCGGGCAGCAACTGTTCAACCTGCTCGATGATGCCGTGAAGCTCCGCCTGGAGGCCGATGTGCCCGTGGGCGCCTTCCTCAGCGGCGGGGTGGACAGCAGCATCATCAGCGCCCTGGCCGCACGCCACCACCGGCATTTGCACACCTTCAGCATCGGTTATGCCGATGATCCCTTCTTCGATGAAACGCGCTACGCCGAGGAAGTGGCGCAGCACATCGGCAGTGAACACCACACCTTCAAACTGGGCCGGGAAGAACTTGCCGACGGCTATGTACGGCTGCTGAAGGCCTTGGACGAGCCCTTCGCGGACAGCTCGGCACTGCCTTCCTTCATCCTGTGCGAGCGCACGCGCAAGCAGGTCACCGTGGCCCTGAGCGGCGACGGGGCCGACGAGGTGTTCGGCGGCTACCAGAAGCACCAGGCCGAACTGCGCTGGCGCACGCCCGGTGCCGCCGAGCGCGCCGCAACCTTGTTGGCACCGCTCTGGAGCACGCTGCCCAAGTCGCGCAACAGCGCCTGGCAGAACCGCATCCGGCAACTGGACCGGTTTGCCCGCATGGCCGGACAAAGCGGCGCCGAGCGCTTTCTCCAGCTGGCAGCCTTCACCCCGGCCCCGGAAGCCGAAGCCTTCGTGGCCATGCCCAACCCCGCCGACGTGCTCGCCGGGCGCACCGCCCTCCTGGCCGCCCCGCTTGCACGGCTGGACGGCCTCAACGGCGTGCTGCTCGCCGATATGGCCTCCACCCTGCCCAACGACATGCTGCACAAGGTGGACCTTACCAGCATGGCCCACGGCATGGAAGTGCGCCCCCCCTTCCTGGACCGCCGCGTGGTGGAGCTCGCCTTCGCACTGCCCGCAGAACTGAAGTTGCGCAAGGGATCGGGCAAGCACATCCTGCGGCAAACCTTTGGGCACCTGCTGCCGCCCACCGTGATGCAGCGATCCAAAAAAGGATTTGAAGTACCCCTGCGCGACCTGCTGCGCGGCCCCCTGGCCGCCTTGGTGGACGAGGTGCTGAGGCCCGATGCCGTGGCCGCTGCCGGACTGGACCCCGGCCGCACGGCCGGCCTGGTGCGCCAGCTGCGATCGGCAAGCCCCGGCAGCGCACAGGCAACCATTCACGCACTGGTCGTTTATGTATGGTGGTGGACCCATCGGTCCGGCACGCAGTAGCCGCATTCACGCCCAAGCCCTTACCTTCCTTTCCGCAATCCCGCCTTATGCCACGCGTACTGCGCATCATCAACCGGTTCAACCTGGGCGGGCCTACGCACAACGCGGCCTACCTTACCCGCTACCTGCCGGAGGAATTCACCACCCTGCTGGTAGGAGGGCCCGAAGGCCCGCATGAGGAAGGCAGCGGCCACATCCTGCGCTCCTTGGGCGTGGAAGCCATGGTGCTGCCCGAAATGCGCCGGGAGATCTCCCCGTGGAAAGACCGCACGGCCTACCGCCGCATCAAACAACTGATCAAGGAATTCAAGCCCGACGTGGTGCACACCCATGCGGCCAAAGCCGGCGGAGTGGGGCGCTTGGCGGCCCATGAACTTGGCGTGAAGGCCGTGGTGCACACCTTCCATGGCCACGTGTTCCACAGCTATTTCGGCCCGGTGCACACCGCACTATTCAAGAACATGGAGCGGTTCCTGGCGCAGCGCACCTCGCGGATCATCGCCATCAGCGAGAAGCAGAAGCAGGAACTCGTGGAGGAGCACCGGATCTGCCGGGCGGAGAAGGTCTCCGTGGTCCCTTTGGGCTTCGACCTGACCAAGTTCCGGGCAGACCAGCAGGCCAAGAGGAGCCTGTTCCGCAGGGTATACGGCCTGGCCGAGGACGAGCTGGCCGTGGCCATCGTGGGCCGGCTGGTACCGGTGAAGAACCATGCCTTGTTCCTCAAAGGCATCAAGCAAGTGCAGGATCGCACCGGCAAACGCATCAGGGCCTTCATTGTGGGGGACGGCGAAGAGCGCCTGCGCCTGCAACGCGAAGCGGAAAGCCTGGGGTTGACCCAGGTCCAAGCCCCGGGGTTCAACGGCCACGGGTTCGGGCACGGCGTGAACGGCAAGCCGGTGGTGGGCCCTGCGCAGGTCACCTTCACCAGCTGGATCAAGGAGATCGATATTGCTTACGCCGGTGCGGACATCGTGGCGCTCACGAGCTTCAATGAAGGCACCCCGGTGAGCCTGATCGAGGCCCAAGCTGCCGGCAAGCCCGTGGTAAGCACGCGCGTGGGCGGCATTGAGAATGTGGTGCACGAAGGGGTTACCGGGCTGCTGTGCGACAACAACGATGCGCAAGGCTTTGCCGACCGGCTGATGGAGCTGGTGGAGAACGACCGCTTGCGGACCAACTTTTCCAACGCCGGATGGGACCAGGTGGGCGCCCGCTACCACTACGCCCGCCTGGTGGACGACATGGCCGCGCTGTATACCGAACTGCTGGCCTGAACCGGCCGGTGCCGATGGTTACTTTTGCGCGAAATCCGTAGCGAATGGGGAAATTGTCGATCGTATTGGGCTTGGCTGCGCTGATGCTCGGCGGTTGTGCGATCAACCGGGACATCATGTTCAAAACCCCGCGGGACTACCAGTTCGATACCGCCTCGGACACCTTGGAGCGCCAGTTCAAGATCCAACCGGACGACATCCTCACCTTCCGGATGTACGCCAACGACGGGTTCAAGATGGTGGACATGGTGAACGAGGAGAACCTCTCCATGACCAATGCCAACCGCATCCAATTCTCCTACTTGGTGTATCCGGACGGACACGCCAAGCTGCCCGTGGTGGGCAACGTGCCCGTGGGCGGCCTCACCATCCGCGAGGCGGAGCAGCTGCTGGAGCAGCGCTACGCCACCTACTACCAGAAACCCTTCGTGCTGCTCTCGGTGAGCAACCGGCGCGTGGTGGTCTTCCCCGGCGGCGGCGGCGACGCCAAGGTGGTGATGCTGGAGAACAACAACACCTCCCTGCTGGAAGTGCTGGCCCGGGCCGGCGGCATTGCCAAACGGGGCGATGCCCGCCGCGTGAAATTGTTCCGCAAGGATGGCGACAAGCGCAAGGTGATGCAGTTCGACCTTTCGGACATCGAGAACCTGAAATATGCCGACGTGGTGCTCCAGGCGGACGACATCGTGTATGTGCAGCCCAATGCCGAGATCGCCCGGGGCATCCTCTCCGAGGTCACACCGTTGGTCACATTGCTCACCAGTGCCGTACTGGTGCTGGGGATCATCCAGACCTTCAAGTAATTTGCCGGCATGTTGAACGATGAGGTGAGCAACCGGGCTGCCCAGCTGGACAGCTACCGCGACCGCATCACCAATTTCAGCAACGAGTTCGATCTCGGCCTGTTCGTCTATATCGTCAAGCGCACGCTGGTATGGATCGTGATGTGCCTGCTGCTGGCCTTCGGCGCGGCCCAGTTGTACCTGCGCTACACCGCCCCCACCTACGCCAGCAACGTCATGCTCCAGCTGGGCCAGACCAACAACGCCCGCACGGTGCTGATGGTGAACACCCCGCTGCTGGAAGACAACAACCTGCAGGCCGACGTGCAGCTGCTGCGATCGAGGTTCTTCATCAGCAAGGCCGTGGAATTGCTCCCGTTGCAGGTGCGCTATTTCTTCCGCGGCCAGATCCTCACCGAGGAACGCTACAAACAATCCTTCTACAAGGTGGACCAGGTGGAGATCACCGACGCTTCCATTCTGGGCCGGCCCATCACCCTGGAGAAAACCGAGGATGGGCGCATCGTGCTGTCATATACCGCAGGGCCTAACACCACCACCCTGCCCATTGCCTTGGGCGAGGCGTTCAGCACCCCCCACTTCAAGGCGGTCATCACCTACACCGGAAGGCTGGCCTGGCCTGCCGACCAAGATCGCGGCACGCACTATTTCACCTTGAACAACACCGGCAATTTGACCGCCGAGTTCGCCGGGCAGATCAGTGTGGCCATCGCCGACCCCAGTGCCAAGACCCTGCAGATCGGCACCCGTGACCACAACGCCATGCTGGCCCGCGACCTGTGCCAGGCCATGGCCGATGCGTTCATCACCTACGATGTGCAGCGCAAGTCGGAAAGCGCCGAAAGCATCCTCCGGTTCATCGAAACCCAGAAGGACACCGTGTTTGCCGAGCTCCGGGCCAGCGAGCTGCAACTGGGCGTCTTCAAGCGGGACAACCGCGTGTCCAACATGCAGCAGCTTACCCCGCTGCTGCTGGCCCGTTCCGACGAGTACGAGAACGAGGTGCTCCAACTGCGCATGGAGGACAACCTGTTGCAGGAGATCGAACACGCCGCCAAGCAGGATGCCGGCCACATGGACGTGTACCAGCTCAGGCCGTTGCTGGCGGGAACACAGTTCGCCGGCACCCTCGAGGAAGAGATCACCGTGCTGGGCAAACTGCTCCAAGAGCGCGAACTGATGGCCTTTGAGGCCACTTCACAGAACGAGAGCCTGCGCCTGCTGGACCGCCAGATCGAGCAGCAGCAGCAGCTGATCATGCAGAGCATCGGGGTAATGCGCGAACGCATCGCCTCCCGCATGGCCGACTTTGACCGGAAACTGCGCGAGTATGAAAGCCGCTTCGTGGAACTGCCCGAGCAGGAACTGGCCTACGCGCGGATCGAGCGGCTGTTCAACATCAACGAGAAATACTATACCCAGCTGCTGGACAAGGACATGGAGTACCGCATCAGCAAGGCGGGATTCGTTCCGGAGAACAGGGTGCTGGAATCCGCCGTACTGCCTTCACAGCCCATATCGCCCAACCGCGGCATGGTGATGCTCACCTACATCCTCACCGGGCTGATCATCGGCGCGCTGATCGTGGTGGTGAGGTACGTCCTGCACAACAACATCACCTCCTTGAACGACATCGCCAAGGCCAGCAACTCCTCGGTGGGCATCCTGGGCATGGTGCCCAAATACAAGAAGGAGATACCCGTGAGCCAGCTGCTGGTGGACAAGCACCCCAAATCGCTCATCGCCGAAAGTTTCCGCAGCGTGCGCACCAACCTGCAATTCGTGGACAATTCACCGGGGCCGAAGATGATCGCCGTGACCAGCACCATCTCCGGCGAAGGCAAGACCTTCGTGGCCATCAACCTGGGCGGCATCATCTGCTTCAGCGACAAACGCGTGGTGATCTTGGACCTGGACATGCGCAAGCCCAAGATCCACCTGGGCTTCGGGGCGGAAAACCTCCACGGCATGAGCACCCTGCTGATCGGCAAGCACGACCTGGACGCCTGCATCCAAAAGAGCAATCTGCCCGGCCTGGACTTCATCACCGCAGGCCCCACCCCGCCCAACCCCAGCGAGCTCATCATCAGCCCGGCCATGGACCACATCCTGGAGCAGCTCAAGCAGCGCTACGACGTGGTGCTGATCGACACCCCGCCCGTGGGCTTGGTAACGGACGGCATTTCCATCATTCAAAAGGCGGACATCCCCATCTACATCTTCCGCGCGGACTATTCCAAGAAGACCTTCGTGCAGAATGTGGACCGCCTGATCAATGAGAACCACATCAAGCGCATGAGCACCGTGCTCAACGGGGTGGACGTGGACCGCAACAAATACGGCTACTCTTACGGCTACGGCTATGGTTACGGCTACGGCTACGGCTATGGCCAAGGCTATTACGAAGACCGCTCCGGCGCCAAGCGGAAGGAAAGCTGGCTTACCCGCATCCTGCAGCACCTATGACCGAGGTTTTTCCCACGCCCATCAACGGCCTGCTGCGCTTGCGCCCCAAGGTGTTCGGCGATGCCCGGGGCCAATTCATGGAAGCGTTCAATGCCGCACGCTTCGCGCAGGCCACCGGGCTGGACACCGTGTTTGTTCAAGACAATGAAAGCCGTTCCAGCGCGGGAGTGCTGCGCGGCCTGCACCTGCAGCTGGCCCCCTACGCGCAGGCCAAGCTGGTGCGGGTGGTGCGGGGGGCGGTGCTGGATGTTTGCGTGGATGTCCGGCCGGACAGCCCCACCTTCGGGCAACACCTCAGCTTCCGCTTGGACGACCGACTGCACGAAATGCTCTATATCCCGCAAGGAATGGCCCATGGATTCCTGGCCTTGGAAGAGAACACCATCTTCTCCTACAAGTGTTCCGACTATTATGCGCCCGGTGCCGAGCGCACCATCCTGTGGAACGATCCGGACCTGGCCATTGATTGGGGCATCCAACACCCGGTGATCAGCGGCAAGGACCTTGCGGGCCACCCCTTTGCGGGCCGGGCCTGGAGCCATTGAAGCATGTACTCCACCGAACAGCTCTTCTTCCTGCTCACCGGCCTGTTCCTGCTGGCGCTGTGCTTCACCCTGCTGGTGAACTCCCTCTTCATGCGCTTCTTCCGCACGTTCGGCATCCGGGAGAACGCCCCCGGCCTGGTGCGCTGGAACGCATCATCCAAGCCTGCCTTCGGAGGCATCGGCTTCTTTATCGTGTTCCTCTTCGCCTTTGCCGCATTCAACGTGCTGTTCCCCCAGGCTTCAGACCCCTTCCGGCCGGAGCTCCTGGGGCTGCTCGCCGCCACCGGCCTGGGTTTTCTCATGGGCCTGGCCGACGATGCCTACGACACCCGGCCCGTGCTGAAGTTCCTGGTGCAAGTGGCCTGCGGCCTGCTGCTGCTGGCCACCGGCACCGCAGTGGACCTCTTCCACGTGCCCCTGTTGGACCAGATCTTCACTGTGCTTTGGGTGGTGGGCATGATGAACGCCATCAACATGCTGGACAACATGGACGCCATCACCAGCGTGGTTTCATTGGCCATTCTGGCGGCAGCCCTGCTCATGCAGCTGCTCACCGGCGCCGCTGCCGACATGAACGCGGTGGTGATGATCGCCGTGTGCGGGGCCTTGGGCGGTTTCCTGTTCTTCAACTGGTACCCTTCGCGCATGTACATGGGCGACACCGGCAGCCAGTTCCTGGGCGTACTGCTGGCCTACCTGGGCATCCGCTATTTCTGGAACGCCCCTTCGCCCAACGGCGCGGCCGAGACCTGGCGCCAGATCTCGGTGGCCACCGTGGTGTTCATCCTGCCGCTGGCCGATACCACCACCGTTTCCATCAACCGCCTGCTCAAGGGCGGCTCCCCCTTCGTGGGCGGCAAGGACCACACCACCCATTACTTGAGCTATGCCGGCCTCACCGACCCGCAGGTGGCCATGGTGTTCGGCGCTCTCGGTCTGCTCTCCGCCCTGCTCAGCTTTATTGCCGGGGTATTCATTCCGCGTTGGGAACCGGTGCACACCGCGCTGTACCTGGGATATGCCCTGCTCGTGTTCGGCACCTTGTTCGCAATGACGAAAAGGCCGCAGATCGCCCGACCTTTGTAGCGCCATGCGCAACTTCAGCACGCTCACGGGCAAAAGCTTGGTCATGCTCCTGCTCCTTGCCGGCGGGTCCATTGCCCTGCAAACCCTTTGCTTCAGCACCAGCGGGGAGGACACGGACCTGGCCCACCAGCGGCGCTTCAACGAGCAATACAACATCTTCAGCCTCAACCTGCCCAATGCGCTCGACTTCTGCGGCGAGCCCGTGCCATTGGAACTGCTGGACGTGCGCGAACGGCTTGACCGTGAACTGCTGGTGAACACCTACTGGCAAAGCAACTCGTTGCTGGCGCACAAGCGGGCCAACCGCTGGTTCCCGGTGATCGAACCCATTCTGCGGCGGGAAGGCGTGCCCGACGACCTCAAGTACATCCCCTTGGTGGAAAGCGGCTTCGCCAACGTGGTGAGCCCCGCCGGCGCCGCAGGCTTTTGGCAGTTCATGGACGGCACTGCCAAACAGGCCGGCCTGGAGGTGAACGGCGAGGTGGACGAACGCTACAACGTGGTGCGCAGCACCGAGGCCGCCTGCGCCTACCTCAAGGAAGCCCATGCCCGTTACGGCTCCTGGGCCATGGCCGCTGCCAGTTACAACCTGGGCCACGGCAACCTGCAGCTGCAGCTGGGCCGGCAAAAGCAGGACGACTACTTCGCCCTGCTGCTGCCCGAGGAAACCTCGCGCTACGTGTTCCGCATCCTGGCCATGAAATCCATCCTCACCGATCCCGAACGCTACGGCTTCCACCTGCGGCCCAAGGACCTGTACGAACCCTACCGCACGCGCACCCTTTCCCTGACCACCCCGGTGGCCAACCTCAACGACTTCGCCGCGGCCAACGGCACCAACTACAAGGTGCTCAAACTGCTCAACCCTTGGCTGCGCGACAATACGCTCACCGGCCGGCCCGGCAAGACCTATACGGTGCTGTTGCCGGCGGAAGACTTTGACAAGGCCTTGCCCGAGGATGAGTGACCAGGGCCGGAACCTGCTGCAAGGCAGCATGGAAACGCACACCGCCAACGAGACCGGTGAGCACATCGAAGTGTATGGCGCGCGCGTGCACAACCTGCGCAACATCGACGTGCGCATCCCGCGCGACCAACTGGTGGTAGTGACCGGCTTGAGCGGCAGCGGCAAAAGCTCCTTGGCCTTCGACACCATCCACGCCGAAGGCCAACGGCGCTACATCGAAACCTTCAATGCCTATGCCCGGCAATTCCTCGGCGGCATTGAACGGCCCGATGTGGACCAGATCAACGGCCTGAGCCCGGTGATCGCCATCGAGCAGAAGACCATCAGCCGCAACCCGCGCAGCACCGTGGGCACCATCACCGAGATCTACGACCTGCTGCGCCTGCTTTACGCCCGGGCGGGCGAAGCCTACAGCCATGTTACCGGCCAGCCCATGGTGCGGTACACCGACCAGCAGATCGTGGACCTGTTGCTGCGGGAATACAACGGCAAGGAGCTCTTGATATTGGCGCCCCTGGTGCGCGGCCGCAAGGGCCACTACCGCGAACTTTTCGAGCAGCTGCTGCGGCAGGGCTTCCTGCGGGCCCGCGTGGACGGCAACGTGCTGGACCTTACCGGCAGGCCCCGGCTGGACCGCTACAAGGTGCACGACATTGAGCTGGTGGTGGACCGCCTGAAGATCGCCGACAGCCAGGCCAAACGCCTGCGCGACAGCTGCGCCATGGCCTTGAAGCACGGCAAGGGCAACCTGATCGCGCTGGCCCCCAAGGGTACCGATGCACCGCGCTACCTCAGCCGGCACCTCATGGACCCGGTAAGCGGGATCGCCTACGAAGAGCCGGAGCCCAACCTGTTCAGCTTCAACAGCCCCTACGGGGCATGCCCCCGTTGCGGCGGCTTGGGCGAAGTGACCGAGGCCGCCCCGGAAAAGATCATCCCCGACCGCACGAAAAGCCTCAAACGCGGGGCCATTCCGGCCTTGGGCACCTACAAGCCCTCCGGCATCTTCAAACAGGTGGAAGCCGTGCTGGAGCACCACGGGCATGATGCCAACACCGCGTTCGAGGAAGTGGAAGAGGATGTGCTGGCCATCCTGCTCAACGGCATGGACGAACCCTTGCGCGTGCCGAGCAAGGCGGGGCTGAGCGCGCGCTCCATGCAGTTCGACGGCATCATTCCCCACATTCTGGAGCAGGCGCAGGAAGGCACCTACAGTGCGCGCAAGTGGGCCGAGCAATTCACCCGCATGGTGCAATGCCCCCTGTGCGAAGGCAGCCGCCTGAAGCTCACCTCACGCTGTTTCCGCATCGCGGGCAAGGACATCACCCAATTGGCGCGCATGCCCATCAGCCAGTTGCATGCCCACATGCTGGCCCTGCCCGGGCAGCTGGATGAACGCCGCGCATTGATCGCGCACGAAGTGGTGAAGGAGATCGCGGCCCGCAGCAAGTTCCTGCTGGACGTGGGCCTGGAATACCTCACCCTCGATCGCAGCGCCCGCACCCTCAGCGGGGGCGAAGCCCAGCGCATCCGCCTGGCCACCCAGATCGGCAGCCAGCTTACCGGCGTGCTCTACATCCTGGACGAACCCAGCATCGGCCTGCACATGCGCGACGACCACCGCCTGATCGCCAGCTTGCGCGAGCTGCGCGACGCCGGAAACAGCGTGCTGGTGGTGGAGCACGACAAGGAAATGATGATCCATGCCGACCACCTCATCGACATGGGGCCGGGCGCCGGCATCCATGGCGGACAAGTGGTGGCGCAGGGAACCCCCGGGGAGGTGCTGGCCGGCAGCTCGCTTACCGCGCAGTACCTCAGCGGCACCAAACGCATCGGCGTGCCCCCCCAGCGGCGCAAGGGCAACGGCCACCAGCTGCTGCTCAAGGGTGCAACAGGCAACAACCTCAAGGGCGTTGACCTGCAGTTGCCCCTGGGCACCTTCATCTGCATCACCGGCGTGAGCGGCAGCGGCAAGAGCACCTTGATCGACGACACCCTCTTCCCCATTCTCAGCAAGGCCTTCCACCATGCCCAACGGCATCCCTTGCCCTATGCGGGGATCACCGGCCTGAAACACCTGGACAAGGTGATCGAGGTGGACCAAACCCCCATTGGCCGAACCCCGCGCAGCAACCCCGCCACCTACACCGGCCTGTTCGACCACATCCGCCAGCTCTTCGCCGCGCTGCCCAGCGCCAAGATCCGCGGCTACAAGATCGGCCGCTTCAGCTTCAACACCCCCGGCGGGCGCTGCGAAACGTGCAAGGGCGCGGGCGTGCGCACCATCGCCATGAACTTCCTGCCCGATGTGGACGTGCCCTGCGAAACCTGCCGCGGCAAACGCTACGACCGGGAAACGCTCGAGGTGCGCTTCAAGGGAAAAAACATCGCCGACGTGCTGGCCATGAGCGTGGAACAGGCCATGGACCTCTTCAGCGAGATCCCCGCCATCCACGCCAAGCTGGCCACGCTGATGGACGTGGGGCTGGGCTACATCACCCTGGGCCAGGGAAGCACCACCCTCAGCGGAGGTGAAGCGCAGCGCATCAAGCTCGCCGCCGAATTGGGCAAACGCCAAACGGGCAACACCTTCTACATCCTGGATGAGCCCACCACCGGCCTGCATTTCGAGGATATACGCCAGCTCGTGCACGTGCTCAACCGCTTGGTGGAGCAAGGCAACACGGTGCTTACCATTGAGCACAACATGGACATCATCAAGGTGGCCGACCACCTGATCGACCTGGGCCCGGAAGGCGGCGAAGGCGGCGGCCGCATCATGGCCAAGGGCACCCCGGAAGAAGTGGCTTTGTCCGCGCGCGGCCACACCGCCAATTTCCTCGCCAAGGAGCTCTTCGGCTGAGCCGGCCTGGCCTGCATACGCCAGGACCGGACCGCGATCCTGCGGCTCATTGCGGCACCGCCGCAGGCCCTGTCCTTCAACACGGCGCTGTTGGAAGATGCCAACGGCCTGCGGGTGCTCCGCCTGTGCACCCGGATAGTTTTGCCCGTGTAGCATAAGCCCCCATTGCGCCCCCCGAACCATGATCAAACTATTCACCCTCTTCAATCTCGCCGGCCTGCTGCTGTTCAACCTCCTCTTTTCCGGGGGGGTCAGCATATCACAGGACCTGCCCGCCCGGATGGACCCGGGCACTGAAGTACGCGTGACCGTGACGGTGAACAAGGAGCAGATCAGCGGCTTTGCCAAATTGCAGATCGACCTGCCCCCCGGTATGCGGGCCACGGCCATCGAAACGCGCGGCGCTTCCTTCACCTTCGCCGACGGCAAGGCCAAATTCATCTGGATGGCCTTGCCCGCGCAACCCTCCTTCAAGGTGAGCTACACCTTGTCGGCAGATGCCGGCATCAATGGCTCCTTCCCGATCGGCGGACGCATCTCCTACATTGAAGACAACGAGCGCAAAACCGCCGATATGCCCCCTTCCACGATCACCGTGGGCAACGCCGCTTTGGCCGCAGCCACGGCCCCCGCCGCCACACCCGATGCCACGGCCGCCCCCGCTGAAGCCCAAGCGCCCGCCCCGGCCCCTGAAGCCGGTACGCCTGCGGATGTCGCCGCCTCCATCATTCCGGACGGGGCCGTGACCGATACCCCCGGCCTGCCCGCCAAACAAGGGCCGGGCCAGGTGGGCGGCAGCCGCACCATTACCCCGGTGAGCAACACCGAGGTGCTCGTGGAGGTCACCATCAACAAAGGCCTGCTGCGCGGCTTCGGCAAATTGCAGGAGAACCTGCCCGCAGGATTCACCGCCGTGGCCACCGCCAACGATGAAGCCATCTTCAGCACGGGCGGCCGGATGGCCAAATTCGTATGGCTGAACCTGCCCTCGAAGAGCGAACTGAAAGTGGCCTACCGCCTGCTGGCACCCGCCGGTTCCGATGGCAGCTTCACCATCAACGGCGATTTCGGTTACTTGTTGAACGACCTTACCCAGCGCGCCGTGATCGGCAGCAGCACGTTCCAGCTGGACGCCCAAGCCGCCGTGGCCGTGGCCGCCCCTGCGGTGAAAGCCCCAGAACCCGAACCGGCCCAACCCGAACCTGCCGCCACGGCCACCGCGCAGCAAAAGGATCCGCAACCCGCCGCTGTCCACGAACCCGCCCCCAAGATCACCGCCGCCCTGGCACCGGAAACCGGTATCACCTACAAGGTACAGATCACCGCAGCACACCGCGAAGTGGGCAAACCCTACTTCGTACAGCGCCACCGCTTCAACGGCGACTTCAGCATCGAGCACCACGAGGGCTGGATCAAATACGTCACCGGCCGCTTCGACCGCTACGGCAATGCCCGCGATCAGCGCCAAGCCTACATCGATGCCGGGCACAATTTCCCGGGCCCTTTCGTGACCGCCTATAACAATGGCGACCGGATCACAGTACAAGAGGCCTTGATGATCGCCAAACAAAGCTCGGTGCAGTGAACTGAGCCGCACCCCACCGCCAACGGATGCACGGGCCCGCCTTCTTCCGCTTCAGCCGCACCCTCGCGTTGGGTGCGGCTTTGGTGTTCGGCACCACCGCCAGCGTACAGGCCCAGCAGGACAGCAGCCGCATCCAGATCAAGCCCTCCTTCTCCCTGGGCACCGGCATGCTGGGCTTCTACGGCGACATCGGCCTGCGCAGCAAGGACTACAGCCCCTTGGTATCACGCATCGGCTACGAGCTCCGGGCCTCCTCCCCCATCAATGAGTGGTTGGAGGTAAGCCTCTTCGCCCTCCACGGACAGCTCAGTTCCAATGAACGCGGCATCGACCGCAACCTGAACTTTGAATCGCGCATCACCAGCGGCGGCGTACAGCTCTACTACAACTTCCACCAGCTGCTCAACCCGGGGCGGGTGGTGGAGCCGTGGGTGAGCATCGGCCTCGAAAGCTTGGAGTTCCTCAGCAAGACCGACCTGAAGGATGCCCAAGGGCGCTACTATCACTACTGGAGCGACGGCAGCATCCGCGACATCGCCGAGGATGCCGCCAATGCCGCCGATGCCGTGGAGATCCAGCGGGACTACAGCTATGAGAGCGATGTGCGCGAATCCAACCTCGACGGATTCGGCAAGTACCGCGAGCAAAGCTGGGCCGTTCCCTTGGGCGTTGGCGCCCGCATGAACCTGGGCCATGGCTTCGATGCCCGCGTGGGCACCACCCTGCATTTCACCGCCACCGACCTGATCGACGGGGTGACCGGCCAAAGCGTGGAGCAGCGCAAAGGAGACGGGGTTAACGACCGCTTCCTGTTCACTTCCTTCAGCGTGGGCTATGCCATCAGCCCCAAAGCCAAGAAGGACAAATTCAAGCCCACGCTCTCCCCCGAACAAATGGACGCCATTGCGCTCGAGGGGGATGAGGACGGCGATGGCGTGTTGGATTGGGCCGACCGCTGCCCCCATACGCCCAGCGGCGTGGCCGTGGATGAAGCCGGTTGCCCGCTGGACGGCGACGGCGACGGCGTGCCCGACCATGAGGACGATGAGCCCGGCACCCTGCCCGGTGCACCGGTGGACCTGCGCGGGGTGACCCTCACCGATGATGATATCCTGCGCGGATACCTCAACTACAAGGATTCCGGCAACGTGACCTTGGTGGCCAGCCGGGTGGAATCCTTCGGCCCGGTGGGCAAGCCCAAGGTGACCCGCCCGCCCATGCCCGCCAAGAGCACCTACGTGGTGAAGGTGGGGGCGCAGGTGGAAGGCATCTCCGAGGAAATGATCCAGCGCATCCTCAGCCTGCCCGACGTGCGCACCATGGTCCGCGGTGATACCACCTTCTACGTGGTGGGCAACTACCAAGGCCTGCCCGATGCCATCAAACGCCAACTGCAGCTCAAGGGCCAGGGTTTTGAAACCACCGTGATGATGGAACAGGACGGCAAACTGCTGGACCTGCCCGGTGGCGGCATCACCCCGCGGGAAGAAGAAGTGCTTACCAGCCTGGCACCGGCAGCCCCGGAAAAACCCGGGAAAAGCGTGGTGCGCGTGCAATTGGGCGCGTTCCGCCACCGCTTGTCGGAGAATATCTTCAAGGACATCAACGACCTGGTGACCCTCAAGGACAAGGACGGATTGACCCGCTACTACACGGGTTCCTTCGCGGACATCAATGAAGCGGCCAAGCACAAGGTGAACATGCTGCTCAACGGCTTCGAGGGCGCTTTCCTGGTGGCCTTCAAGGAGGGCAAGCGTGTTTCCATTGCCGAGGCCGGAGGCCAGCTCAGCGGACCCGAAGACCTTTCCAGCCTGCCCCTGGGCAGCGTGGACACAGAGCACCTCAAGTTCAAGGTGCAGGTGGGCACCTTTGCCGGCAACGTGCCCATGGAAACCATGAGCAAATACGTGGACCTGGGCAACGTAAAACCCGTGGCCGGAGCCAATGCCGTGCGCTACCTCTACGGCGAATACCCCACGCGCGCCGCAGCCGAACTGGCCCGCAAGGAGCTCCAGAACCTGGGCTTCAACGATGCCTTTGTAGTGGGCGACCTGAACGGGCGCATCATCCTCGCCGAGGATGCCGAACGGTTGCAACAGGGCCGTTGAGCAAGAAGCAAGCCTGCCGGCCCCGCTCCCGGGCCATCCCATGGGGCGCGCATGGCCGCGAACTCCGGATCGCCGCCCTTTCTGCCCGGAGCGCAAACCCTTCCGGTGAACAGGTGTTGAACGGCGAAGTGCGGCACGGGCCCGGATCAAGGGCCAATGCAGTCCATATCCCGTTGCGGCACCTCCTGTTATTTTACAGGCCTGATCCACCCAAGCATGTACCGTACCCTGCGTTCCATTCCGCTGTTGGCCTTGCTCTCCCTGCTCGCATGTACGCAGCGCAACACCGGCGAGCGCCCCGGCGATGCCTTCATCCCCTATGTAAAGGCTTTCACTTCCGGCCACATTTCCGCGCGCTCCCCGGTGCGCGTGCGCATCGCGGAGGGCCTCACCCTGAAGGACACCGGCCATGCCGCGCTGCAAGGCTTGTTCTCCCTGAGCCCTTCCGCCGAAGGCACCGTGGACTGGATGGACGACCGCACATTGGCCTTTACGCCGGCCAAGCGCTTTGAACAGAACACGGAGTACACCGTGACCTTCCGCCTCGGCAAGCTCACCGAAGTGCCCGACCAACTGAAGGACTTCAAATTCTCCTTCACCACGTTCGCGCAGCAGATCGACCTGCGGGTGGAGGACTTCGTGCCCGTCAGCCCTGCGGACCTCACCTGGCAACGCGTGGTGGTGGGCGTGTTCACCAGCGATGACGCCACCGGCCAAGACCTGGAAGGCGGCGTGAAAGCCACGCAGGACGGGCGCCTGCTGAAGATGACCTGGGAACACGAACCCGGCGGCACGCTGCACCGCGCCGTGGCCGACAGCGTGCTGCGGGGCGCCAAGGCCAGCACCGTCGAATTCACCTGGGATGCCGGCCGCATCGGAGGCAAGGGATCCGGCAGCCAAACCTTCCACGTGCCCGCCATCGGCGACTTCAGCCTCATCTCCTCCTCCACTTCCACCGAGGGCGAACAGTGCGCCACGCTCCTCTTCAGCGACCCGCTGGATCCCGCGCAGGACCTCAGCGGCTTGGCGGGCATTGCCGGCGCGGACAAGGTGCGCCTGGCAGCTACCGGCAACAAGCTCCTGCTCTACCCGGAGCAGCGCCTCACCGGCGACCAAAGCGCCTTCGTGGCCGCGGGCCTCAAGAACATCAACGGCTTTGCCCTCGGCAAGGACCTCACCGTGGACCTGCTCTTCGAGGAAGTGAAGCCCAATGTGCGCGCGGTGGGCAACGGCACCATCCTGCCAAGCACCGACGGCCTGCTCTTCCCCTTCGATGCAGTGAACCTCAATGCAGTGGATGTGCGCATTGTGCGCATTTATGAGGACAACATCCCGCAATTCCTGCAAGTGAACAACCTCGACGGCGAACGCGAACTCGCCCGCACCGGCCGCTTGGTGCTGAAGCGCACCGTGCCGCTCAACGCCAAGGAGGCCGCGCGGCCCGGGGCATGGAACCGCTACTACCTCGACCTGGACAAATTGATCAAGGCCGAACCCGGCGCCATCTACCGCATCCTCATCGGCTTCCGCCAGGCATACAGCACCTACCCCTGCGGAAAGGCACCCGCCCCAGCGCCCTTGGTGGAGCAAGAGCCGGAACCAACGGATGAGGCGCAATGGGACGAGCCGGAGCAGTACTACTACAACGACTACTACTACGAGGAATACGATGAGGGCGAATACAACTGGAACGACCGTGGAAACCCCTGCACCGCCAGCTACTTCCGCGACAAGGGCAGCGTGTTGCAGCGCAACATCCTCGCCTCCGACCTGGGAATGATCGCCAAGCGCGCGAACGACGGATCCCTGCTGATCGCCGTGAGCGACCTGCGCACCACGGAACCCGTGAAGGGCGTGGAGATCAAGGTACTGGACCTGCAACAGCGCGCCATGGCCACGGTAACCACCGAACGCGACGGCATGGCCATGGTAACCTCCACGGCGCACAAGCCGTTCCTGCTGGTGGCCTCCAAGGGCCCGCAGCGCGGCTACCTGAAACTGGACGACGGCAGCGCGCTCAGCGTAAGCAACTTCGACGTGGGCGGGGAACAAGTGGACAAGGGCGTCAAGGGTTTCCTCTATGGCGAGCGCGGCGTGTGGCGGCCGGGGGATCCGCTCTACCTCACCTTCATTCTGCACAAAGCGCAACAGGCGTTGCCCAAGGACATTCCGGTGACGCTCGAACTCAGCGATCCCCAAGGCCGCCTGGACCAGCGCATGGTGCGCACCAGCGGCGTGGACGGCACCTACTCCTTCCACTGCTCCACTTCCGCGGATGCGCCCACGGGCGTGTGGGGTGCGCGCGTCACCGTGGGCGGCACTTCCTTTTACAAGCCGCTGCGCATTGAAACCGTGAAGCCCAACCGCCTGAAGATCCTGCTGGACCTCGGCGGCGACAAACGTTTTACCGGTGATGGAAAACCCGTGCAGCTGCAGGGGAACTGGCTGCACGGCGCCCCCGCCAGCGGCCTGAAGGCCCGTGTCTCGGCCACCATCACGCGGTCCAGCGCCGAGTTTGCCGGGTATACGAAGTACACCTTCAACGACCTGCGCAACGACCTGAGCACGGAGGAAATGCCCTTGTTCGACGGCACGCTGGACGCCAACGGCCACGCCTCCTTCCCCTTTACGCCGGACCTGAACGCCAATGCCCCCGCAGCCGTGCGGGCCAACGTGGTCACGCGCATCTTCGAGGCCGGCGGCGATGCCAGCATGGACCGCACGGACCTGCTCTACTACCCCTACACCAGCTATGCCGGGCTGCTGCCCGCCGAGCCTTCAAGCGAATGGGGCGGCTACTTCACCGACACCACTTACGCCTTCGGGGCCGTGGCCGTGGCGCCCGAGGGCAAGCCCCTCGCGAAGCACACGCTGAAAGTGCAGGTGGTAAAGCTGGGCTCAAACTGGTGGTGGAGCGGTGACATGGACGATCCCGCCAACTACATGTCCGCGCCCAGCACCCGCGTGCTGAAGGAGGAAGAGATCACCACCGATGCCCAAGGCAAGGCCCGCTTCAACTTCCGCGTGGACCGCCCGTTGTGGGGCGTCTTTCTCGTGCGGCTCAGCGACCCGGCCAGCGGCCACGTGGCCGCAACGGAACTGTATGTGGACTGGCCCGGCTACGGCGGACGCAGCCGCCGCGAAAATGGCAAGGCCGCAGCCATGCTCACCTTCAACACGGACAAGGCGAAATACGCCGTGGGCGACCCATGCACGCTCACCATCCCCAGCTCCGGAAAGGGCCGGGCACTGGTGAGCCTGGAAAGCGGCAGCCGCATCCTCCAAGCCAACTGGATCGAGCTCAAGGAGAAAGAAACCAAATACAGCTTCGCCATCACCAAGGACATGGTGCCGAACATCTACGCGCACGTCACCCTGGTGCAGCCGCACGCGCTCACCGCCCCGGCCGACAGCAGTGGCGGCAATGCCGGCAATGACCTGCCCATCCGCATGTACGGCGTGGTCCCCGTAATGGTGGAAGATGCGGCCACGCACCTTTCCCCGATCATCGGTACCGCCGCGGAATTCAAGACCGACAAGCCCTTCACGGTGGAGGTGGCCGAGAAGGACGGCAAGGCCATGACCTACACCTTGGCCATCGTGGATGAAGGTTTGCTGGACCTCACCCGTTTCAAAACGCCCGACCCATGGGGCTACTTCCTGGCGCGCGAAGCGCTGGGCGTGCGCACCTGGGACCTGTACGACCAGGTGATCGGCGCCTTCGGGCAGCGGCTGCGCCGCGTGCTTGCGCTCGGCGGCAGCGACCAGGTCGACCCCGCCGCAGCGGCCAAGGCGCAACGCTTCAAGCCGGTGGTGCATTTCGTGGGCCCGTTCAAGCTGGCCAAGGGCGCCAAGGCAAAGCACACCTTCACCATCAGCAACTACGTGGGCAGCGTGCGCGTGATGGTGGTGGCTAACAACCCCGGCGGAGCCTACGGCAGCGCGGAGAAGGCGGTGCCCGTGCGCAACCCGTTGATGCTGCTGGCCACCCTGCCGCGCGTGGCCGGCCCCGGCGAAACCGTGGACCTGCCCGTCACCGTGTTTGCCATGGACCCCAAGGTGAAAAACGTGCGGCTCAAGCTTGCCGCCAACGAACTCTTCAACGTGGTAGGCGGGTTGGAACAGGCGCTCACCTTCACCAAAACCGGCGAACAGACCGTCACCTTCCGTGTAACGCTGAAAGACCGCATCGGCGTGGGCAAGGTGACACTGACCGCCGAAGGTGCCGGTGAAAAGGCCGCACAAAGCATCGAGATCGACGTGCGCCAAGCCGGCCAGCCGGAAACGAACGTCACCGAAACCGTGGTGGAGCCCGGCGCCAAATGGGAAGGCGCCCCGGAAGCCATCGGCATCGCCGGCACCAACAGCGCCTACCTCGAATTGAGCACCCTGCCACCGGTGGACATGGGCCGCCGCCTGCAATACCTCATCGACTACCCGCACGGCTGCCTGGAGCAGACCACCAGCAAGGCGTTCCCGCAGCTCTTCCTGGCAGATGTGATGGACATGAGCGACGCAGGGCGTGACGAGATGCGCCGCAACGTGCAGGCCGGCCTGGGCAAGCTGAAGCAATTCCAAGTGGCGGGCGGCGGGTTCAGCTACTGGCCCGGCAACCGCGACGCCGATGATTGGAGCTCCACCTACGCGGGACACTTTATGGTGGAAGCCGAACGCATGGGTTTCACGGCCCCGCCGGGGGTGAAGGATACTTGGCTCACCTTTATGCGCAACCAGGCGCGCAACTGGGCGCCCGGCGAACGCGATACGTGGAGCCGCGCCAGCAGTGAACTGGCCCAGGCCTACCGCCTTTACGTGCTGGCACTGAACAACACGGCCGAAGCCGGGGCCATGAACCGGTTGCGCACCACACCAGGCATCTCCGCGCAGTCGCGCTGGATGCTCGCCGCAGCCTACGCCCTCAACAACCGCAACGACGTGGCCCGCGAGATCGCCAAGAACCTCACCACCAGCGTGCAGCCCTACCGCGAATTGGGCTGGACCTACGGCAGCGGCCTGCGCGACCAGGCCGTGATCGCAGAGGCCCTGATGCGCATGGACGACAAGGCCGCAGCGGCGGGCGTGGTGCGCGACATCTCCGCGAAGCTCAGCAGCGGCGAATGGTACAGCACCCAAAGCACCGCCTGGGGCCTGCTCGCCGTGAGCCGGTTCGCCGCCGGACAAGACCTGGACAAGACCATGCACTTCACCTCCATGGTGAACGGTAAAACGGAAAACCGCGTAAGTGCAAAAGCCATCGTGCGCCTGGACCTCCCCGCCCCCAACGGCCAGCGCAAGATCTCCATCGCCAACACCGGCAAGAACCTGATCTACCTGCGCCTGGTGCGCACCGGCACCCCCTTGGCCGGGCAGGAAACGCCCGCCAGCCAAGGCCTGGCCATGGAAGTATCCTACCGCACCATGGACGGCAACGCGATCGATCCCGCCACGCTGGACCAAGGCACCGACTTCCAGGCCGTGGTAACGGTGCGCAACCCCGGCACGCGCGGCAACTACCAGGAACTGGCCTTGACGCAAGTGTTCCCCAGTGGCTGGGAGATCCGCAACAGCCGCCTGGAGGGCACCGGGAACGCCATCGTAAACGGTCCCTACAACTACCAGGACATCCGCGACGACCGCGTGCTCACCTATTTCAACCTTGCCGCCGGCGAAGCCGTGACCTACCGCGTGCTGCTCAACGCCGCCTACACCGGCCGCTTCCATTTGCCCGGCACCACCTGCTCCGCGATGTACGACAACACGGTGAACGCCCGCAACGGTGGCCAATGGGTGGAGGTAAGGGCTCCCGGGCGGTAGGCAACGACCTCACCTACGATCACGCCACGCACTACAGTTACGACATCCACGGCAACGTGAAGGAACTGGTGCAGGACAACCCCCAACTGGCCCTGGATGCAGGTGCCACCACGCCGGACGACCCCGCCTTTGCCTGGCACCGCTACAAGCACATCGCTTACACCTACGACCTGATCAGCGGCAACGTGAAACAAGTGGACTACCAGGAGGACCGCCCGGACCAGTTCCACCACCGTTACGAGTACGATGCCGATAACCGCATCTCCCGCGCCGGCACCAGTGCCGACGGCCTGCTCTGGTACAAGGACGCCGAGTATTTCTACTATCCCCACGGCCCCTTGGAACGCGTCGAGCTCGGTCAATCCAACGTGCAGGGCGTGGACTATGCCTACACCTTGCAAGGCTGGCTCAAGGGCATCAACAGCGACCGCCTTACACCCCTCAACGACATGGGGCTGGACGGTGCTGAAATCAATTTCAACCCCAACAAGTATGTAGGGCGTGATGCCTTCGGCTTCTCCATCGCCTACTTCGGCGATGCCGACTACCAGGCCATCCACCCGGGCCGTTGGAACAACCAGAACGGGAAGCGCCCCTTCGCCCCCGCCGGCAGCGCGGGGTCCGTGGCCGCCCTGCAGCGCCCCCTTTACAACGGCAACATCGCCCGCACCGTGCAGAGCCTGCAGCCCTTCGGCCTCTGGACCGCCTATGCCCAACCAGGCCAGGTGCTGGCACAGGTATACCGCTATGACCAGCTCAACCGCCTGAAGAGCGCCCGCGGCGTGGACGGACTTACCGACCTGAACACCTGGCACAACGTCAACGACCCCGTGGTGAACCGCTACCTGAGCGAATATGCCTACGACGCCAACGGGAACATCCTCACCGCCGACCGCTGGAGCAACCAGGGCGCGGTGTACGACCAACTGCGCTACAAATACCAGGGCACCCAACCGCAGGGCACCCCCCCGCCCCCCTCCCGGGCCGTGAACAACCGCCTGTATGAACTATACGATAACGACCCCGGCACGGCCGACAACCCCACACCGGACGACATCCGTGCCCCCGTAGACCCCAACACCACCCCGCCGGGTACCCCGCACCTGATCCCCGGCCCCGTGAACGGCACCACCAACTACCGCTACGACGAACTGGGCAACCTGGTCCACGACACCCGCGAACAGGTCCAGACCATAACCTGGACCGTGGCCGGCAAGGTGGCCGCCGTTGAGCGCACCGCCGGCAGCAGCCGCCCGCCCCTGGCTTTCGGTTACGGGGCCGATGGCCAGCGCATCTCCAAAACGGTGGGCGACCCATTGAACGGCGGTTACCGGGAGTACTACCTTCGTGATGCCCAAGGCAATGTGATGGCCATGTACAAGTACGCAGGCAACGGAACGAGCCTGAAGGCAACGGACCGCCCGATCTACGGCAGCAGCCGCTTGGGCAGCTACGCCCGGCCCATGGAACTGATGGGCCAAAGCGGCACCCTGCCCCCGAGTTTCAGCCATCCCATACAGCGGGTGCACCTGCGCTATGAACTCACCGACCACCTGGGCAATGTGAGCGCCGTGGTTACTGGGCGGCTGCTGCCCGTTACCAATTACAGCGGTGGTTACGAGGCGGAGCTGGTAAGCGCACAGGGGTATGAGCCCTTCGGGTCCCTGCTGCCCGGGAGGAATTACAGCAGCTCCAGCTACCGGTTCGGGTTCCAGGGACAAGAGAAGGATGACGAAGTGTACGGGGCCACAGGCACGAGCTATGCGTTCGAGTACAGAATGCACGACCCCAGGGTGGGCAGGTTCTGGAGCATCGATCCATTAGCATTTATGTTCCCATGGAACTCACCGTATGTGTTCAGTGAAAACCGTGTGCTTGACATGGTTGAGCTTGAAGGGTTGGAAGCTGCACCTACTGAAGACAAGAAACCCATGGATCCAGGTGCTATCGACAAAGTGGAAGATTGGTCCATCACGAAACAGAGACCAAGTAATTTCATGGCGGATGATAACGTTCCGTCTGACCCATCTGAAACAGCACCTCCTGTAGGAAATGCGCCAAGTCCGTTCTCCAATAGTAGATTATTTACCCCGAAGCCGGGAGTAGGTGCTCTTCGGGGGCCGTCGGTTTCAGTTGCGGGGCCTAATTGGGGCTTGAAACGAAAGTCTGATGGTATTGGTCATTCATGGTCAATATTTGATGCGATTAACGCCCATAATTCATTGAATGATAAATTTGGTTTTGGCATTTCATTAAGTTCTACGATGGTAGGTGGAGTAGTTGGATCAGAATTGAATACACAATATAAATATCAGTCACCCACTGTGGCCGCTGATAGGTCGGTTGCCAAATTCCTGGGTAGAGCAAGGAAGGGGCTAACTCTTATAAATAAAGCAATGGGTATTAGTGATGTTATTAATCATAGCTCATCTATGATTCATAATTTCAGATTAGGTAATTATCGTGATGGTTTAATTGATGGGGCTAAAGTAGGATTTGACGTATGGTTAAACTTTACGCCAGCTGGCCGAGTTGCAAGAATTGCGAAAACTGGAATTGGATTAGGATATGGTTATATGGAAAGTTCAGGAATGCTTAACTGGGATTACTGGAGTAAATGAAAATATTAATTCATATTTACGCAAAAATTATGGCTTCCGTAATGCTTATGGAGGGAAAGAATGATAACTGGTATGTCGTAATTGATTCATTATTTAAATTACTGATTTTTATTTTAATATCTATTCTGCCATTCGTTATAGGTTTGTTATATGTGTTTGATATTGCTGAAAATAGCCAAACTATAGCTAATATTAGTTTCATAGTTCCAGCAATTATATTCATACTTATGGTGTTGTTTTTTTTCACAAGAAGAAATGAGATTTATCAAGAACGCGACTTGATTTTGGCAAATGAAGAAGATAAAGTGCGAACTCGTAAGTATGCGAACCGTGTTGTTTCTATGGCGTTATGTGTATTTGCTATAGAGTTTATAATAGTAGCCTCATATTTCATGCTTGCCGGGTAAGTACCCCCTAGCTGGCGCAAGTGTTCGGCGCGGGTAGGAATGAGCGAGGGCGGCCCGCCCCCCGCACTCGCTCGCGTGCCCCTACGCGAGGCACGCGCCCGGCTTTTTGCCGGGTGCGTTTGCATTGTAGGGCCGTAAGCCTCCGGCCAACTACCCTAGATGGCGCAAGTGTTCGGCCTGGGAAGGAATGAGCGGGGGCGGGCCGGTCACTTGTGCCATACGTGTTCAGTCCCCCGCTGGCGCAAGTGTTCGGCGTGGGGAGGAATGAGCGAGGGCGGGCCGGTCACTTGTGCCACTACTGCTACACGCCTTCGGCCAGCTCCAACACACTTTGCAGGTGCGCTTCCAGCGCTTGGCGCTGCCCGTCGCTGAGGGCGGAGCCGAGCTTGCGGGCCAGCCCCCGCTAGCGCGGATGTTGCTGGTTTGGATCTGTGCTCCGTCAACTCTTCCCGCCGCTCAGCAGTCGTATGAACACCACGGTGAAGCGGATGGAAGCGAACCACGC
>JADZAC010000021.1 GCA_020852835.1 Flavobacteriales bacterium
CCTACCTGCTGCAGATCACCGCCGGTGGAAACACCTACACCCACCGCGTGGTGGTGAACAAGTAGGCCGCCGGCAAACCCTTGCGAAAGGGCCGCTCCGAAAGGGGCGGCCCTTTGGCTTGGGGGGCCTTGTGCGACAGGCCGCAGGCCATGGAACGGAGCACACACGGAAATAGCGGTGCGCAGGCGTTGGGCATACCAAAGCGCCATCACCGGAGTTCGGTTTGTTCCTCTTTCCCCACCGCTGCGGCCAGCAGACATCCCGTTGCATCATCATCCTTCGTTGTTTGCCGTGGCCACGGCACCCGGTGATCCTCCTTAGTGCCGGTGCAGCACCATTGGCAACGCGTACGCAGTACGTGCACTACCTGCAGCCCGTGATCGCTTCTTCCCCGCATTGCCGACCGGATAGCGCACGAGCGGAGGGATCGTCCTGTACCCGAAGGGAGGACGAACGTGCAAAACGAAAAGGACCCTGGCCAAGCTGCTGGCAATGCCGCAAAGCAGCAGGCCCGTACAAAGCCATCATGCGGGCGATCGGCCCAGCGCGATCACATGCGCACCACCATGGCGCGGCCCAATAGGCCTGCCGAAGTTGTGCTGACCTCTATCCAGTAGGCGCCACGCGGCAGCATGGCAGTTTCCTCCGGTGCCAACAACTGCCGGCCCGAACAGCCCACCGTTTGCCGGAGCACCACACGGCCTGCCATATCGCGCACGGTAACCGCCACCATTCCGGCCTCAGCCGGCAGGTGGGGCAGCAGGAGGTTCAGTTCATCCACGAACGGGTTGGGCCATACGGCCAAGCTTTCCCCCTGGGCGCAAGGCGCCAAAGCCATGGCCGGAAAGACCGTTGCTGCACCGTTGATGTCCACTTGTTCCAGCCGGTAGTAGGCAGTGCTTCCCCCAACAGGCACCACATCTACAAACCGATAGTGGCGCAGTTGGGAAGAATTGCCGCTGCAGGCCGCACGGCCCAGATCTTCCCACTGGACGGCATCACCGGACCGTTGCACAATGAACTCGGCGCAGTCCTGTTCGGATGCCGTGGTCCACTCCACCACGGCCTGGCCATCCGCACATGCAACGGACGCTCCGACCAGCGTTACCGGCAGGGGGCCGCAACCGGTGAGTTCCGTCTTGATGCTGGGCACTTGCAGGTCGTGCACGCCTTGCCTGTACCACCGGCCGAACACACGCCCGTCCAAGGCTGTGGCCGGATGGTAGCGGATGCGCGCACGCCATGCCGGATGGCTGGTGGATCCGGCAGTAGTGGAGAGCCCTTGCTTGAGCAACACCCCCGGTAGGCCACTATCTGTCCATCCTGCTTGTTCGCCGGTGGTAGCGGTGCTGTTGTTGTCGAAGAAATTGGTGGGCGCCGAAGGTCCGTGGCCTGCCACATGCCATGCCAGTTTCAACAAGGTGCGGCCGGAGCTGCTGCGCGCCGTTTGCCCGATGCCCCATTGGCAGTCGTTCTGGAAGGTGCCGTTGTTGGTGCGCACCGGGGTTGCCAGATCGCTCCTGTACTGGTAGGCCGGCACGGACTTGTACATGCCCCTGTTGCCCAGGTAGAGCGCTGCTGCGCCCGCTTCGGTGTAGGCATTGCCAGCAAGCGTGCGCAAGCCGCCCACCACATCGCTGTACCCGTCCCCGTTCACATCACCGGCAAGCGCCGCACTGGTGCCGAGCTTTTCCCCGGTGCTCCCCCCGATCACGGACCACCCGGCCGTGGCCGACAGGCCGGCAGCAGCCCCCATGTACACTTCCATGCCTCCACCGTCCACATAGCTCCAATCCTTCATGGCCGTACCGATCACCACGTCGCCAAATCCATCTCCGTTCACATCACCGGCAGCGCAGACCGACCCGCCCATGCGGTCGCCGATGAGCACCCCGTTCACCGACCATGCCGGGCTGTTCTGCAGCCCGGTGCCGGGCGCTCCGTGATACACGTATGCCCCGCCTTGGTAGTCCGTTCCTTTGTGGTGGGCGCCAATGACCACATCGCTGTGTCCGTCGCCGTTCACATCCCCGGCATAACACACGCTGACGCCAAACTCATCGCCGTTGTCCGCGCCATAGCCGGCCCAATTTGGTGCCGCTGAAAGCCCGGCAGGAGAGCCATGGTAAACAAAGGCAGCTCCTTTGTTGTCGCCGCCGTCCAGCGGGGTTTCGAAGTAGTTGTCGCCGATGATCACCTCATCATAGCCGTCCCCGTTCACATCCCCGGCCAGCGAAACGCTGATCCCGAAAGCACTGCTGTGCCCGGCATAGTGCTGCTGGCTCCATGCGCTCCAATCGGCATTGGCGGACAAGCCGGTGCCGGAACCGTGGAAAACAAAGGCAGCTCCTTCCCCTGTGCCCGGTCCGTTGTCATAGGTGTAGGCCCCGATGACCACGTCGCTCCATCCGTCCCCGTTCACATCCCCTGCGCTGGAGAGGCTGTAGCCAAAGCGGCTCTCCACTTGGGGCCCGTCCTTGGACCAAGCCGGGGTGGCCGCCAACCCGCTGGCCGCGCCGAGGAAGAGGTAGACTTTACCTCTCCATTGGTTGATCGCCCCCAAGGGCCAGCGCGGCGCGCCGATCAGCACATCGCTGTAGCCATCGCCATTGACATCCCCGGCGGAGGCCACGGCATGCCCAAAGCCGTCGTTGACGTTTTCACCTGACTTGGTCCATGCGGGAGTTGCCGAAAGCCCGGTGGCTGAGCCGTGGAAGAGCATGACCTGGCCCAGGTCGGTGCTGCCGCCGGGAATGCCCACCAGCACATCGCTGTAGCCATCACCGTTCACATCTCCGGCGGAGGCCACGCAATTGCCCAAACGCTGGTAGTCGGCCGTGCCCTGCATGGTCCATGCTGCGGTGGTGGCAGGCGGGTCCGGGGCCCCGTGAAAGACCTTCACACCACCTATTCCCCCTTGGACCGGTGCGCCCACGAGCAGATCGCTGATGCCGTCGCCGTTCACATCACCGGCAGTACCAACGGCTGCCCCCGCCCGGCCACCGGCCGCAGCGCCGTTGTGGGTCCAGTAGAGATGTGCGGCATCCAGCAGGGGTGCCGCGCTGCCGCGGTACACGCGAGCACGGCCCGAGCTGGAAGAATATACCGGACTGCCCAGCACCACATCGCCGAAGCCATCCCCGTTCACATCACCGGCCAGGGCCACGGCGTGGCCCAATTGCTCGCCCGAAATGCCGCTCAGCGAGGAAGTGGCCGTGAGCCCCACCAAGCTGGCCGCACTGGTGCCCAGGTGAAGGAGTGCGGCACCGTTCCCGCCGGTGGTACCGGGAGCGCCCACGATCAGGTCCGCGTAACCGTCACCGTTCATATCTCCGGCGGTGGACACACTGTAGCCGAAGTTGGCGCTGCCCGCGCCATAGATCACGCTGCTGGATGCCACGCCCAACCCCGTCCCGGCATTTCCCCGGAAGAGGTGTACCGCTCCATTGTTGGAAGTGGGGGCTTTGGGCTGGTATGGAGCTCCGATGGCCGCATCGCTGTATCCATCTCCATTCAGATCTCCTGCCCCTGCCACGCAGAAGCCCAGCTGGCCGTTTCCCGGCACCCCGGTTGTGGACCAGCCCAAGGCAAGCGAGGCGGCGGCCCCATGGTAGCAATATGCCTTGCCTTGCCCGGCCAGGCCGTTGTTGTACGAGGGTGCTCCCACCAGCAGATCACTGAAGCCGTCGCCGTTCACATCGCCCGCCAACGCCACGGATGCACCAAATTCACAACCTGCCTGGTTGTTGCCGGCGAGGGTGTAGGCCGGTGCCGCACCCAAGCCGGTGCCACCTCCCGCAAAGACCAATACCCTGCCTTCCGACGCCATGCCGGGCGCACCAATGGCCACATCGCTATAGCCATCGCCGTTCACATCCCCGGCGCTGCTCACGCTGAACCCGAGCCGTGCATTGGCCTGCGCGCCCTGTTGGCTCCACGCCGCCGTGGAAGCAATACCCGAGGCCGAGCCCAGGAAGAGCTGCACCCGGCCTGCACTGGCGAAGGGCGTGTTCCAGTTGGGCGAGCCCACCAGGATATCGCTGTAGCCATCGCCGTTCACATCACCGGCCGTGGCCACCCTGAAGCCGAAGTCCTCCCCGGCCTGGGTACCGTTCAACTGCAGGTTGGCCGTGCTGGAGAGTGGATCGATGGTGACGGGATACTCCGCATCGGCATCCACCACGGCCAACACCAGTTCGTCGTTCTCCAGCCTCATGGAGGAAGGGAGCACCCGCCCGGTGGCATCCCAGCACTTAAGCCCATTGTAGCGCACCACGGGCACCAGGTCCATGGCCCGTGGATCGAACTGGTGGAACACGACCTCATCCGCAGCAGGCTGCAAGGCCTGCAGTCCCCCTCCGATACGGAATCTGGCTTTCAACAGGCCATCACCCTGGGGCGGTGCCCACACCACCAGATCGTGCCGCATGCCTTCGGGCGTGTTGTGGTACAACATCCTGAAGGTGCCATGGTCCCACTCCAGGCGGTTGTGGATAACGCGGCCTTCTGTTCCGGTTCCAGCGTGCAGCTCCACCCCGCCCTTGCCAATGCCTTGCAAGGTGAACGAACAGTGATCGGCGCCGGCCGCGCCGGGCACCTGCAGATCAAACCCGTCTTGGCGATATTCCACGTTCAGCCCTTGTTGGGCATTGGTGCTGTGGAAGTTGCCGACACCCGTGCCGATGGCATAGCCGGCCATTGCGGGCCGACCCTTGGGGGCCGCCGCCTGCGGCGGCGGCCCCTGCTGGTCTGCACCCTTGCAGGTGCCTGGTGTGCTGCAATGCTCCTGGGCGGCCGGCCGGCTGAATTCTGCCCCAAAACCCTTGGCCAAGCACCACCAGACAAAGGCTACCCCTAGCCCCATGAACCATGGAAATCGTCTGGGCCGGAACATTGCGCGAAGCAAGGTATTCCGGCGGGTTGCCGCCCGCACGCGATCAGGGATGGAACGTTGGAGTTGGTGCACACGGCGGTCTTGGGCGCGGATCAAACCATTTTCCTGCCGGTACGTCCAACGGTCAAATACCGCAGCCCATGAAATCCCGTGCTTTGCTCCCCGGCATCCTGCTTCTCTTCGTGGCATTGGCCTCCTGCCGGAAGGAGGACGACACGCCGGACACGCCCTCGCCCGACTTCACTACTGCTGCCGACCATGCGCGCGCGTTGGACTACTTCAGTGACATGATGGACCAGGTGGATGCAGCGGCTGCGGACAACGGCCTGCGCGATGCGGAAGATGACTGCGCCCCTGCGGTGACCATCGATACCATGGCCATGCCCCACACCATGACCATCGATTTCGGCAGCGTGAACTGCACCGCGGCCAACGGACGCACCCGCCGTGGCATGATCCTGGTGAGCTTTACCGGGCCCTATGCCGCGCCAGGCACGGTGATCACCATCACCCCGCAGGACTACTATGTGAACGACAACCTGGTGCAGGGCACGAAGACCGTGACCAACATGGGCCTCAATGCCGATCAAGTGCCCTGGTTCACCGTGGTGGTGGATGCCATCATCACCGCCGGGGACGGCAGTTGGACCACCACGCACCACGCAGACCGGGTACGCACGTGGACCGCTGGTTCGGGCACGCTCGATCCCTTCGATGATGCGTATAAGATCACCGGCCAAGGCAACGGCGTGAACCGCAACGGCCTGCCCTACACCGCCGCGATCACCAGCCCGCTCCACGTGCAGATCGGTTGCCCGTTCATCACCCAGGGCATCGTGCAAGTCACCCCGGAAGGCCTGCCGGTGCGCACCATCGATTTCGGCGATGGTACCTGCGACAACCTGGCGGTGTTCACCGTAGGCGGCTTCAGCATCACGATCATCCTGGGCTGATGGCCGCGTGAACTCCTTCGGAGCGGTGCGAATGCGCTTCGGGCGGCACCAGCCGGGCACGGCGCTACCTTCGGCGCATGTTCCATGGTGCTTCTGTCCGCAGCCTTGCCTTGCCCGCCGTTGCTGCCCTTTGCCTTCAATATCCGGCCTTGCCCGCCGCCGGTGCACGCCCCCAGGACCAGCCCGATGCGGCGCGGATCCTGCACGAGATGCAAAAGCTGGACGTGGTGGGAAGCGTGCTGTACATCGCCGCTCACCCGGATGATGAGAACACCCGCCTGATCAGTTGGCTGAGCAATGGCAAGAAAGTGCGCACCGGCTACCTCAGCCTTACGCGCGGTGATGGGGGCCAAAACCTGATCGGCCCGGAACTGGGCGACCCCTTGGGAGTGATCCGCACCGAAGAACTTCTGGCGGCGCGCCGCATCGATGGTGGGGAACAGTACTTCACCCGTGCGGTGGACTTCGGCTACAGCAAAAGCGCCGAGGAGAGCTTCGGGAAGTGGGGCAAGGAGCAGGTGCTGGCCGATGTGGTACGCGTGATCCGCCTCTTCCGGCCGGACGTGATCATCACCCGGTTCCCGCCCTCGCGCGAAGCCGGCCACGGCCACCATGAGGCCAGTGCCCTGCTGGCAGCCGAAGCCTTCGACTTGGCAGGCGACCCCGGCGCGTTCCCCGAACAGTTCGCGCAAGGCTTGCAGGTGTGGCAACCGCGCCGCCTGTTCTTCAACGGCAGCACGTGGTGGCGCAAGGACCTGGCCGCCCTCGCCCAAACACAGCCCGATTGGTTCACCGTTGACGTGGGCGGCTATGACCCGTTGTTGGGGCAGAGCTTTACGGAGATCGCCGGGCGCAGCCGCAGCATGCACAAGAGCCAAGGTTTCGGCGCGGCCGAAACCCGCGGCGAAATGCTCGAATACCTACAGTTCATCAAAGGGGAGCGGCCGACGGACAAGGACATCTTCGGGGGCCTTGCCCTGGGCTGGGCCCCGTTGCCCAACGGTGCCAACGTGCAGAAAGCCTTGGACGCCTTGCTGAAAGGTTATGACCTGAGAGCACCGGAGCAAAGTGTTCCGGCCTTGGAAAAATTGGCCGCCGCCGTGGACGCACTGCCGCGATCTCCGTGGAAGACCTACACCCGTGCCCGGGTGGACCATTTGCTGCTGGCCGTAACGGGAACAGTTGTGGAAGCACTGGCCCCTGTGCCGAATGTGGTCACGGGGGATACGGTGCAGGTGTCGCTGAACGTGCTGTTGCGCAGCCCCGCAACACTAATGGCGGCCGGGCCCGATGGCCCCGCCGTGCTGCTGGCCCGCAACGAAACCCGACGTTTCCCGGTGGCATTGGCCGCACCACTGGTTCCCGACCAGCCCTACTGGCTCGAGCAGCCGCATGGCAACCTGTACGAGATCGGGGATCCCGAGCTGATCGGCTTGGCCGTGGCCCCGGCCCGATTGCAGGTGCCCTACACCCTCCGCTTCGCCGGAGGCACCGTGGTGAAAGGAACCGTTCCGGTGCTCTACCGCACGGTGGACCGCGTAAAGGGAGACCTGGTGCAGCACTGCGAAGTGCTGCCGCCCATGTCCTTTCATGCCAACCCGGGCCTGCTGATCGTTACCGACACCATGGCCCGTACCTGGATCGTGGCCGAAGCCTTCACCAACGTCAGCCATGCGGACCTCACCTGCGAGCTCATGGCCGACTGGGACCTCGTGCCGCAGCGGTCGGCATTCGGGGCGATGCAGGCCGGAGAGATCCGTTCCTTGCCGCTCTTGGTAAAACCCGGGCCGGACCCCGCCCGCAATGGCCCCTACATGCGCCTGAACACCGGCCACGCCGGGCCTGCCAACCTCACCCGGCACGTGGTGCGCTACGACCACATTCCGGTGCGGTCCTGGTACACCATGGCCACCTTCCGCATTGAGCCTGTGGACGTGGTGGTGGACGCCAAGCGCATCGGCTACCTCATGGGCGCGGGCGATGACGTGCCGCAGGCCTTGGAGCAATTGGGGTTGCAGGTGGACCTGCTGGACCCCGCCCATGCCACGGCACAAAGCATGGCCGAGCTGGATGCCATCGTCATCGGCATCCGGGCCTACAACACCGAGCAGGGCCTCAAGCGCCTCAACCCGCTGCTGATGGATTACGTAAGGCAAGGCGGAACCGTGGTGGCCCAGTACACCACCCGCAGCAACGACATGGTGCTGCCCGATTCCCTCATCGGCCCATACCCTTTCAAGATTTCGCGCGGGCGCGTTACCGTGGAAGAGGCCCCGGCCCTGCTGCTCGCGCCGCAGCACCCGCTCCTGAACACGCCCAACAAGATCACCCCGGCGGATTTCGACGGCTGGGTACAGGAACGCGGACTTTATTTCCTGGACCACCTGGATCCGCACTACACCCCGTTGATCGCCTGGAACGACCCCGGGGAAACACCGCTTGACGGAGCCTTGGTAACCTGCGACTTCGGCAAGGGGCGGTACATCTACACGGGCGTCAGCTTCTTCCGGCAATTGCCGGCGGGCGTACCCGGAGCCTATCGCCTCTTTGCCAACTTGATCTCCAAACGGAAGTGATCCGCCATGCGGGCACTGCGCCAGGCATCGTCGCGCAGGCGGCACATGACCCACCTTGCGCTCCAGCTACCTTCGCCTCCCCCATGAGCAACCTCACTTCCTCCCCGCTCGTATCCGACCTGGCCGAACACCTGATCGGTTCGGAGATCATCCGCATTGCCGGAGAGATCAACGCCCGGGTGGCCAAAGGCGAGCAGATCCACAACCTCACCATCGGCGATTTCAGTCCGGCCGTGTTCCCGTTGCCCGAGCGCTTCCGCACGCTGATCCAACAAGCCTATGGCGAAGGATTGAGCAACTACCCGCCGGCCAATGGCGTGCCTGAACTGCGCCATGCCCTGTCCACGGCGATCAAGCAGCGCCAAGGATTGGACCATGGCCCCGATGAGATCCTCATCGCCGCCGGTGCCCGCCCGTTGATCTACGCCGCATACAAGGCCGTGGTGAACCCGGGCGAGCGGGTGGTATACCCTACGCCCAGCTGGAACAACAACCACTATGCGTACTTGCTCAGCGCCGACAAGGTGGAAGTGGCCACCAGCCCCGACAACCGTTTTCTGCCCACGGCGGACGACCTACGGCCGCACCTGGCCGGCGCCGCCCTGCTCGCGCTCTGCTCCCCTTTGAACCCCACGGGCACCTCTTTCAGCCACGCCCAACTGGAAGCCATCTGCGACCTGGTGCTCGAAGAGAACGCGCGCCGAAACGGCCAAAAGCCCCTCTACCTGATGTACGACCAGATCTACCAGGAACTGGTGCTGGACGCTTCACCCCACGTGGACCCCGTTTCCATACGCCCCGCCATGCGCCCTTATACCATTTACGTGGACGGGCTTTCCAAATCGCTTGCCGCCACCGGCGTACGGGTGGGTTGGGCCTTCGGCCCCGCCCCGGTGATGCGCAAGATGGCCGCGATCCTTGGCCATGTGGGGGCCTGGGCACCTAAACCGGAGCAGGTGGCCGCCGCCAGATTCCTCGCTGAACCGGCCTACCAGGAAGCCATACTGAACCACCGGGCCATGATCAATGAACGGGTGCATGCCTACCAGGACGGGTTCCAGCAGCTCAAACAGGCCGGCTACCCGGTGGATGTGATCCCGGCTCAAGGCGCCATCTACCTCTCGGTGCGGCTGGCCATTCTGGGCCGCACTACCGCCCAGGGCAAGCTGCTGAACAATGCCGCCGACATCACCCACCACCTGATCGAACAGGCCGGCGTGGGCATGGTGCCGTTCTCCGCCTTCGGGTGCAGCCCGCGAACGGACTGGTTCCGCCTCTCGGTGGGCACCACGCGCATGGAAATGGTGCCTGCGGTGATCGCCGGGATCCGCAAGGCGTTCGACGCTTTGACCTAGCCCATGCACCTCCTCGACTGGGCCATCCTGCTCGGCACCTTGGGCTTCATCGTGGGCTACGGCGTGTGGAAAACGCGCCACACCCGCACCAGCGAGGGTTACCTGCGCGGGGGTGATGATGCCCGCTGGTGGGGCGTGGGCCTGAGCGTAATGGCCACCCAGGCCAGCGCCATCACCTTCCTGAGCACCCCGGGGCAGGGCTTTGCCGACGGCTTGGGCTTCGTGCAGTTCTATTTCGGCCTGCCCCTGGCCATGCTGGTGATCAACCTGGTGTTCATCCCGCTGTACTACAAGTGGAAGGTGTTCACCGCCTACGAGTTCATCGGCAAGCGCTTCGACCGGCGCACGCGCCTGCTCACCGCCGGGCTGTTCCTGGTGCAGCGCAGCATGGCCGCCGGCATCACCATTTACGCACCCAGCATCATCCTCAGCAAGGTGCTGGGCTGGCCGCTGTCCTGGACCTGCCTGTTCATCGGTGTGCTGGTGATCATCTACACCACCACTGGCGGCGCCCGCGCCGTGGGCGTAACCCACAAGCAGCAGATGGCCGTGATGTTCGCCGGGCTCTTCGTGGCCTTCGCCCTGGTGGTGCACTACCTGGCACCGGTGATGAGCTTCCCGGAAAGCCTGCGCCTGGCCGGCACCTTGGGCAAGCTCCATGCCGTGGACCTTTCCTTCGACCCGGCCGACAAATACACCTTGTGGAGCGGCCTCATCGGCGGCTTCTTCCTGCAGCTCTCCTACTTCGGCACCGACCAAAGCCAGGTGCAGCGCTACCTCGGCGGCCAAACCATGCAGCAGGCCAAGATGGGCCTGTGGATGAACGCCTTGTTGAAGATCCCCATGCAGTTCTTCATCCTGCTCACCGGCGTGCTGGTGTTCGTGTTCTACCTGGTGAACGCCTCCCCCTTGCACTGGAACAACACCAACCGGCAGGCCCTGCAACAAGGTATTACCGCCCCGCAACTGCATGACCTCGAAGAGCGCCATGCCGCGAACGGATCCGCCTTGAAGGACCATACCCTCGAATGGCTCGCTGCCGAGCGCGCGCACAACCCTGCGGCAAGGGCCCAAGCCCACCAGGAACTGGCCGCCGATCTTGCACGGGACCAGGCCTTGCGCAACGAAACCACCGCTCTGTTGCGGCAACACCACCCCGAGCGTGAAGCCAACGACAAGGACTACATCTTCATCACCTTCATCATGGACCACCTTCCCATCGGGGTGATCGGCCTGTTGCTGGCCATGATCTTCAGCGCAGGGATGAGCAGCACCAGCGCGGAACTGAGCGCCTTGGCCACGACCGCCGTGGTGGATGTGCTGCCGCCCAAGCCCAACGACACCCGCCTGGTGCGCCGCAGCCAATGGGCCACCGTGGGCTTCGGCCTGCTGGCCTTGGCCTTCGCTGCCGTGTTCTCCCTCTTTGAGAACCTCATCCAGGCGGTGAACATCCTGGGCTCCCTGTTCTACGGCACCATCCTGGGCATATTCCTGGTGGCCTTCTTCTTCAAGCAGGTGAAGGGCTCCGCAGTGTTCGTGGCCGCCATCATCGCCCAGGCCGCCATCTTCATCCTCCATTTCTCCGGCTTGGAAGTGGCTTTCCTGTGGTACAACCTCATTGCACCCGCCATTACCGTGGTGCTGGCCCTGATCATGCAGCCGTTGGTGGCGGCATCCGAACGGGGCGCCCCCCGGTGATGCCTGTGGCCAAACGCAATTGACCGGTCCGGGGCCTGGGGCTGCCGTTGGCCGGTTGTCCCGGATGGCCGACACGGGCCTTCCCAACTTTATGGCACCGCTCCGCTGCGCAACCCCGCTGCCATGAAGAACAAGTCCCTTGCACCAACATTCGCGCTCATCCTGCTCCTGGGCGTGGCCTTGGCACTGCTCACCGGGTGCGGCGCACCGGCCCCAAGCCGTTCCACGCCGCCGTCTTCAGGTGAACGGATCGGGCTCTCCGGGCACCCCTCCCTCGTTTTGGCCACTGTTCTTCCATGCCGGCACCACTCGCCTGCCTGCCTGTACCGGTTAACGATCTTTTAGCGCCGTTGGCCATTTCTACCGCCCCCGCTGTGCATTGGCATCCTAATTTGGCGCCCCTCGGAACAAAACCAGATTGAACAAGCACATGACGAACAAGATCTACGCACCGGCGTTGGCTCTCTCGCTCTTGGCGGGAGGGGCCCAAGCCCAACAGAACGGGAGTCGGTCTCCCTTCTCCAACCGGCTGCAGGCCCTGCACCAGGAACACGTGCCCGTGCAACACCCCCAAGAGCCGGGCAACGCCCAGCGCGAAACCGTCTTCAGCGAGGACTTTGCCAATGGCATGGTCGGCAACAACGGCTTCGGCGCCTGGACCGTGAGCGGGCCCAACGGCGACGTGTGGCGCAAGACCACCACCGGGCCCACCGGTGCCTATAGTGACGTCTCCGAAGCGATCACTTCCGCCACAGCTTCCAATGGCTTCATGATCTTCGCCTCGGATTCGGCCAATACCGACGGCAACGGCAATATGATCGACCCGCCCGTGGCCCTCACCGGTTCCCTGGTATCGCCCGTGCTGGACCTCAGCGCCAACCCCTTCGTGGAGATCCGCTTCTCCCACGTGTTCCGCTTCTGCTGCTCGGACAACACGCCCGGCCACTTCGTGGACGTGAGCACCGACGGCGGCACCACTTGGCCCAACCGCTTCAACGTGGAGAACGGCATTGAGGACAACGTGGACCCCGGCACCGTGGAGTTCGCCGTGCCCATCGCCGCCATCATCAACGGCAACGCCAGCAACGTGCGCTTCCGTTTCACCCAGGACGGCGCCAACGGCATCACCCACTACCACTGGCAGGTGGATGACATCCAGATCAACACCCTGCCGGACAACGAGCTGAACATGCTCTACGGCTACACCTCCCAGTTCGGCGGCGGCTATGAGTACGGCACCGTGCCCCAAAGCCAGATGCCCACCAGCATCAACGTGGGCGGGGCCATTTTCAACTACGGCTCCAACACCCAGGAAAACGTGAGCATGACCATCACCCTGCAGGATGCCTCCAGCAATGAAGTGGCCACCCTCACCCTCCCTGTGGGCACCATTCTCGGCGGTGACACCGCCTTCCCCGACGGCATGCTCACCCTGCCCGCCAACATGCCCTTGGGCACCTACACCGCCGTGTTCACCATGACCAGCGACAGCATCGCCGAGGATGAAATGCCCAACAACAACACCGTGAACCGCTACCTGGGCGTAAGCCAAGACCTCTATTGCCTGGATGCCATGTCCGTGATCCCCACCGGTGAACAGGTGCTGAGCAGTGTGGGCACCACCTCCTTTACCAACAACACCGTGGACGTGCGCCTGCTGAACTACTTCGAGGTGCACACCGAGCAGACCTTCACCGGCGTGGAGATCCAGCTGAGCTCCCAAGCCCAGGCCGGCAGCTACTTCATTGCTGCAGTGTACGACACGGCCGACCTTTATGTAGGTACGCCCCTCAACGCGCCCTTGGTGGAATCCGAGCCCCGCATCATTACCCAAGGCGACCTGAGCAGCGGCCGCAAGCCCTCCGTGGCCTTTATGGACGCCATTACCCTGCCGGTGGGCGCCTACTATGTTTCGGCCAACCTGTACAAGGAAAACGGCAAGAACATTTACGTGCTGGACGACCAGACCGTACCCCAGCCTGCTGACGCCAGCATGCTCTGGCTACCGGTGGATGATGAGAACAGCCAGTTCATCTATGGCAACGGCAACGCTTGGGCCGTGCGCCTGAGCAGCTCCCCCAGCGTGGGCGTGCAGGAGGTGGCCAACCTGGAAGGTGTATCCCTCTTCCCCAGCCCCACCAACGGCCCCTTGGAGATCCGTTTGGAAACACCCGGCAAAACCTCCGTGGAGGTGTTCAACACCTTGGGCAAACTGGTGCAGACCGCCAGCTTCAACGGCACCCGCACCACGCTTGACCTCAGCGGCAATGCCGCAGGCGTGTACACCGTGCGCGTAAGCGACGGCGCCCGCTACAACGTGCAGCGCATCGCCCTGCAGTAAGCACCTGACAGCAGTAACGCCCCCCGGCCTGGCAACAGGTACCGGGGGGCGTTCCTTTTGCGCCCTGGCCGAACCCGGTACAAATACTCCGGATAAGGCGCAGGCACGTACCAGTCGAACGATCTTCCCGGGCCGGCGATAAAATAGGGCGATGACGGCAAGGAAGGTAATGGAGGAGCTGGCTCTTTCGCATCCCTCGCCGTCCTCACCTGCATCGCAGGAGTTCGGCCCTGTCCTCAGGCACCAAATGATCGTTTCCCCGGTACCTGCGGGATAGTTCGCAACGCACCGCGCTGCGCACCGGCCTCACTTCGGCCCACCCAGCTCCACCCGCATGCGGTTGTCATCCGGGTGGCGATCGAAGAAGAGGTGATCCGGGTCGATGACCACTGCTGAAGGCTTGGCCGCCACTTGGAAGGTGAACATGTTCTCACCGGTGTGCAGCTGCACCCGCTGCTGCACCAAGGGCACGTCGTTCAACGCTTTGTCCTTGCCGTAGCTGGGCCAGCGCTCCACGGCCAGGTCCATCCAGTCGTTCATGGGCACGGTGGTGCCTTTTCCGAGGGAATCGGCATGTTCCTTTTCAGCGGTAAGTTTTATGGTCACTGTCCAGGTGCTGTCGGCATTGCGCTCACCCGTAGCTTCGATCACCTGGTTGTCGTACAAGGTGATGTACTTGATGTTGTCCTCCAAGAGGTAGTTCAGGCTGTCGGGCGTCACCTTGCGCACTGCCCGGTACCAATCCAGCGAGGTGGGCCAAGGAGGATCGGCATAGCCGAAGCTGTCAACCAGCGCACGGAAGGCCTTGTTGAGCGTGTCCTCACCCAGGAAGGAGCGCAGGTTGTAAAGCATCACGCTGCCTTTGTTGTAGTGGACATAGCCCTGGTTCTCCACGGTAAGGAGCGGAGTTTCGCCCAACGCTTCGGACCCGCGTGCGTTCTGGTACTTGTCGCCTTCGTACTTGAGGAACTTGCGCATGTGGTCCTTGCCGTACTCCTTCTCCATCACCATGAGCGCGGCGTATTGGGCCATGCTTTCGCTGAGCAGCGTGGCGCCCTGCATGTTGGCGCCGATCACCTGGTGGGCCCACCATTGGTGCCCGGTTTCGTGCGCCACCACGTAGAACACCATGTCGATGTCTTCCTTGGCCGTGAGGTCGGTGATGAAACCGATGGACTCGCTGTAGGGCATGGTGCCCGGGAACGCTTGGGCGAAGGAAGAGTAGCGGGGGAACTCGATGATGCGTGCCTGCTTCTGCCGGTAGGGGCCGAAATGGGCGGTGAAATAATCCAGCGACTTGTGCATGGAGTTGAGCATGCGCGGCACGTTCACGCCGTGCTCCTTCTGGTAGTACACCTCCAGATCCACATCAGGGAATTTGCCCTGGGGATCCTTCCAGGTTTCCCGGGCAACTTCGTAACGCGCACTGAGGAAGGAGTAGAAGTTCAATGCCTTGTGGTCCAGCTCGTAGGTGAACCAGCGCTTCCCATCGGCCAACCATTCCTTCTTGAGCGATCCCGGTGCCACGGCGATCTGGTCCGGCGCGGTGCCGATGGTGGTGCGCACATGCACCCAGTCGCTGTAGCGCATGATGTAGTTGAACCGGCGCTTGGCGGGGTCGTCGCTCAGCTTAGGCATGCGTTCGTTGGGCGGCAGCTTGTGCTTGCGCCGCTTTTCGCGGTCTTGCAGCTCACCGCCCGCATCGTACCCGATCGCCGGGATCAGGTCCATGTTGTTGAAGAAGCTGCCGTTCTGCACCAAGGAGGTGAACTCCACTTGGTTCGAGATGCCCTTGGGGCGCCAGCCGCCGGAAACGGCGAAGGAAAGGGAATCGCCGGGCTTCATCGGCGAAGCCAGATGGTACATGCGCTGGTTCAACGCACTGTCATTGAGCACGAGCTTGGCCCCCGGGATGTCCAACCGCACGTTCATGCGGCGCGGCACATTGAAATAGAGCGTATCGATGGCCGTCGCGGCCTTGTTCACCAGCCGGATGTCCGCTTTATAGCTGATGGCCCGTGCTGCGGGGTCCAGTTCGATGTGGTAGGAGATGTCGGTGAAGTACGGTTGCACCATGTGCTCGAATTTCCTGTAGTCCTTTTCATAGCGGACCTGCAGCTCCTCCGATTCATCGCTGGTGAAGTAGGTATTGAGCACCTTGGTGTTGTACCACCCGAAACCCGCCATCAGCAGCCAGGCGGCACCCAGTGCGGCGGTTACGGGCCACGCGCCCCGCAGCCTGCCCGAGGCATGCCTGAAACGCCAGCGCCAGGCCGTGTCGTTGCCGCGCACCGTAAAGAAGTAGGTGGCCAGCACAAGCAGTACCGCGAAGAGCAGCCAATACGAGCGGAAGAAGATCCAGTTGCGCATGAAGGGCCCGTAGCCGTTCATGTCCGAATAGGTCAGGCCGGAGGTGCCGTTGAACATCAACAAATTGGAAGACACGTCCAATGGCTGCCAGATGAAGATGTTGAGCACAAAGAGCACAATGAACACGAAGTAGCCGAGGTACTTGTTGTTCACCAGCACGTGCACCAGCATGGCCATTACGGCCCAGCACGCAAACGTGAGCGTGCCGGGCAGCACGAAGTAGGTGAAGTAAACACCCGGCTGCAGCCGGGTATAGCCGTGGATGAGCTGGGTGACCATGCCCGCAAGCACGGCAAACAGGTGTACCACAAGCACAATACCGACCAAGGCGCACACCTTGGCCAACAAGGTGGTGGACGTGGCCATGGGCAGGGCATTGACAATGCCGTCCATCTTGGGTTCACGCTCCTTCCACACGAGCTGGCCGCCGTAGAAGGTCACAATGATGAGCAGGTAAGTGCCCAGGGCGCCGCGCATCACATCCACCACATTATAGGTGACCGGATAGGTGGTATTGCCGTACATGCTGGTAACGAAGCCCAGGGAGAAGAAGAGCTGCACCAGCCCCAGCGCCATGATGATGATGAAGGCGGTGCCCTTGAGCATGCCGAGGAAGTCGCCGCGGAACAAGGTGCCGAACTGCTGCCAACGGGCCTTGCGGCCATGGTGCAGGCTTGCGGCGGGCAATGGAGCCGCCGTCAATGCCAGGGGCAGGCGATCAGCTTCGTCCCATGGTTTCGCGCGCTGGGCGCGGTCAGTGAACCTGAAGCGCCAAAAGCCGTAGAGGAAAACGAGCAATGCCACGCCCATCCAGATCAACCGGTTCCAGAGCAGCACCCCGTCCAACGGAAGCAGGCGCGTATTTCTGTCCTCCACCGACCAGTACTTGGTAATGAGGTCGGTGGCCGCGCTTCCAAATGGATCCAGCAAGGCGGCCAATTGCTGGTTCTCCATGTCTTCCATAAAAGTACCCGCCAAGGAATAGCCCACGAAAAGCACAATGGCCGCTACGAAGGAGGCCATGGTGGAGCGCAAGAGCACGGCCACCGCGAAGATGATGGCGGCGCAAAAGAGGATGTTCGGCAAGGCCACCACCAGAAAGCCTTCCACATGCGCGAGCATGCGGTTGGGGCCCAACCGGAGCGGGTCCACCTCCGGCCACCAACTGCCCAGCACCATGCCCAAGGACACGCCCAGCAAGGGCAGGCAGGCCACGAAGGTGCTGCCCAGGAACTTGCCCACGAGGTAGCTGTACTTGGAAACAGGCGTGGAAAAGATGATCTGCGCCGTGTCGCTCGTATGGTCGCGTATGGCCGTGGCATTCACGAAGGCCGTGACCATGAGCACGGCCAGGAAGGACATGGCCCCGTAGAATTGGTACACCACGTACGGCGCGTTCTTGTGCACATTGCCCACGCCGCCGCCGATCTGCACATTGTCGGAGATCACCGCGAAGAAGGGCAGCAGGCCCAGCACCAGGAAAAAAATGTACACCATCGGCTGCCGCAGCCAGTAACGCACCTCGAAGAGGAAGAAGCGCCTGGTCATTGGGCTGCGGTTTGGCCGTTGCTGCGGTTGATGGCCCCGAAGAAGACGTCCTCCAGGCTCGGCTCCACGGATACAAAGCCCTCGGCCGGTCGTTCTTCATCCAGCAGGTGGATCACCGGTACCCCGGCCACCAAGCGGTTGCTGATCAGCTTCCCGCTGGCGGCATACCCTTCCAGTTCGCTCTTGGGAATGCGCTTTTCCCATACCCTTCCCTGCATCGCGCGCAGCGAATCATCCGGCGGGCCCGCGTAGAGCACCTTGCCCTTGTTGATGATGGCCATGTTGCTGCACAGCTCCTTCACGTCCTGCACGATGTGCGTGCTGAGGATCACCACCACGTTCTCGCCGATCTCGGTGAGCAGGTTGTAGAACCGGTTGCGCTCGCCAGGGTCCAGGCCCGCCGTGGGTTCGTCCACGATGATGAGCTTGGGTTCGCCGATCAGGCTTTGCGCAATGCCGAAGCGCTGCTTCATGCCGCCGCTGAACCCGCTGAGCCGCCGCTTGCGCTGGTCCCACAGGTTTACCCGGTGCAGCAGGGCCTCCACCAGCTCTTTGCGTTCCCGCTTTACCGTTACCCCCTTCAGCAAGGCGATGTGGTCCAGCATCTCCAGGGCGTTCACCTTGGGGTATACGCCGAACTCCTGCGGCAGATAGCCCAAGGTCCGCCGCACCGCTTCCTTGTCCTTGAGCACATCGATCTCGCCCAGTTTGGCGGTACCGGCATCGGCTTCCTGAAGCGTGGCCAGGATGCGCATGAGCGTGCTCTTGCCCGCGCCGTTGGGGCCCAGCAGGCCGAACATGCCCGTAGGGATGTGCAGGCTTACGTGGTCCAGTGCCTTCACTCCGTTGGCGTAAGTCTTGCAGAGGCCTTCAATGAGGAGTTCCATGATCGGGGTTTTGCACGCGCAAGATGCGGAACTTTCACCTTGGCAGGCCCCCGATCACACAAGCGGTCGGGCATGGAGCCCAGTGGCGTCCGTACCGCCGACCGGGGCTACGGTCTGATGGGCGCGGTCCGCGAGCTGCCGGCCCGGTGCCTTGACGGGATCGCGGCCATCGGCCGTTCTTCCCGAAGGTGGAACATGGATTTGCCTCTTGCCGGTCATGGCATGGTCCTTCTGGATTGCTTGCCCTGAACCTCCGGTAAGTGACGTTGGCCGGCCATAGTACATTGGCACCGCCCGTAGATCCTTGCACAGATGAAACAACACTTGCTCCTACCCGCGCTCTGCGCCTTGCCGTTGATCGGTGCTGCCCAACTGGATGAGAATTTCGATAACGCCTACACCTTGGAGGATAACGGGTGGACGATCTCCAACCAAAGCAACCCCTTGGGCATTTCCAGTTGGTTCCCGGGGTTGCCCAACAGCATTACCGCGTACAACGGGGCCGACACCTCCTTCATCGCCGCCAATTTCAACAGCACTGCCGGCACCGGTGACATCAGCACTTGGCTGATCACCCCGTCCGTCAACGTGCAGGATGGCGATGTGATCTCCTTCTGGACCTCGACCGCCACGGGCAGTATTTGGAACGACCGATTGGAAGTAAGGGCAAGCACCGGTGCCATGACCCTGCCTTCGGGCTCCACGGATGTGGGCTCCTTCACCACGCTGCTGTTGATCATCAACGACGGGTACAACCTCTCCTACCCCGAAAGTTGGACGATGTATGAAGCCACCGTGAACGGCGTGGGCAGTACGCCCGTTGCGGTGAACTACGCCTTCCGCTACAACGTGGCCAATGGTGGCCCCACCGGCAGCAACTCCAACTTCATTGGGATCGACGCGCTGCACATTGGTGCACCTGTCGGGGTGGAGGAGAATGCCTCGGCCAGCCTGGCGTATTTCCCGAACCCGATGGACAAGGAGCTGCACATCCGCGCCCGCAAACCCATCAAGAGCTATTGTGTGTTCAGCGCAGTGGGCCAGCAAGTGCTTGCAGGTACCGGTAGCGGCCTGAAGGACGGCCGCATTGATGTAGCGGGCCTGCCTGCCGGCATCTACCTGTTCCAGGTCAACTTGGCCAATGGCCATGTGGAATCCTTCAGGGTCACCAAAGGCTAACCCTCCTGTGGCCCCCGTGCGGTAAGGAAACCAAGGGATCCCAGTGCCCAAAGCTTCTTCGGTACCTTGCGCCATGCTGCCCACCGGGCCATATCCCGGCACCACCCGCTTTGCCGGGCATAAAGGCGCCGTTTACGCGTTGTGCGCAGACGGAGGGAGCGGCGGGTTCTTCAGCGCCGGGGGTGATGGTCTGGTGGTGCATTGGGCCCCGGAAAACGGTAGCACAGGCGTGGCCTTGGCCAAAGTGGGCCGCGCCATCTTCGCCATGCACCATGCACCGCGCCTGCCGCTGTTCATTGGCGATGAAGATGGCGGACTGCATGTGGTGGACCTGGGCAGCCGTTCGGAAATGCAGTTGGAGCAAGCCCATCGCAAAGGCATTTTCGGCCTTGTGCAACTTGCCGACGGCCGGCTGGCGGCTGCCGGAGGAGACGGTGTGCTTTCCGTGTGGACCACGCAGGGACCGGGTGGCCGAATTAGTCTGCAACGCAAGATCCCGCTCAGCGAAGACAAAGTGCGCGGCTTGGCCTTGAGCCCCGATAGCCGCGTGTTGGCGGCAGCCTGCGGCGATGGCCGCATACACTTGCTGGACAGTGCCTCGCTGAACGAACTGTTCACCTTGGAAGGACACGCAACCGGCGCCAACTGCCTGGCATGGCACCCGCACAAGCCCGTGCTGGTGAGCGGCGGCAAGGACGGCCACCTGCGGCTGTGGCGCAGTGACCGGGGCTTTGCGCCGTTGCTCGCCTTCCCCGCACACAAGGACACCCTCTATGCCGTGGCCTTCAGCCCGGACGGATCCTTGCTGGCGTCGGCCAGCCGCGACAAGAGCGCCAAGCTGTGGGATGCCAACAGCTTTGCACCGCTGCGGCGCATGGACCGGCGCGCTGGCGGCCACGGCTATTCGGTGAATGCCCTGTTGTGGACCGAACAGGGTACGCTGCTCACCGCCAGCGATGACAAGTCGGTGATCGCATGGCCAACGGGCAGTTCCCCTCTCCGGACCGGCATCGCGGCGGCGCCCCAATGAACCCGGAAGGCCCCGGTATCAGCATGCCCGCTTGGATCTGCGGCTGCCCCCATGCCCGCTGCAAGGTGGGCCGGCACCTTATGGATCTCCCTGCAGCCGTACCAGCCCGGCGCCGGTTCTCCTCCCTGTTGAGATCCGCCCTCCAACCCGGCACAAAACGCAGTGGAGTACTTTCGGCACCTTCATGGACCTGAAGCGCAACACCAAGCTCAATGCCGGCATCTACGTGCTGGCCTTGGTGGGCACCTGTTTGGCGCAATTGAACGGTTGGCGCGGCGTGGAGCTGCTATGCAAACCGCTGCTCATGGTGGTGCTCTCCTCGTGGTTCTATTTCAACAGCCGCCGCATGGGCGACCGCTTCACGCTGTTGGTGCAGGCCGGGCTGTTCTTCTCCCTGGTGGGCGATGTGGCCTTGATGTTCACCGCAGTGGACGACTTCAACTTTCTGATCGGGCTCGGCGCCTTTTTCCTGGCCCAGCTCTGCTATGGTTTTGCCTTCATCCAGAACATCCTGGACGCGGGAGACATGAGCGGCCTGCTGCCTTCGGCGCTGATGGCCATCGCCATTGCGGCCTACGCGTTCTTTTTCACTTGGGACCTGCTCCCGCACGTGGAAGAAGGGTTGGAGATGCCGGTGATCGCCTACGTCGGGGCGATCACGCTCATGGGCATCACTGCGGCCTTCCGGTACCGGCGCACGTGGCCGCGGAGTTTCTGGCTGGTGCTCGGGGGCGCGCTGTTGTTCATGGCATCGGACAGTGCGCTGGCCTGGAACCGGTTCCGCATGACGTTGGACCATGCCCCGCTATGGATCATGGTGCCCTATGCCTTGGGCCAGGCCATGTTGGCCGCAGGGGCCTTGGTGCATGTGCAAGATCCGGAAGCATCAGGCCGGCAGCGGCCCATGCCCGTGTGAGGCGTATCAGCTGATCCGGCCCCATACGGCCTTCTCCTGCATCTGTTCGGCCAAGGTGCGCGCAATGGGTCCATGGCGCGGGTCGCTCAGGTCCGGGTCGATCGCAAGCAGCCCCAGTGCTGCTTGCCGGGCCTGTTGCAGCAAGTCCGCATCTTTCACCAGGTCTGCCAAGTGCAATTTGGGCAAGCCGCTTTGCTGGGTGCCCATGATGTCACCCGGGCCGCGCAAGCGCAGGTCCACCTCACTGATCCGGAACCCGTCCTGGGTCTCCACCATGGTCCGGATGCGCGTACGGCTGTCGTTGCCCAGCTTGTCGGCGGTCATCAGGATGCAGTAGCTGTGCTCCGCTCCCCGGCCCACGCGCCCGCGGAGCTGGTGCAGTTGCGACAGGCCGAACCGTTCCGCGTTCTCCACCACCATCACTGTGGCATTCGGCACATCCACGCCCACCTCGATCACGGTGGTGGCCACCAGCACATTGGTTTCACCCTTGATGAACCGGGCCATCTCATAGTCCTTGGCCTCCTGCTCCATGCGGCCATGCACTATGCCTACGGCATAGCGGGGCAAGGGGAACCGGCGCGACAGGCTCTCATAGCCGTCCTGCACGTCTTTCAGGTCGCTCTTTTCACTCTCTTCGATGAGCGGATAAACAACGTAGGCCTGCCGCCCCTTCTGCACCTCGGACTCCAGAAAATCCAGCACGGCATTGCGCGATCGGTCGGTGCGGTGCACCGTGCGGATGGGTTTGCGTCCGGGAGGAAGCTCATCGATCACGCTCACGTCCAGGTCGCCATAGACCGTCATGGCCAAGGTGCGCGGAATGGGCGTGGCGGTCATTACCAGCACATGGGGCGGCACCTGGGCCTTGGCCTGCATGCGGGCCCGTTGGGCCACGCCGAAGCGGTGCTGCTCATCGATCACCACCAGCCCAAGGCGGTGGAACACCACCCGGTCCTCGAGCAAAGCGTGCGTGCCTACCAGGATATGCACCTCGCCGAGCTTGAGCCCTGCGAGCAACGCCTTCCGCCCGGCGGCCTTGGTGTTGCCCGTGAGCAGGCGCACCTGCACGGGCAATCCTTCCAAGAACCGGGAGAGGCTCCTGAAATGCTGTTGCGCCAAGATCTCCGTGGGGGCCAGCAATGCTGCTTGGAAGCCGTTGTCCAACGCCAGCAGCATCGCCAACAGGCCCACGAGCGTTTTGCCGCTGCCCACGTCCCCCTGCAAGAGCCGGTTCATCTGCTTGCCGGTGCCCATGTCCTTGCGGATCTCCTTCACCACGCGCTTTTGCGCACCGGTGAGTTCGAAGGGAAGATGGTTCGAATAGAACGTGTTGAACAGTTCACCCACCGTGCCGAACACGTTGCCCCGCACATCCTGCTGCATCAGTTGCTTCTGCCGGAGCAATTGCAGCTGGATAAAGAACAGCTCTTCGAACTTCAACCGCCGGACGGCCCGCTCCAGCCGTTCCGGATCCCGCGGGAAATGCACTTCCATGATGGCCTCCTCGCGCCCCAGGCCGCCGTACTGCTCCACCAGCTCCCGGCCCAATGTTTCGGCCAAGGTGCCTTTCACCTGGGGCAGCAGGGCGTGCACGAGCTTGCCGATGCCGCGGCTGTTGAGCCCTTTGGCCGTGGCCTTTTCCGTGGTGCTGTATACAGGCTGCAATGGCGTGGCCGCGCCCTCGTCCCATGTGGCGGCCGCCTCGATCTCCGGATGTGCCAGGTTGAAGCGGTCGCGGAACAGCGCGGGCTTGCCGTACACGATGTACTCGCCGCCGTCCTTCAGCAAGGGTTGCAACCAGCGGATGCCCTGGAACCAGACCAGCTCTACGCTCCCGGACGCATCTTCCAACCGGGCGGTAAGCCGGCGGGCCCGCTTTTCGCCCACCAGGCGCACCTGTTTGAGCGTGCCGCGCAACTGCACCGGATCACCCTCGCCGCCAATTTGGCCAATGGCTTGGAACTGCGTACGGTCCACATGGCGGAACGGAAAATGGAGCAGCAGATCGCCGAAAGTGCCGATGCCCAATTCCTGGCGCAGCAGATCGCCCCGCTGCGGGCCCACGCCCTTCAGGTACTCAATGGGCGTTTCCAGCACGTGGGGCATGGCCCGAAAATAGCCCGCTCCGAATTATCGGCCCAAGGCCAACCCTGCGTCAGGCGGCGTTTTCAAGCGCCTGCATGCGGATCTTTTCCCGCACCTCCCGTTTGGTGCGGCGCGCCTGGGCCTTGGGATCCTTGCGGCCATCGCGCACGTAGAGCACCACGGCCAAGGCCAAAGCACCCAGGATCACGCTGTTCTCCACCCAGTGCTCCAGCGGGTGCACCCAGAACTCGGAGAACAGGTCCCAGCGCCCCACCACTTCCACGAAGTTCCAGAAGATGATCACCGTGGGGATGGCATAGCGCAGCGCATGATCGAAGGTCTTGATGCGCATGAGCTTGGCGAAGAGGATGGCGGACCACAGCAGGGAGCCATAGGCCACGATGTAGGTGGCGGGGTGGCGGTCGCCGGCGATCAACGGATGGTACACCACCAGGAGCAGCACGTAGAAGGTCCACATAATGACGATGATCTCCATGAAAACCGTGACCGCCATCGGCCGTGAAGGCTCCGTGGTGCCCGTGTCCCGGATCGCTTGGCGCATGCCCAAGCCCCGTTGGAACCAGCGGAAGTACGGGCACCGCGTGGAGGAGAACGTATACATCAGCAGCACTGCGGCCAGCAGCCCGATGGACGAGAGCATCACCACGTACTCGGCCTTGGTGACCACTTCCCCATTGGCCATCATCGGGGGAACGTGTTCCTTCTCCCCTACCCACACAAAGGAAAATTCCACCCAGCCGGTCCACACCAGGATGCCTGCCAGCAGGCCCAGCAGGCTGGAAATGGCGTTGTTCGCATGGCGCCGGATGCCCCAGAACAGCAGCAGCATGCCCACACCGCCCATGATGCCTGCGCTAACGTACTTGTCGGCATGCAGCACCTGTTCGTTGAGCACCATCAGCGCGTGGCCGATAGGCATGAGCAACAGCACGATAAGGAATGCCAGCAAACCCCATTTCCGCTGCACCACGGCACCCTGTTCCTCCAATTTCTCCATGGTTGCAAAGCAACCCATGGTGCCGTGCGGTCGCAATACCCTGATCGCAGTATTTCCGCTGCCCCGGCAACTCACCACAAGCCGGGGACCAGGCGCGCCACGCCGCGCATCAGCTCGGGATAATTGGGATGCAAGGCCGTTAACCGGCGCTCCTCCAGCCTGATCTTCACCAATAGCACCCCGAGCAGGACCGCCCAGGCCGCCCAGCGCCACCATGCCGGTGCACCCAAGGCCAAGGCTGCACCGCAGCACAGCACGCCCAAGTACATCGGGTGGCGCACCCATCCATAAATGCCCCGCTTGCTCAGGGTGTTGCCCGTTCGGGGCGCGGGCATGGCCGTGAGGTTCTGGCGCCCTAGCGACCATGCTGCCCAGGGCAAAAGTGCCAGCCCGGCGAACAACAGGGCCCATGCCCAGGGGCGCAGGTCCCAACTGCCGGCCATCAACGCACCGATGCAGACGAACTGCGCGATGACCAGCGCCACGCCTGCGGGATCGGCACCTTTGCCGGCCATGGCGATCAGATCGCGGCCGCGCCCAGCATCAGCACGGGGTTCTCCAAGCCTTCCTTCACCGTTTGCAGGAAGGCAGCGCCCGTCGCCCCGTCCACCACGCGGTGGTCGCAGCTCAGGGTGAGCTTCATCACGTGACCGGGCACCACGGAGCCGTGCTTCACCACGGGCACATCCATGATGGCGCCAACGGCCAGGATGCACGCATCCGGCGGGTTGATGATGGCGGTGAACTCATCGATGCCGAACATGCCCAGGTTGCTGATGGTAAAGGTGTTCCCTTCCCAGTCTTGGGGTTGCAGCTTCTTTTCCTTGGCCCGCTTGGCAAACTCGCGGACTTCCGCCCCAATGGCGCGAAGGGGCTTGGTGTCCGCAAAACGCACCACAGGCACCAGCAGTCCTTCTTCAACCGCCACGGCCACACCGATGTGCACGTGTTCATTGAACCGGATCCGGTCGCCCAGCCAACTGCTGTTCACCTTGGGGTGCTGCTTGAGCGCCGTGGAAACAGCCTTGATCACCAGGTCGTTGAAACTGATCTTGTCCGGCGCCACCGCCTTGTTGATGGCTTCGCGGGCGGCCATGGCCTGCCCCATGTCCACGGCAATGGTGAGGTAAAAATGCGGGGCGCTGAACTTGCTCTCGGCCAAACGGCGGGCAATGGTCTTGCGCATCTGGCTCACCGCCACCTCGGTAAAGCGTTCCTCGCGCGGTGCTTGCGCTGCCACGCCCGCGCCGGGGAACCGTTCAATGTCCTCCTTCACGATGCGGCCATCTTCACCGCTGCCGCGCACTTGCATGAGGTCTATGCCGCGCTCTTCGGCCAATCGTCGGGCCAGCGGGCTGGCCTTCAGGCGGCCGGTGGGGGGCGTGCTCCCCGCCGCAGGCTTGCTTGGGGGCGTTACGGCCTTTGCTGGCGCCGGTGCTGCCGCCACTGCTGGTTCTGCCGCAGGCGGTGTGATCGCCCGCGCAGGTGCTGGCGGCCCGGGCGCGGGTTTGGTTTGCGGAGTGGCAGCCGCCGCCTGCTGCACCAGCCCGCTGATGTCCTCGCCCTTGTTGCCGATGATGGCCAGCAACGAATCCACCGGGGCGGTTTGGCCCGCTTGTACGCCGATGTGCAGCAGCACCCCGTCGTAGTAGCTCTCAAACTCCATGGTGGCCTTGTCCGTCTCGATGTCGGCCAGGATCTCCCCGCTCTTTACCGTATCGCCCACCTTTTTGTGCCAAGTGGACACCACGCCCTCGGTCATGGTGTCGCTCAGGTGCGGCATGTTGATCACTTCTGCCATGGTCACTCCTTGATGAAAGGATAGTCTTGCTGCTTGTACACGTCGATATACAGTTCTTCCAATGCCGGATAGGGGCTTTCCTCGGCGAACTTCACCGAGGCCTCCACCTCTGCCTTCACGTCCTTGTCCATCTGCTCAAGTTGCCCGGCCGTGGCCCATTGCCGGGCGATGATCTCGCGGCGCACCACTTCCAACGGGTCGCGTTGCTTGTACTCCTCCACCTCCTCTTTGGTGCGGTAGGTGCCCGGGTCGCTCATGCTGTGGCCGCGGTACCGGTAGGTCTTCAGTTCCAACAAGAAGGGCCCGTTGCCGGCGCGTACATGGGCTGCGGCATCGGCAAAGGCGGTGTGTACTTCCTGGCAGCTCATGCCGTTCACCGGCGCAGAGGGCATGCCGTAGGAGAGCCCCGCCTTGTACAGTTCGTGCACGTTGCTGGTGCGCTCCACACTGGTGCCCATGGCGTAGTCGTTGTTCTCAATGGCGAACACCACCGGCAGTTTCCAGTTCATGGCCATGTTGAAGGTCTCGTGCAGGATCCCTTGCCGCATGGCACCATCGCCCATGAAGCAGTAGGTCACCTGGTTGCCGCCGCGGTACTTGTCGGCAAAGGCGATGCCCGCGCCCATGGCGATCTGCGCGCCCACGATGCCGTGCCCTCCGAAGAAGTTGCGCTCCTTGTCGAAGTAGTGCATGCTGCCGCCTTTGCCCTTGCTGCTGCCCGTGCTCCGGCCGAAGAGCTCGGCCATGACCTGGCCCACCGGGGTGCCGAGCACCAGCGGATGGGCATGGTCGCGGTAGGCGGTGATGATGCGGTCATCCTTGCCCATGGCCGTGGCCAATCCCGCCATCACGGCTTCCTGGCCGATATAGAGGTGGCAGAATCCGCCGAATTTCTGTTGGGTGTAGAGCTGGCCCGCCTTCTCCTCGAACCGCCGCATCAGCAGCATGTCCTTGTACCAGCGCAGGTGCACCTCCTTGCCGAAAGCGCCTGCCTGTGGTGCAGGCTGCTTCCCTTTGCGTGTTTTGCTTGAAACCGTTTCGCTCATGGCCATAAAAAGTGGGATGGCGCAAAGATAGCCCCGGTCAGCGAGCCTTGCGGCCCAACTGGCTGCTATCGAAGGAGAGGGGCAGCAAGGCCTCCGCGCTGAAGGTCTCCACCACCGGCCCTTTCAACACCCCCAACAGCAGGCGGATGGGCCCGCCCTGCCGACGCTCTTGCTCCACCAACGCCTGCCGGCAGATGCCGCAAGGCGAAACCGGCCGGTTGCCCTTCACCTGGGGCACCACCACCGCCAGGCTTTCCACCACACCTTTGGGCACCACGGCCATGGCTGCGTGCAAGGCCGTGCGTTCTGCGCAGGTGCCCGCAGGATAGCTGGCATTCTCCTGGTTGCTGCCCGGTACGATCTCGCCGCTTTCCAGCCGCAGGGCGGCCCCCACCTTGAACTTGGAATAGGGCGCGTAGGCGTGGCGCGCGGCCTTCACGGCCAGTTCGAGCAATTCCCGGTCATCATCCGGAAGTGCCGACCAGGATGCGTGGTGCAGGTAATGCAAGGCGATCTTTCGTGTTTGTGCCATGGTCTGTTGAGGGTGCCGAAATTACATGGTGCCGCACTTGGGCCGGATCATGCCCCCGCAACAGGCGCTTGCCTGTAACGCGGCCGGGCGCATTGCGTATGTGTGGCACCGTGCAAGCGTTCTTCACGTGCAGGTTATCGCCATATTGAACCATTGCCTAGCTTGGCCGCGTCGATGATCACGGAAGAATTGGAACAGGCGATCGGCCTATTCGGCCCCATCAGCCTGGAAGAAATGGATCGTGTGGCCCTGCAATCCAGGATGGACACCAAGTTCCTGTTCTCGGCATCGGACCTGCCCGCCCTGCTCCAAAAGCTTTCCACGGAATACCGGATCTTGGAAACGGCGGGCCGGCGCGGCACGCTGTACCATACGCTCTACTTCGACACGGCAGGCCGCCGCTCCTATTTCGACCATCACCGCGGCCGCACCTTCCGCCACAAGGTGCGCATGCGCGAATACGTCGGCTCGGGAACGTGCTTTTTGGAGGTGAAGCTGCGCACCGGCCGGGGCGGCACCAATAAAAAACGCATCGCTGTCCCCGCCATTGCACCGGGATTCACCCCGGAACAGGCCGCATTCGTGGCGCGGGCCATCGGGGCGGAGTCGGAACTGCAACCTGTCCTGACCAATGATTTCCTGCGGTACACCTTGGTGCACCGCACCCGCTGGGAAAGGCTCACGCTGGACACCGGGCTGCAATTCACCGCCATGGACGGGCGCACGGCCGCGCTGCCCGGCCTGTGCGTGGCGGAGCTCAAGGAGGGCCGCACCGGCCATGGCTCCCCTTTCCTGGAGTTGATGAAGGCCCTGCCCAGCCCCCCGGTGAACTTCAGCAAATACTGCATGGGCACGGTGCTGCTCTGGCCACGCCTCAAATACAACCGTTTCAAACCGATCGTGCTGCGCGCCCGCAAACTGGCCGCATGACCTACCCTTGTTACCATGGATGTTTTCGGCATGCATCTCTATAACGACGGCCTGCTCGGGCTGATCTTCAAGTTCGCCTTGAACTCGGCGGTGGTCTTCATCCTTATCCGCCTGATCTACTACCCGGTGCACCGCAAAAAGGAGAACCTGTTCACCTACTTTATCTTCAACCTGCTCATTTTCTTCCTCTGCGTGCTGATGAACAGCGTGAAGCTCAGCATGGGCTTCGGCTTCGGCCTGTTCGCCATCTTCAGCGTGATCCGCTACCGCACCGAGCAGATCGAGGTGAAGGACATGACCTACCTCTTCGCGGTGATCACGCTCGCCGTGGTCAATTCCCTGGCCAGCGATGCGATCAGTTTGGCCGAGATGGTCTTTGCCAACCTGATGATCCTGGTGCTGGTGTTCCTGCTGGAGAAGGTGTGGGTCACCCGGCATGAGTCCATGCGCCTGCTGGTGTACGAAAAGATCGAACTGATCAAACCGGCCAACAAGGAACAGCTCTTCGCCGACCTGCGCGACCGCCTGGGCATACAACCCAGCCGCGTGGAGATCGGCAAGATCGACCTGCTGCGCGACACGGCCGAGCTGCGGGTGTTCTACTTCGATGATGAACAGGGCCACGGCTCGTTCACCACGGGCCTGCCGGACGATGGCGACTAGAGGTCGTTCCCGAATTGTTCTTGGAAGCGGGCCCGCGGGACCGCGCCGCCCATTGGATGCTATCGGGGTGTGCGCTAGCCGTTGCTGCGCTGCACCAGCACCACGGCGTAGGCCGCCACGCCTTCACCGCGGCCGGTAAAGCCCATTTTTTCGTTGGTGCTGGCCTTCACGGACACGGCGTCCATCGGCACTTCCAACAGCTCCGCGATCACCTGCCGCATGGCATCCACGTGTGGGCGCAGCTTGGGCAGCTCCAGCACCACCGTGCAATCCATATTGCCCACATACCAGCCCTTGGCGTGCACCAGCCCTACCACATGGGCGAGCAGCTGGCGGCTATCGGCGTCCTTCCACTGCGCACTGGTGTCCGGAAAATGCAAGCCGATATCGCCCAGCGCAACGGCGCCCAGCAGCGCATCGGCAATGGCGTGGAGGAGCACGTCGGCATCGCTGTGCCCCAAACCGCCCTTGTCGAAGGGGATATGCACCCCGCCCAGCAGGAACGGTCTTCCCGCCACCAAGCGGTGCGAGTCGTATCCAAAACCCGTGCGGAAGATCATTCCCCGCTGTCCGAGGCCTTGCGTGCCTTGCCGTCGAAGTTGAAGCCCAGGGTGAATCGCAGCGTATTGGCCAAGGGGCTGCGCGTGGTGTTGGCGATCAGGTAGCTGAAATCCAGCGTGAACATGCTGTACTTCACGCCCAGGCCCATGGTGAAGTACTTGCGGTCGCCTTTGGTGGCGGCTTCCCAGAAGTAGCCCGTGCGGAAGGCGAACTGCTTGGCGTACCAGTATTCCAGCCCGCCTCCGTAATAGAACTCACGCAGCTCCTCGCGGAACTGGCTGCCGGGTTCCACATGCTGCACCCCGCTCTCATCCAGGTACACATCGCCCGGCGCATCGCTGAACGAGCCGAAGATGCCCGAGGCCACGCCGCGCTCCGGGTCCTCGCCGCTGAAGATCACGTAGTTGCCATCCTCCATCACGTACTGGGGCGTACCATTGGCATTCTCTTCCACCTTGTACACGGGGGGCGTGGGCACCAGCAATTTGTTCACGTCGGCGTTGAAGGTGATGGAGTTGTAGGGGTCCAGGTCGATGGTGAAGGCCGGCCCCAGGCGCAGGTTGATCGGCAGGAAGTCCGTGCGGGAAGTTTCGCTGTAGGACATTTTGTTGCCGATGTTGGACACATCGATCCCGAAGGCGAAGCTGGCGTCCCGGTCGCCCACGGTCATTTGGTCATTCTGGTAGAAGAAGGAGAGGTCGGCGGCAACGGCCTGGCCGGCCTTGGTGTTGGCCCCGCTCACGTTGAGGCCTCCGGTGAGGTTGCTGTTCACATAGCGCAGGGTGATGCCCCCGGAGGTGCGATCGCTGAATTTCTGGGCGTAGGAAACGTCGAAGGCGAATTCGGCAGGCTTGAAATCACGGATCACCTGCCCGCTGTTGTCCGTGAAGGTGATGCTGCCGAGGTTGAAATAGCGCAGGGAGCCGCCCAAGGCGCTGTTCTTGTCCAGTTTCTTGTAGCCAGAAATATAGGCCAGGCTCATGTCCGGCACCAAGTTGCGCAGCCAGGGTGAAACCGATACGCGGAACTCCACGTCATTTTCGGCGAAGGCGATCTTGCTGGGGTTCCAGTGCAGGGCATTGGCGTCGGCCGGCAGGGCCACCCCGGCGTCACCCATGCCGCCGGAGCGCGAATCCGGGCCGATCAGCAGGAAAGGCACGGCGGTGGTGATGGTGTTCAACCGCGGACCGCACTCTTGGCCGCTGAGCTCGGTAATACAGCCTTGACTAACCTGAGCGCTCACCACGGTGGCGGCGGCGAGTGCACCCAACAAGGCGGTGCGGCGTGCAAGAAGGGTCATGGGCGACATGCTTACGGAAAACGGGCGGCAAATATACGCGGCTTACGGGGGGGTTATTGTCCACTACCGCAGGATCACCAGCTTCTCCAACTTCTCGGCCCGCTCGCCCGATGGGGTGGCGATGCTGAGGCGGTATACGTACACCCCCCTTCCGATGCGGTCCCCGGCATCGTCCAAGCCGTCCCATGGCAGCGCTTCACTGCGGAAGCCGTTGCAGTTCAGCCGCCGGTTGATGGTCTTCACCAGGCGGCCCGCCACGGTGAATACCTGCACTTGGCAGTCCAAGGTGGTGCATGGGCGGTTGTGCTCGAAATAGAACTCGGTGTGCGTGGTGAACGGGTTGGGGTAGTTGAGCACGTGCTCCAAGGCCAATTCCGCCGATGGGGCCACGACAAAATCCACGCTCTTGCTGCTGCTGTTGTTGTGCACGTCCCATGCCTTGAGGTCCAGGGTATGGCTGCCTTCGGGCAGGCTGCTCAAGCGGTAGCGCACGCTACCGCTCTTGTAGGTGTCCTTGTCGGCCTCATACCAGTCGTTGAGCACGATGGCGTTCTGGGTATTGGCGTCCAGCGTGGCGGTAAGATCGTGCCCGATGCTGCTGCCCATGGTGTTGATGCCACTGCTGTCGTACAGTTTGGCGAAGAGCAGGGGTGTTTCGCTGGTGGTGCCCCCGTTCACGAAGCTCTCATCGTTCATGAACAGCTCCAGGGTAGGCCCGGTCCCGTCTGCCAAGGCATGCTCATCGGTGCCGCCCACCAGCATGCCGTTGGTGTAACCGCAGGCATTGGTGGCCAATCCTTCGGCATACACCGATACACGGCCCGAATCCACCCGGTAATCGATGTCCTTGGGCACCACGAAGGTGAACTGGAACTGGCCGTTGGTCACCGTGGCCCGGCCCCGGTAAATGATGTTTTTGCGCAGGTCGAAGTGGAACGGATCGGTATTGGGCCCGGGATCGTTTTCCAAGGTGGTCACCGCCACCTGCTTATCGTAAACCGTGGGCACCACGGTACCGTTGAAATCGGTGAGCACTTGGCCGCCGCTGCCGTTCACCGTGCCCGTGATGCGCACCACGGAAAGCGCCTTCACGGTGTCCAACGGGTTGCCCAAGGTATCGGTGATGGCCGTGATGAACGCCTGGTTGCGGGCCATGGCCAAGCGCGCAGAGGGGTCGCCCAGCAGGGAGAAGATGCGGTGGTTGGGGGTACCGATGTTGCTGGCAGGGGTGGCAGCCACTTTGGTCTGGCGGTAGGTGTCGCCCAAACGCCGGTCGCGGCCTTCTTCATCGGCGGGCAGGAACACCACGTCGTAGAAATCGTTGGAAATGTTCTGGTTGGCGCTGCTGTAAGCCAATCGCGTGGTGGTCATCAGGCCCATGCCCCCCCCGTTGGCGTTGAGCAGCACGAATTCGCCCGCAGACGTGCGCACGGGGTCGTCCCAGCGGCTGAACTCGCAGGTGGCCGTCATGAACAGCGGCAGGCGGTCGATGTTGGTCCACCCCAGGATGGTGGTGTTGTCCAGAATGCGCTCATGGGCCCAGCCCACTTCCCCGCCATGCCCTACGTAGTTCACCAGCAGGGCCCCTTTTTGCACCCGGTCGCGGATCTCGTTGGTGGCGTCCGGGTAGCGCTGCCCGCCCGGGGTACTGAACTGCACATAGGCATCCAAGTAGATCTTGTTCACGTTCAGGCAGGGCGATTCCTGCTCCACGCGCTTGGCGAGCAGATCGCTGTTCTTCATGTGCACGGTTCCGTCGGAAACTCCTCCGTCCTGGTCGTCCGAACAGAACAGCACGCTGTTGCGCCAGTCGGCCGCCCCGCCATCTCCCCCGGTTTCGCACGCGGTGGCAGCGGTTTGTGAGAGGTCCAGCCGGTCGTAGTTCAGCAACTTGCCCACCACGGCCCGCGCCTGTTCCAGGCTGCTCACGGGCAGGCGCCCCACCCCCATGTCGATCAGGTCATTTTGTTCCTCCCCCTCATCGTCGTCCAAGATCACGAAGTAATCGTCGCTGGTATAGGAGTAATTGAGCGTCCAGGAGTTGGCGCTCTGGTAGGTGGGGATCAAATTCTGGTTGCTGGGGTTCTGCGAAAGGTTGTCATAGGAGCCATCGCCCATGAGCAACAGGTAGCGCGGCTGCATCAAGGGGTCGGCGCCGGCCCGATCGTACAACATCTTCATGTAGCGCTTAATGGCGGTGGCATCGCGCTGGCCGGAAGAGAATTCGTTGAACACCTGCTGGGTGGACACTACCTGCACCACCAACCCTTCCTCCGAGCGGCGCTGGGCCAAGCGGTTGGCCTCGCCCAGGTACTCGGCTGGCGCTACGATCACCAGGTCGGTGGGCAATGGGGTGGCGTGCAGGTTTTGCGGCGGTACGGGCCCGATGGCCTTGGGCGTGGCCAAGCCGCTGTTCTTGAAGGCGATGAACTGGCGCAGGCTGTCGGTGGCCAGGAGAAAGCTGCGCTGGCTTCCGTTCAGCGGGGCCTGCACCTCTTTCACTTCCGTGGGCGAGGTGATCTCCCAGATGTGTTCCACTGCAGCCGCCTGGTCCAGCACGAAGTGGCCGATGCGCCCCGCCCCCACCGTTTGCAGGTCGCGGAAGGCCATTTGGTCGCCGGTCATGCGCAAGGCCCTGCGCGCGTTCACCTCCAGGTAGTCCATGTAGCCCAGGGAGGTCACCGGGTCGTACTTGTTGAAGGTAACGGACACCGTGAGGCTGGAGCCTATGGCGGGCAGACTGATCAATTCGCTCAGGTACATCCCATAAGGCGCTGTCTCATATGTGCCCACATCCGTTACGGTGATGTTGCGCGTAACCCCGGCAGCTTGCACGGTGAAGGAACTGGGTTCGCCAATGGAACGCCCCAGCACGTTCACTTTCAGCCGGATGGAGTCGGCTGCATTCAAATTGGGCAGGGCGAAACTGTAGTTGTAGCTGGTGACCTGGTCGAATACCTCGCTGAAGCGCACGCGGCCGGATTTCACCACGTTCACCCCGTCGTTGTCGATCACCTGCCGGTCATTGAACACGGTGATCTCGTCGGTGGCGGTACCTGAGCTGGGCACGGCGTCCGCAATGCGCTTGGGGGCATCGGTGCCAATGCCCACGAAGAAGCTCGCCGAGTCGGAATACACGTTCTTCACATGCTCGAACCGCCGGCCGTCGGAACTGGTGGTCCATCGCTGGGGGCCGCTGGCATAGAAGAGGATGCGGTCGCCCGGATCGAACTGGCCGTCGCCGCCGTCCTCCACCCGGATGGCGTTCTGCAGCAGGTCGGTGGGCAGGAACGGCGTATTGGTGAAGGGCAGCATGCCGGCATGGTTGCCGTAGATGTTGATGGCATCGGAGGCCAGGCCGGAGACATCCACCCCCAATTGTTGCAAAAAGGCGTGGGAGAGCTCGTACACGCCGTCCGAGGGCACGGTGAACCGGTACCAGCTGCCTTGGGCCAGCTTGGAACTGGCCGGATAGCTGGCGGCGCGGTGGGCGGGTACGGCGCCGTGTTCCTCCACCAGGGCCAAGCGGTAGCTCATCAAGCGTTCCACCCGGCCGGTGGCGGGATTCCTGCGGTAAGGCTCAATGTCCACCAGGGCGTGCGGCTGTTTGCGGGAGGTGCCCATGGCCGAGCGGATCACCGGCTCGGCGCCGGGTTCGCCCAAGCCGGGCAGTTCCTTCAGCTCTTCGGCGGCAAGCACCTGCCACTGCTGATCCAACAAATGAACAGTGAAGCCGGTGGTGCCCCCGGTGAGCGGGCGCAGCTCATGGATCAAGGGCAGGAACTGGCGCTGTGGATCGAACACGGCCTTGTTCCACCACAGGGGCCTGGCCGCTTCGCCATCTTTGGCGGCACCCTTGGCCGCTTGGCCTTCCAGCCTTTCCGGAACTTTGGCAACGGGCGCGCGTTGCTGGGCGAATGAGGTGAGGGAGGCACTGAACAGGAGGATGCCGAAGCTGGCGCGCATAGGGGGAGATTAGCGGTGGAACATGCCGTTCGGGCCGAAAGTATACCTTCGACCCGTTCACTTCCGGAACACCCCGACAACGACCTTCCAGCCAGCTTATTGCAAGGGCAATAACAACGAACTGCGCAACGATACGTATACTTGGCGGCCTCAAAAGGCAATGAACGACCGTGTAGCATGATCATTCGGAACGGCAGAAGTGCCGCCCTCGGGCTAGTTATAGGTCTTTTGGGCACCACCAGCGCATTCGGGCAAGACCCGCAATTCACACAGTTCTACGCCAATCCGCTCTACCTCAATCCGGCATTCGCCGGTACGGCGCGCTGCCCCCGGGTGGCCCTGAACTACCGTAACCAGTGGCCCGCCCTCACCGGCACCTTTGTCACCACCAGTGCCAGCTACGACCAGGACGTGCGGGGCATCATGGGGGGCCTGGGCCTGCTGGTCACCAGCGACCAGGCCGGCAAGGGCACCCTGAACACCACCACGGTCAGCGGCATCTACTCCTATACCCAGGCTGTCAGCCGCAAGTTTTCCATCAAGGCCGGGTTCCAGGCCACCTACTTCCAAAAATCGTTGGACTGGAACAAGCTCACCTTCGGCGACCAGATCGACCCGCGCCGGGGTTTCATCTACGCCACCAACGACGTACCCCGCGGGGGCAGCGTGGGCAACGCCGACTTTTCCGCAGGCATCCTGGGCTATACCGACATCTTCTTCGTGGGCTTTGCCGCGCACCACCTCACCGAACCAAATGAGTCGCTGATCGTAGGAACGAGCAAAATGCCCATGAAGCTCACCGCTCATGGCGGCGCGGCCATCCCCTTGGGCATGCGCGGCAAGTACGGCGAGGCCAAAACCAAGCTCTCCCCCAACATACTATACCAGCAACAGGCGGCGTTCCGCCAATTGAACTTGGGCATGTACGTGGACCACGGCCCCATCATGGCCGGGGTGTGGTACCGCTCCCGGGACGCGTTCATCGCCCTGATCGGTTTCCACACCGAACACCTCAAGTTCGGCTACAGCTACGACGTCACCACCAGCAAGCTCACCACCGCCACCGCAGGATCGCATGAGATCAGCCTCACCCTGCAATTCGACTGCAAGAAGAAACGCCGCCGGGTACGCACCGTGCCCTGCCCCACGTTCTAAAGAAGGCAAGGAACCAGCCATGAACCCCATGAAGACGATGAACCTGACACGGAACCTCGGCCTGCTCGCCTGCTCGGCGCTCTTGCTGGGCGGTTGCCGGTTCGAGCAAAGCACCGCCACGGGTTGGAACTACAACGACTCGAAAAACGGCGGCTTTGAAAAAGCCCCCTTCGAAGAACAAGAGACCGGGCCCGGCCTGGTGCTCGTGGAAGGCGGCCAGTTCACCATGGGGCGCGTGGTGGACGACCTCACCCACGAGTGGAACAACATCCCCCGCACCGTCACCGTCTCCACCTTCTATATGGACGAGACCGAGGTGACCAACCTGCACTGGTGCGAATACCTCTACTGGCTGGACCGCGTGTACGGCGCGGACTACCCGGAGATCTATAAAAAGGCCCTGCCCGACACCCTGGTGTGGCGCAGCAAACTCGCCTTCATGGAGCCCAAGGTGGAATACTACCTCCGCCACCCCGCTTACCGCGACTATCCCGTAGTTGGCGTGAACTGGCTGCAGGCCAATGACTACTGCGCTTGGCGCGGGGACCGGGTGAACGAGGCCATCCTGATCCGAGAAGGACTCTTTGAGCACTACCCCAACCAGATCAACGAAGACCACTTCACCACCGACAGCTATTTGGCCGCCCAGTACGAAAGCGGCAAAAAGGTGGACGGCATCAAGGACTTCAACCCCAACCGCGACACCCGCAACGTGCGCATGGAGGACGGCATCCTGCTGCCCCGCTACCGCTTGCCCACGGAAGCCGAATGGGAGTACGCCGCATACGGCCTGGTGGGCAACACGGTGGACGAGCGCATCGTGGAGCGCCGTGTTTACCCTTGGAACGGGCACTTCGTGCGTTACGACAACCGCAAGAAGGGCGGCTCCTTCTTCGGTGACTTCCGCGGCAACTTCATGCGCGGCCGCGGGGACTACATGGGCGTGTCGGGCAGCCTGAATGACAATGCCGACATCACCGCACCCGTGTACACTTACTGGCCCAACGACTACGGCCTGTACAACATGGCAGGCAACGTGAGCGAATGGACCATGGACGTGTACCGCCCCCTGAGCTTCGAGGACGAGAACGGCCTGCAGCCCTTCCGCGGCAACGTGTTCAAGACCAAGGTGCTCAACAGCGACGGGGCCATCGCCGACAAGTACGACAAGGTGATCTACGACATCGACGGCATCAAGTACTGGCTCACCCAATTCCAGGAAAAGCTGCAAGGGCGCGCCACCGAGGAAGAAGCTGCCCTGGTGGACAACCTGATGGCCAAAGCCGAAGAAGCGGCCGAGCTCAACAACCAGCGCAAGTTCGATCCGGCCAACCAGGCCGTGCAGGACATGGTGGACATGATCAAAGGCCAAGACCTGGAGATCTGTCCCAAGCTGCTCGCCGGCATCAGTGATTACCAAGACCAGCAACCGGGCGAAGTGAAGTTGCGCAATGTGACCGTGGAAGAGAACATCGACCGCCGCAACTACCGCCAGAGCGACAACATCGACTACGTGGACGGCGACCGCGAAAGCAGCATCTACTACGAACAGGCCGACTACGAAGGCAACGCCATGTACGATTGGGGCAAATCCACCCTGATCAACGACCACGCCCGAGTGTACAAAGGAGCCAGTTGGGGCGATCGCATCTACTGGGCCAACCCCGGCACCCGCCGCTACCTGGATGAGCGCCAAAGCACGGCCATGATCGGCTTCCGCTGCGCCATGACCCGCGTGGGCAGCCCCGTGGGCCTGGGCGACGACAAGCGCCGCAAGAGCCTGAAGAAATAAACCTTGTGCATAAGCCGTGAAAGGCCCCGGTCCATGGGAAAGGACCGGGGCCTTTCCTTTGCGCGCATGGTAAGCATCCTGGAATTGCACCGCCTTTTCCTGGCCTCTGCGGGCATTTGCACCGATACGCGCAAACCCTTGGTCGGCGGCATCTTCTTCGCCCTCAGCGGGCCCAACTTCAACGCCAATGCCTTTGCGGCAAAGGCCCTGGAGCAAGGGTGCAGCCACGCCGTGGTGGATGACCCCGCCGCAGTTGCAGATGAACGCTTCCTGCTCGTTCCAGACGCGCTGAAGGCGTTGCAAGACCTGGCCCGCAAGCACCGCCGCACGTTTGATGTTCCTGTGATCGGCATCACGGGCACCAACGGCAAAACCACCACCAAGGAACTGGTGCATGCCGTGCTGGCCGCCGACCGCCCCACCCTGGCCACCGAAGGCAACCTCAACAACCACATCGGCGTGCCCCTCACCCTGCTCAAGTTGAAGGCCGAGCACCGCATCGCCATCATCGAGATGGGCGCCAGCAAGCGTGGCGACATCGCCGAGTTGTGCGCCATCGCCGAGCCCACGCACGGCCTGATCACCAACATCGGGAAAGCCCACCTGGAAGGCTTCGGCAGCGTGGAAGGTGTGATCGCCACCAAGACCGAGCTGTACGAATGGTTGCGAACGCATGGCGGCACCGCCTTCGTCCACGGCGATGATCCGTTGCTGATGGCCAAGAGCGAAGGACTGGCCCGCATCACGTACGGCAACACGGAAGGCTTGGACGTTCGCGGGAACGCCGTGGCCAGCGAGGAACCGTGCATGGAACTGGTCTTTGATGACAACCACCGGGAGCACGGCCACTACCACATCACCACGCAGTTCATCGGCGACTACAACGCGCCCAACGCACTCGCCGCCGTGTGCATCGGACACCACTTCGGCGTGCCCGACGAGGTGATCGCCGGTGCCATCACCGACTACCAGCCTGCCAACAGCCGCAGCCAATTCAAGGACACCGGCCGCAACCAGCTGATCCTGGATGCATACAACGCCAACCCCACCAGCATGCGGGCCGCCTTGGAAAATTTCGCCGCGATGCACAGCAACAGGCAAAAGCTGGCCATTCTCGGCGACATGCTGGAGCTGGGTGAAGTGAGCCGCGCGGAACACGAAGGCATCATTGCGCTCACCCAGCAGCTCGGGCTGGATACCGTATTCGTGGGAAGCGAATTCGAACAAGCCGCTTCAGGCACCGGGGTGCCGTGCCATGCCAACGCCGCTGATGCGTTGAAGGCCCTGCAAGCCGCACCGCCCACGGGCTGCCTGATCCTGGTGAAAGGATCGCGTGGCGTTAAGTTGGAAACGATAGTAGCCGCCTTGTAGGGATCGCCGGATCGGTGCCCGGTAGAAAGAACCAAGAAACACACCCGTGAAACGCCTACGGACCAAGGGAGGACGGGCCACACTGGTGATGACCGCCTGGTTGTGTGCCTTGGCGGCTTTCCCGCAGCAGCCCGCCTTCTTCAACTTGGGGGAAGCCCAGTTCAGCGGCACACAGATCTATGACGTGGTGCAGGACCGGCAAAACGACTATTGGTTCGCCACCAGCACGGGCCTCTACCGGTTCAACGGGTCGCAGTTCCGGCCGGTGGATTGCCCGGAGGCACAGGGCACTTCGTTCTTCAACCTGGTGGCCGACTCCCAAGGCGTGCTCTATTGCAGCAACCTGAACAACCAGATCTTCCGCATCGAGGAGGACAAGTGCAGCTTGTTCCACGCACTGGAACCCGATGAAGGCAATGCTGATGTGCGGTTGGCCATCACCCCCGGCGATGAGCTGATGGTGGTGTCCAAGGGCGTGAAGATCATCGGGCCGGACGGCAGCACGCTGCATAAGGCCGAGGTGCATGGCCATTACCTCGGTCCGCCCTTCCTGACGAAGGACGGGAGACTGCTCGTACACCTGAGCCGCTCCGACTCGCTCTTGACCTACGCGGACGGGCGCTTCACGTTTTCAAGGATGAAGCAGGAGCAGGCCGGTGCCGCTGCGCCCGAAGTGCTGCAGTTCGTGGAGCACGGCGGAAATACCGTTGCCTTGGACCTGATCGGCAAAACGACCTGGCGGTTCGCGGATGGTGTGCTGTCGCCCTTCCCGTTCGCCCAACAGCAGTATGTCCAGCGCACGGGGTCGGTGCGGATCTATCCGTCCAGCGCCGGCCTGTGGATCGCGGGCACCTTGCCGGGCGTGGCGCTGGAAAGCACTGCCGGGACCTATCCGGGCGAACTGTATGGGCGCTACTTCATATCCGATGTGCATGAGGACCGCGAGGGCAACCTGCTCCTGAGCACTTTCTACCACGGCGTGCTGGTGATCACCGACATACGCTCGCCGGATGTGATCGGCGCGTTCAAGGACGACCCGGTAACGGCCCTCTATGCGGACGACCGCCAGGGACTGTACCTCGGTTCCTCGCAAGGCCAGGTGCTGCACGTTGCCGATGACCACCTTTCCACCTTGAGCGCCGATGGCACCCGCCCGGTGAACGTGTTGGAAGGCCGACCGGAAAGCCCGTGGGTGGTCTTCGACAATGGCAAGGTGCAGGCCTTGAACAAGCAGACCGGCCGCATGTCCACGCTGGTTGATGCCTCGCTGAAGACGGTGGCCTTTGCTGCACCGGACACGTTCTTCATCGGCACCAACCGGGGTGCCTTCCGGTGCATGGCCGCAGGAACGCGTATCGCAACGGCACGCTTGCACGGCCTGGAGGAACGCATCTATTTCCTGCAATATGATACCGCGCAGCAGATCGTGTATGCGGCCACCGCACACGGGCTTTTTGCATGGCGCAACGGGGAGAAAAGCCCCATGCGGCACAAGGGCCGGGAGGTCTTTGCCACCGGCCTGGCCTTCAATGCCGGCGAGCTCTACGTGCCCACCCGCGCGGATGGTGTGCTGGTTTGGCGGAACGGGGTGTTCAACAGGCCTTTGGTGTGGCGGTACGGAAACAAGCCGATCACGGTGCGGAAGATGGCCTTTGCCGGGCATGCAGCGGTGGCGGATGCTGCCGAAGGATTCTTCCGGATCGACCTGGGCGACGGCAATGTGGAGCCGCTGCACGCCTACTACGGCATTGAGCCCGGGCGCATCACCGACTTCGATGCACGCGGCAATGCGCTCTGGGTGAGCCATGCAGGCGGCGTACAACGGATCGACCTGGACCATCCGCGCAAAACCGTGGACCCACCGCCCTGCCGGATCGAGCAGGTGCTGGTGAACAACCGACCGCTCGGTGGCAGCGCCCTGAATGAGCTGGCACACACGCAGAACAAGGTCCAGTTCGCGTTCACCTCCAACTCGCTGCGCAGCATGGGCATGGTGCGCTACCACTACCGCTTGCTGGGCCACGACACCACGTGGCAGGCGGTGGACCCTCCGCTCCACCAAGTGGTGTTCAATGCGCTCTCGCCCGGCGACTACACGTTCGAGGTCCGCGCGGGACTGATGGACTGCTTCGGCCCCGTGGAAGCCGTGCCGTTCCGGATCCTCGATCCCTGGTATGCCCGCTGGTGGTTCCTGCTGATCGCGGGCCTTTGCCTCGCGGGGGCCGTCGTTGCGTTGTACCTGCGCCAGCTACGGGTGCAGGCGGCCAAGTTGGAACGCGTGAACGAGGTGAACCTCTCCAAGCTCGCCGCCATCCGCTCGCAGATGAACCCCCACTTCATCTTCAACGCGCTGAACTCCATCCAGGACCTCATCCTCAAAGGCGATGTGGAACACTCCTACGGCTACGTCACCACCTTCTCCCAGCTGGTGCGCACTACCCTGGACCTTTCGGACAAGAACTTCATCGACCTCGAACAGGAGGTCCGCTCCATCGAACTCTACCTCTCGTTGGAGAAGCTGCGGTTCAAGGAAGAGCTGGTGTACGAAGTGGCCTGGCCCCGCGAACTGGACGTGCGGGTCCCGCCCATGCTGGTGCAGCCGTTCATTGAGAACGCCTTGGTACATGGCCTCTTGCACAAGGCGGGCGAAAAGCGGCTGTCCGTGAAGTTCGTCATGGGGGAACACCTTCAGTGCATCATCGAGGACAACGGGATCGGCCGCGCAGCGGTGCAGCAGATCCAGGAGCGGCAGCGCAAGCATGCCTCCTTCGCCGGCGGGGCCATCCGCAAACGGCTCGACATCCTGGGCCACCTGTACCAAGGCTCGTTCGGGTATCGGTATGAAGACCTGACGGAGGAAGGGCGTGCCGTGGGCACCCGGGTCATCCTCACCTTGCCCTTTCAACACCCATTCTGACCATTGCTGAAGCCGATCCAGCGGTTCACAAAGTAATGCCCGTACCTATTGCAACTCATGTCCAACATTGAAAAGCCTTCACCCATGCTCAAGGCCATACTCGTGGATGATGAGGAGCGCGCACGCGACGTGCTGGCGACCTTGATCGGGCGCTTCTGTGAGGAGGTGACCGTGGTGGCCGCCTGCAAGGACCTGCCGGAGGCCGTGGAAGCCATCAACATGCACCGGCCGGACGTGGTGTTCTTAGACATTGAGATGCCGAAGTACGCCGGCTTCGAGATCGTCAACTTCTTCAAGGAGATCAACTTCGAGATCGTGTTCACCACCGCATACGCGGAACACGCCATCCGGGCGTTCGACATGGCGGCCATCGATTACCTGCTGAAACCGATCGACATCGCCCGGCTGCGGGTGGCCGTGGAGCGGGTGCGCGCCAAGCGGGGCATCCAGCCCCAGCAGCTGGACGTGCTGAAGAGCCAGTACGGGCAGGACGAACTGAAGCAACTGGTGGTCACCTCCCGGTCCGAGCAAGTGGTGGTGCAGATCGACCGGATCATCGCCATCGAGGCACAGGAATCGTACAGCCTGATCCACACCGCGGACAAGAAGCACCTCTCGGCCAAGAACCTGAAGTTCTTTGAAGGGCTGCTGGCCACCGATCCCGGGTTCATCCGCACCCACAAATCGTGGCTGATCAACCGTGCCTTTGTCCGCAGCTACTCCAAGGCCCACATGTCCATTGCCATGGAAGGCGGCCTGGCGTGCAAGCTCTCGCGGTACAAGAAGGAGGAATTCGAGCGGTTGATGGGCGGGTGAGGGTGGCGCCGTTGTCCGGGAAAAATGGAAGTCACGGGCAGCTATGCATCGGGCCTTCAGCCCTCCACTCAACCAAATGCACGCCGCCCGTGGCTTGGCCACGGGCGGCTATGTGCCGGGCCTTCAGCCCGGCCCCGTTCCATGCACCGCCCGATGCGTGATCACCCGATAGCCACCCGCATCAAACCGACGATGTGCGCATCTGAACCGGCCCACATGCGGCCACCGTGCATACACATCCCCCAAGGGCCAACGGCCCGCAGCATACCAACCCATGGCCCCGCCATGGGTTGGTATGCCATACGCATTAGGGAGGGCTGAAGGCCCGGCACATCAACGAGGCCGTCAATCCCACACGTAGCGTTCATCGAACTCGATCCCGTGCTCGATGAGAAAGCCCCGGTACTCATCTTGAAACGTCGCCTTGCGGTGATGTTCCTCCTGCCCATCGATATAGGTCAACAACCGGGGTAGTTCTTGGTAATACGCCGAGAACGCACCATACCCCTTCTGCCATGCGAAGGGCTTCAAGTCGGGATCCTGTTCCTTGATCCAACGCGAGGAACTGGCCTTCACGTGCTGCAGCAGATCGGCGATGGTGATCGTGCGTGCAAGGCGTATCGCCAAATGCACATGGTCCTCCACACCACCAACGCGGTAGCATTCACAGTGTTCCAATTGGCGTACCGTGCCTGCCATGTACGCATGGAGCTTGCCTCGTATGGAGGGCTTCAGCCATGGATGGCGATACTTTGTACTGAACACGACATGCAAGAGCACTTGGCTGAGGGATTGGGGCATGGTAGAAATGTTTTCGGTCCGATGGATGGATGAACGAATATCGCGGCACTTCATGCATCGGGCCTTCAGCCCTCCACGCACCCTCATGCACGCAGCCCGTGGCACGCCACGGGCTGCTATGTGCCGGGCCTTCAGCCCGGCCCCGGCCGTACACCGACCGAGAGGTGAACTCCGGTGACTATCGGCATTTGACCGTCCGTTCAAACAAATGATCCGGCCACCGCTAGCTCCAGGTACACACGCGCCATGCGAGGGCCAAAGGCCCGCAGCATACCAACCCATCGTTCTCAAAGCGTACACATGGTACGCCACGGTATCTGGCCACTGATGCGAGCAAACGAATCCTCCCACTGATTGCGACCTCGTGTACATATCCCGCAAGGGCCAAAGGCCCGCCGCATACCAACCCATCGTTCGCAAAGCGTACACGTGGCATACCTCGGAATGTGGTCACCGAAGCACCCGGATGGGCCTGCCCGCCTGTTGCAGCCTCGTGTACACATCCCCCAAGGGCCAAAGGCCCGCCGCAAACCAGCCCATGGCCCCGCCATGGGCTGGTTTGCCACACACATTCAGGGAGGGCTGAAGGCCCGGCACATCAATGACACATAAATCGGATTGAATGAGGTTCCCGGTGCATCGGGCCTTCAGCCCTCCGCTCGCCCGCATGTACGCAGCCCGTGGCACGCCACGGGCTGCTATGTGCCAGGCCTTCAGCCCGGCCCCGTTCCATGCTCCGCCCGATACG
>JADZAC010000022.1 GCA_020852835.1 Flavobacteriales bacterium
CCGTGATCTTTTCGGAGGACGATACGCGAAACAGGTTGCGTAGCGGGGCCTACGGAACCTGTTTCGCGGAGAAGGCATCCGGAAAGAGGCCAAGCGGATCGGCTGGTATTGAATGCGTAGATGGTATTAGAAGCACCTCAGGGCTTCACCACTCGATAACGCATCCGCACATCGCTCATTACACTGCTGCTACCCGAGGTTCGCGCATCGCGCATCGGCTTCAACGCGCTCCACGCCATGTGTTCCGTTCCGGGCGTGGCGGGCAGTTCGATGTCCGCCGCCAGCCAAGTGTGGTCTTGGATGTGGAAGCTCACGGTCCGCGTGTATGACCTGGAGTTGAGCGGAGCGACGGCGGTGACGATGAACTGGCCATCTTCCTCTCGGAAGAGCGACCGGTCGATCATGGCGTAGGCATTGTCCTTCGGCCCGGCATACAGGCTGAGGCGGATCTGGTCCGGTTCGCGCGCGGCAGCGGTGATCCGCGCCAGGGGTACGTATACTTCGAGCTCCAGCAACAGTTCCTTGCCATCGATGCGCGGCGGCCGAGGAATGCCCAGCAGGAATGATCCTGAAATACCGAAAAGTGCTGCCTGGCCCAAGGCTACCGAAAGGCCCAAGGCTTTCCAGAAGTCCGGCCATTCCGTGGCGTGGACGAGCTTGGTACCGAGCAGCCCCAGCAGCGCCCCGCCGAGAAAACCCGCGGGAATGAAAAGGAAAGCGACGGCGAACCCGCGCTTGCCCTCGAAATCACTCACACCCACTTTCCCTGCGACGTGGTTAGCGACGGGTGCCGTTACAATGGCCGTGACCACACCGGTGATCACGGCAACAAGGAGGGCGATCTTCCAGTTCATGATGGCGAAGTTGATCATTCCCTGGCCTTGACGCTCACGATCGATGTCGGCGTACGGATCGGATCCGGAACATCCTCCCTGATCGTCAAGGTCGTCCTGCCTACGGTGGGCAAGCCCTCTGCGCCACGGTCTCGCTTCTCATCGCTTCACCTTGCTGGCTCTCAGTTCGGCCACGATCCGCTTCATGGCCTTCGTATCCACCGTGTCGTAATCTGTCTTGTCGTAGATGCTCAAGAGATACACTTCACGGTCCTCGGTAACGACGTAGGTGATCACCCGCGCACCGCCGCTCTTCCCCTTGCCTTTGCTCGCTATGGCCAGCCGCACCTTGTACAAGCCATGCCCAAGGCTGGTGCCCGCATTCGGGCGCTGCTCCAGTTCCTTCTCCAGCTTCAATAAGTCCTTGGCGAGGGAACGATGCCGCTTCAGCAGCGGCCGCAACTCCTTCTCGAAGCCAGGAGTGGGAATGACCCTATGCGTCACGCAGCGCATCCTTCAGGGTCCGCTTCTTCAACTTCCCTGAACGCATGCGCGCCACTTGATCCAGTGCACTGCTCAGCTTGCTCTTGAGGTTGAGCAATTGCTCGTAATGACGCAACTTCCCCACCAACTCGTTCCAGTCTTCCAAGGCCACCAGAACGGCCTGGTCATTCCCGTTGGTGTCCTTCACGGTTTGTGTTGGGACCTTCATGCAACCAAATGTAAGGTCAATTCTGTTCCAACTTCCATGATCGTCTGGATCGTCCTGTCTACGGTGGGCAAGCGCCCTGCGCCACGGTCCCACCCGTCCCATCGAGCACGACCAGTCCCGCCTTGACGGGATCCATCAATTGTTCCACCCCAGCCGGAGTGTGTCCATGTGCCATGCACGAGGGATGGTGTTCCAAAGCCAGGATGCCTTGGATCAACAGGGACCGAGCCGTACTTTGCTCGCTCGCGATGAACCCTTCCACCTCCCAACAGCTCATCGGCAACGTCTGCGCCGCTCTTGCCACCCTCGTCTTTCTGATCCCGCTGCAACGGTTCCTTTTGGAATGGGCGCGCAGGGAGGCCAGCAACGATCAATGGGTCACACCCGCCCTGTACCATTTGGTCCCGATCTGGCTGTTGTTGATGGTGGCGTTGCTCTGCGTTACCGCCAGTGGCGGGTTCGATCGGCTGCGACTGGACCGGCCCGCGCTGTACATGCTCACCGTGGCAGCGGCAGGTGCGCTGGCGGTCGTCTCGTTCGTCCTCATCGCCTTCTACATCCGGCCCGGATTCACGCCGCGCGTTCTCTACAGCCCAGTGCTCTACCTTGTCACGTTCTCCACCGTGCTGCTCGTGGTCGTGAGCCTCAACCCGAAGCTCGCATCCGTAATGCCAACGCAGTGGCTGCACAAGCCATGGGTGTGGTTCGCTGGCATCAGCCTCGTCGGCTGCGTGGCTTTCTTCGGTTACCGGCTCGTGACCACGGGCGTGGGTGGCGTGGCCCGCATCACCCACGACATGCGCAATCCCGGTCCATCGCCTGCGGAATTGCTCTCCAAGGTCGCCGCGCTTGATCCGGATACCAACTTCCAGGACCTGCTCCGCCTGGCCGATGGGTACCAGCCCGACGAAGTGCGCGAAGCCGCCACCGCCCGCCTGCGCTCGGGTCCGAGGTTCCTGGAGCTGATGGCCACCGAGTTGGAAAGCGGCCATGTGGAAGTCGCGGTGGGCTTCCTGCACAGCGCCACGCTGACGCCCGAAGAGAAAGGCCGCTTCGCCAA
>JADZAC010000023.1 GCA_020852835.1 Flavobacteriales bacterium
CGCAGCCGTGGTTGGCGAAGCGCAGGAGGCGTTCAGGTCCGGTGATCGGTGATGGGATGCGGGGCAGGCTACCGGCATCAAGGTAGGCCGCGACCCATTGCCCATGTGCCTTCAATACGTCACCGCCACGCCTACACCAAAGCCCATGTCGCTGTCGTAGTGCGTACGCACGGCCCACGACTTGTCGATCACGTAACGCAGGCCGGCCATGTATTCCAGGTCGGTGTTGGCCATCAGGTCCAGGCGGAGGTGCGGGGTGAGCGGCAGGTCCTCGCGCATGAGCTGGGCGCGCAGCTTGCCGTCGGTATCAATTCGGGTGTCCAGCACAAAGAGCATGGGCAGGGTGTACTGGATGCCGATGTGGCCCACATGCCGACCGTTCTTGGTGTTGATCTGGGAGAAGAGGTTGTCCTCCGGGTCGTTTCCGCTGTGGCCTTCGCGCGTGCGCCAGTCCAGGCCGATGTTGGGGAACCACCATTGCATCTTGCCGAGGTAGCGTCCGAAATGCGCCTCCACCTCCTGCCCGTGCATCTCGGTGTAACCCAAGCGCCATTCGGTCTGCAGGGCCCAGCGCTTGTTCATCAGCATGGCCTCGCCATCGAGCCCGTTGGTGGCGAAGTCGTTCGTGGCCATCAGGTGCCAAGCTTTGTCCTCACGCAGGAAGTGCCGCCACGCCTTGCGCGCATCGGGCAGCACGGGGTTGGGCTCCGCAGGCGGATTGGTGAACACGCGGCCCATGCCGCTCATCATGTGGTAGAGGATGTGGCAGTGGAAGAACCAGTCGCCCTCCTCGGTGGCGGCGAACTCGATGGTGTCCGTTTCCATCGGCATGATGTCCAGCACGTTCTTCAGCGGGGCATGATCGCCCTGGCCGTTCACCACGCGGAAGAAATGGCCGTGCAGGTGCATGGGGTGGCGCATCATGCTGTTGTTGTACAGGATCAGCCGCACGTTCTCGCCCTTGCGGATCAGGATCCTGTCCGTCTCGCTCACGGTGCGGTTATCGATGGCCCAGAGATAGCGGTCCATGTTGCCGGTGAGCGTGAACTTCAGCTCACGCACCGGACCCGGAGGCAGCGCGGTGCTGGTGGACGAACGCAGCATGGCGTAGTTCAGCGTGGTGATCTCCGATAGCGCATTGCTGTTGTATTGATCGCCGCTATGCACGCCGTGCACCGCATGCCCTTTCTCACCCTTATCACCTTTCTCACCCTTTCTCTCTTGCACTCCCGTGATCTCCGGATACATCACCACGTTCATGTCCATCTGCTGCAGGCTCATGTGCATGCCCATGTCGTCGAGGTCGCCGTTCATCTTCATCATGCCGTTCATCATGCGCATGCCCTCGAAGTACTTCAACGGTTGCAGGGGCGATGCGAGCTGGCGGATGCCCGAGCCGAGCCACACCGAGGTGGAGCGCACGCGGTCCTCGCTGGTGGCCAACAGTTCGTATGCCGTGCTGTCGGCGGGAAGCGTAACGATGATGTCGTAGGTCTCGGCCACGCCCATGATGAAGCGGTCCACTTCCACCGGCTCCACGTCGGCGCCGTCGCTGGCCACCACGGTCATCTTGCCACCGGCATAGCTGATCCAGAAGTAGCTGCTGGCGCCGCCGTTGATCAGTCGGATGCGCACGCGGTCGCCCGCCTTCAGGTGCGGTGCTTCATCCTCTGTACGGCCGTTGGCGAGCAGACGATCGTAGTACACGTCGCTCACGTCCATGGCGTTCATGCGCTTCCACTCGTTGGTGAGCTTCACACCCAGTGCGCCAGCGCCCATCGCATCGCTGTAGCTCTGCACTGTTCCGGGCCGGATGCGGTGCTTCTTCAGTGCGCTCCAGTCGTTCGCCGTGTGCAGGCGGCGATGCACCTCGATGGGCTTCATGTCGGACCACTCGCTCAGGATCACCACGTGCTCGGGCATGGGCGGCGCGTTTCGCTTTTGGATGATGAAGGCGCCGTGCATGCCGTTCTGCTCCTGCACGTTGGTGTGCGAGTGGTACCAGTAGGTGCCGCTCTGCACCAGCGGGAACTTGTACACCTGCGTCTCCCCGGCCTTGATGGGCGCGGTGGTGAGGTAGGGCACGCCGTCCAGTTGGTACGGAAGGATCAGGCCGTGCCAGTGCAGGCTGGTCTCTTCCTTCTTCATCGCGTTGTGCACCACGATCAGCGCGGTATCGCCCTCGGTGAAGGTGAGCGTGGGCATGGGAATGCTCCCGTTCACCGCGTAGGCCTTTCGCGCCTTGCCGGTGTAGTTGACGATGGTGTCGGTGATCACCAGGTCGTAACGCGTCACCTTCGGGGTGAAGGGCTCCGTGATGCGCGAGGTGCCCAGGCCCGGATGCGGGGTATACTGTGCGTGCGATCCAGCAGCAAGCAACAGCAGGGCCACCAGGCAGGATCCGATGGAACGTATCACGGACATGTTCGGCAGTTGACTGGTCGCTTACTTGCCGATGGTCTCCTTCACGCTGCCGCAAGTGAGCATACTGCTCCCGTAGTACGGGTTCTTGATCGCCTTGTCGCGGCTCAGCCAGTCGGCGCCGCCGTTGTACATGGGGCAATGGTCCAGGTAGATGGGCGTTGGCTGCGGCGCGACTTTGGCGAGTTCGGCCATCGGTGCTGTGAGCTGCGCGAAGAGGTCGCGTTGCTTCGCCAGGTCTTTGGTGGCGGTGAACGGGTGCAGCGCGGGCATCAGGTCGGTGGAAGCTTTCTTGAACGCGGCTTGAAGCGCTTCGGGCAAGGTGGTGATCTCCACGTTGTGCAGGGCGCCGTCCAGCGCGCTGGCGCTCTTCATGGCCTGCTGCGTGTCACCGGCCACCAGCGCATCCTTGAGGTTGAAGTACGCGGTAAATACCGGTGCCAAGGGGTCGGCATCCGCTTGAATGGCGGGAGTTTGGTCAGCCTCCGCATGCATCGTGTGGTCATGCATCTCCGCCATGGCCACGGTCGCTTGCTGCAGGGAGCGCGGGTAATGCGCGGCCTCGGGCAGCGCGGCATAGGCGGCATCGGGCGCCAGGTAGCGCTCGTTGTCGTAGCCGGCCTCGGCGATGCGGCGCAGCACGGCATCCACGGTGGTGCGCGTGCTGTCGAAGGTGATGGTGGCTTGCTGGTTGTCGGCATGCCAGTCGGCCGTGGCTTCACCTTTCACGAATGCGGCGTTTTCAATGGCCGCTTCAGTTGCAGCATTGCCCGCAATACGCACTTCAGCGGTGCGCGCATTCGGGATGCGTGCCGCGCAACCGGCGGCGATCAGGGTGGCTAGGAGGAGGATGGAGGGTCTCATGGGGGTATGGTGTTGGACCGGGGTTGATGTCATTGGGCCAATTTTGCCCATCGCAACCGCAAGCTATTGCTCACCACGCTCACGCTGCTCAGCGCCATGGCGGCTCCCGCGATCATGGGATCCAATAGAAAACCGTTGAAGGGATAGAG
>JADZAC010000024.1 GCA_020852835.1 Flavobacteriales bacterium
GGCTGGTGCTGACGCAGTTGGCGAGCTGGTGGTTCCTCGCGCTGGCCGCGGCCGGCGCGTTCGGTCCCGGGCTGCTGCGCGAGATGGGACTGCTGCACGACCAGGACGAGTTCCAGCAGCGCGCGGCCCGGCGTGCGGGCTACCACGCCTACCTCGCGACCGGCGCGATCCTGGTCCTGGTCTACGCGTACACGCGGGCCGGGAACGCGATCCCCTCGCCCGAGGAACTGTCGGGCTTCTATCTGGCGCTGCTGGCCTTCGCGTGGATGTTCAGCTCGCTGTTCTCGTACTGGGGCGCGCGTCGCACTGCGTTCATCATCCTGCTCGTGTTCGGAATCGCGTGGGCCGTGTTCAACATCTGGAGCAACCTGCAGCAGCCGGTCACCATGCTCATGCAGCTGCTCATCACGACGGCGCCGTTCTTCGTGCTGGCGTTCGCGTCGCGGCGCTGGCCGCGCGCGGCGGGCGCGGGGCTGCTGGCGCTCTCGGCGTTTTTCCTGTTCGTGTACTTCCGCGGGGGCGCCAACCTGCCCCTGGTGGTGAAGGCCCAGACCGCGGTGCTGTTCGCCGGTCCGCTGCTGACGAGCGGATTCGCGCTGGCGGGCTCGCGGTCCGACGATGATGCGGCGGGCGAAGCGGCCTGACGGGAAACCCCTCGGTCGACCGATCAGCCCTGCTTCTGTCCGCCGCGCCTCATTCCACCCTTGCATCGAGCGGCCGTATCGCCGACTTTCCCGGCGATCGAGCCACCTCGCGTTCCGATGGCGGCCGCCTCCCCCCGAGGGAGGCGGCCGTAGGACGCCCGCGGCTCGGCGTGCGCCCCGTTTCGCGGTCTTCCTCGCGCACGTTCGGAGCCCGATCGTGACCGTTCGTTCCAAGGCCGCCGCTGCCGTGCCGCCCCGCCGGGGACCCGTGTCCCGTTTCATGGAGACGCACTACCGGCACTTCAACGCCGCCGCGCTGGTGGATGCCGCGCGCGGATACGAGACGCATCTGGCCGAGGGCGGCAAGATGGTCGTCACGCTGGCCGGCGCCATGTCCACCGCCGAACTGGGCCGCTCGCTGGCCGAGATGATCCGCCGCGACAAGGTGCACGCCATCGTGTGCACGGGCGCCAATCTGGAAGAGGACATCTTCAACCTGGTCGCGCACGACTACTACGAGCGCGTGCCCAACTACCGCGACCTGACGCCCGCGGACGAGCAGGCGCTGCTCGATCGTCACATGAACCGCGTGACCGACACGTGCATTCCCGAGATGGAAGCCATGCGCCGCATCGAGGCCGTGGTGCTCGAGGAGTGGGTGAAGGCCGACAAGAAGGGCGAGCGGCTGTTTCCGCACGAGTTCATGTACCGCATCCTTCGCGGCGGCAAGCTCAAGGAGAGCTACCAGATCGATCCGAAGAACTCATGGATGCTGGCGGCGTGCGAGAAGAACCTGCCGATGATCGTGCCCGGCTGGGAGGACGCGACGCTCGGCAACATGTACGCCGGCCACGTGATCTCGGGCGACGTGAAGAACGTGCACACCGTTCGCACGGGCATCGAGTACATGATGGAACTGGCCGAGTGGTACACGAAGAACGCGAAGCCGCTTCACAAGGGCAAGCGCGACGGCATCGGCTCGATCGGCTTCTTCCAGATCGGCGGCGGCATCGCGGGCGACTTCCCGATCTGCGTGGTGCCCATGCTGCACCAGGACCTGCAGCGCGAAAACGTCCCCTTCTGGAGCTACTTCTGCCAGATCAGCGACAGCACCACCAGCTTCGGCAGTTACAGCGGTGCGGTGCCCAACGAAAAGATCACCTGGGGAAAGCTCGACATCGGCACCCCGAAGTTCATCATCGAGAGTGATGCTACTATTGTGGCGCCTTTGGTCTTCGCCTACATCCTGGACAAGTAAGAACCGCTCATCATGCAACGCCTGATCCGCTCCTTCAACACCCTTACGGACGAGCTGCGCGACAAGCTGCAGGAACAATACCCTGACGGCATCGACAACAGCCACATCCGCACCATGAACACGCCCAAGGGCGAAACCCTCCGCGTGATCGAACTGCGCACCCCCGACGCCCTCTACCTCATCAAGATCAACGCCGAGAGCCGCGGCGAGATCGATGAATTCCTCGATCAGGACGGCGGCGGCGAAGACCGCGACAGTGAGGGAATGGAGGGCGTGGACGGACTGGAAGGCGGTGACGAGGAAGAGGAGGAAGAAGAAAATGACGCCCCCCCCGCCGACGGGGATGACGAGGAGGATGACGAGGATGCCGGTGCAGGGGCGGACGACAGCGACGACGACGACGAAGATTGATCTTGTGCCCAAATGCTCCACGGACGATTCCACTTGGCTTTTGCCACCACCGACATCAAGCGCGTGAAGGCCTTCTACGGAGGCTTGCTGGGGTGCACCGAGGGCCGCAGTGCGGACACGTGGGTGGATTATGACTTCTTCGGCCACCAGCTCACCATCCAGCAGGTGCCGGTCATCACCAAGGCGGCGCGCACCTACAACCCCGGGAGCCAGATCCCCAGCGACCATTGGGGCATTGTGCTCGACATGGCCGACTGGCGCAAGATGCGCGACAAGTGCAAAAAGCTCGGCGTGCGCTTCTTCATCGAACCGCAGCTGGTGATGAAGGGCCAGCCCGGCGAGCAGCACAGCTTCTTCATTGAAGACCCCGACGGCCACGCCATTGAGTTCAAGGCCTTCGAGAACCCGGAAAGCCTCTTCCGCAAAGGGTGAACGCAGCGGCCCGTGGAGGCCTGCGGGCCGGCACGGCCGTTCAGGTGTTTGTTTGCTGCCTACCTTGCCGGTGGCAATGGCAGCCACATGTTGCACCCTTCCGAAACCTTGATCCGCTTGGCGTTGGCCGCGCTTTTCGGCGCCTTGATCGGCCTGGAGCGCGAACGCAAGGACTGGACCGCCGGCATGCGCACCCACATGATGGTCTGCACCGGCTCCTGCCTGATCATGCTCGTTTCCGCCTACGGCTTCAACGACGTGCTCAACCGGCCCAACGTGGCCTTGGACCCCTCGCGCGTGGCGGCACAGGTGATCAGCGGCATCGGCTTCATCGGCGCCGGAACCATCCTCTTCCTCAAGCAGGGCGCCATCCGCGGCCTCACCACCGCCGCCGGTTTGTGGACCGTGGCCGCCATCGGCCTGGCCACGGGCGGCGGCATGTACTTTGCCGCAGGCGCCACCACCCTGATCGCCTTGGTGATCCTGTGGGCCTTGCAGCCCCTGGAACGCATGTTCGACCGCCGCTTCAAGCAGCTCACCCTCCGCCTGGTCACCAAGCCCGATGCCGACGACAGCGCATTGCTGCAACTCCTGATGGGCCAGCCTGGGATCCACGTGCGCGCCTTTGTGCGCGAGCGCACGGACGAAGGGTGCGCATACCAGCTGCACTTCGACCCGCTGCATGAGGAAGCGATCAACCACCTGGTGGAACAAACCCGGAACGACCCCGCCGTGAAGGAAGTCTCCTGGAGCCGGTGAGCCGTATTCCGCAACGCAACGCCCGGCCCGTCGGCGCCCTGCACTTTTCAAAAGTTATCCACGCATTCCAAGGCCCGCAGGCCCAACGGGGTACTTTCGCGGGGCCAAATCCGCAGTACCGCACCCGCATGAACGCCACCCCTGCCGCCACCGCGCAGAACGCTGCCGTCGATGAACTGAGATCCACCGCCAGCCAAGTGCGCCGCGACATCGTGCGCATGGTGCACGCCTGCCAAAGCGGCCACCCCGGCGGCTCGCTCGGCTGCACGGACTTCCTTGTTGCACTGTACTTCCAGGTCATGCGCCACGACCCCGCCAACTTCACCATGGACGGCATCGGCGAAGACCTCTTCTTCCTCAGCAATGGCCACATCAGCCCGGTGTTCTACAGCGTGCTGGCCCGCAGCGGCTACTTCCCCACGGCCGAACTGAACACCTTCCGCAAGCTCGATTCGCGCCTGCAAGGCCACCCCACCACCCACGAAGGCCTGCCCGGGGTGCGCATGGCCAGCGGATCACTGGGCCAGGGCCTCAGCGTGGGCCTGGGCGCCGCGCTGGCCAAAAAGCTCAACGGCGACCCCTCGCTCATCTTCACCCTGCACGGCGACGGCGAACTGCAGGAAGGCCAGATCTGGGAAGCCGCCATGGCCGCCGCCGCGAAAAAAGCGGACAACCTGATCGCCACCGTGGATTGGAACGGCCGCCAGATCGACGGCGATGTGGACCAAGTGATGCCCCTGGGCGACCTGCGCGCCAAGTGGTCCGCCTTCGGCTGGGAGGTGCTGGAAATGGACGGCAACGACATGGGGGCCGTGCTGCACGGCTTGAACGACGCCATCAGCCGCACCGGCAAAGGCAAACCCGTGATGATCCTCATGCGCACCGAAATGGGCCGCGGCGTGGATTTTATGGAAGGCAGCCACAAGTGGCACGGCATCGCCCCCAGCGATGAGCAACTGCAGGCGGCCTTGAAGCAACTGCCCGAAACCCTTGGCGACTACTGATCCCGTGAACCCCAGATGCGCGCTCTGCAGGATCGGCACGCTTTTGTCGGCCTGGTCCGGCATGCGCAATGAACTGACCACGGAACGTGGCCCACGGACCGTACGGGGCGGCCATGGGTTCCGCGTGCGCCCGCACCTGGTGGCACAGGCACTTGCCGCCCTGCTTTTCCCCGTGCTGCTGCACGCACAGCAACAGGAAGATCCCGACAGGCTCACCCGCATCCTCTTCGTGGTGGATGCCAGCAACAGCATGAACGCCTTCTGGGGCAACGAACCGCGCATCACCGTGGCGCGCCGCGTACTGCTGGAAGCGTTGGCCCCGTTGGAGAAAGTGCCCAACCTGGAACTGGCCTTGCGCCTCTACGGCCACCAAACGCGCATTGAACCCGGAAAGCAGGATTGCGACGACACCCGCCTGGAGGTGCCTTTCGCCAAGGGCAACACCCGGGCCATCCAATCCAAAATGAACGAGGTGCGCTGCCTGGGCACCACGCCCATTGCGCGCTCCCTCGAAAAGGCCGCTGCCGACTTCCCGGACAACACCGCGCGGAACGTCATCATCCTCATCACCGATGGCATCGAAGCCTGCGATGAAGACCCTTGTGCCGTAAGCCGAGCCCTGCAAGCCAAAGGCATCATCCTCAAGCCGTTCATCATCGGCATCGGCATCGATGAGGCCAACAAGTACAGCTTGAAGTGCGTGGGCAACTATTTTGACGCGGGCACCCCCGAAACCTTTGACCGCGTGATGCGCGTGGTGATCGACCAAGCCTTGGGGGCCACCACCACCCAGCTGCTCTTGCTCACCGACGATGGGCTGCCCACGGAAACCGACATGCCCGTCACCTTCTACGATCAGCGCACCGGTGAGCTGCGCTACGACCTGGTGCACACCATGAACCTGCGAGGGGTGCCCGACACCCTGCAGATCGACCCGGTATACACCTACCGCATTGTGGCCCATACCGTGCCGCCCAGCGTGAAGGAAAACGTGGTGCTGGAGCCGGGCCGCCACAACGTGATCGCCCTGATGGCAGGGCAGGGCACCTTGGAACTGCGCATCGAAGGAGCGGTGACCGCCGAAGCCCCGGTGCCGTGCATCGTGCGCCAACAGGGCCGCGCCGAAACGCTCAATGCCCAACCAATGAACACCGCCCAGCGCTACCGCACCGGCACCTACGACCTGGAGGTGCTCACCTTGCCGCGCCTGGCCATTCCCGATGTGGTGATCCGCCAGGGGCGCACCACCCCCGTCAGCATTCCGCGCAGCGGCACGATCAATGTGGCGGCCACCGAGCCGGGGCCCGGGGCCATCTTCCTCAAGAAGGGAAACGAACTCCTGTGGGTCGTGGACCTCGACCCCCGCATTTCCAAGAACCAGTTCAAACTGCTCCCCGGTGATTACCGCGTGATCTACCGCAGGAACAGCGCCCGTGAAACCGTCTTCACCGTCATCAAGGATTTCACCGTGGCCAGCGGCAGGGCCGTCAGCGTGGAACTTTGAGCATGCACCGACACCACCGATCACCAGATACCAGCCTCCCCCTACCATGACCTCCTACCCCGTACTCGATAAAAAGGACACCCGCAGCGGCTTCGGCGAAGGCCTGTTGGAAGCGGCCAAGCTGGACGACCGCGTGGTGGCCCTCTGTGCCGACCTCACCGGCTCGCTGAAGATGGACGCCTTCGCCCAGGAATTCCCCGAGCGCTTCTTCCAGGTGGGCGTGGCCGAAGCCAACATGATGGGCATGGCCGCCGGCATGACCGTGGGCGGCAAGATCCCCTTCACCGGCACCTTCGCCAACTTCAGCACCGGCCGCGTGTACGACCAGATCCGCCAGAGCATTGCCTACGCCGGCAAAAACGTGAAGATCTGCGCCAGCCATGCCGGCCTGACCTTGGGCGAGGACGGGGCCACCCACCAGATCCTGGAGGACATCGGCCTGATGCGCATGCTGCCCGGCATGGCCGTGATCGTGCCCGCCGACTTCAACCAGACCAAACAGGCCACCATGGCCATCGCCGAACATGAAGGGCCGGTCTACCTGCGCTTCGGCCGCCCCAAATGGCCCGTGTTCATCCCCGCCGACATGCCCTTCGAGATCGGCAAGGCCCAGGTGCTCAGCCCCGGAAAGGATGTCTCCCTGATCGCCTGCGGCCACTTGGTGTGGAACGCCCTGCAAGCTGCTGCTGCCTTGGAACAGCAAGGCATCAGCGCCGAAGTGATCAACATGCACACGATCAAACCATTGGACCAAGGCGCCGTCCTATCCTCCGTTGGCAAGACCGGATGCGTGGTGACCTGCGAGGAACACAACCGCCATGGAGGGCTCGGCGATGCCGTGGCGCAGGTGCTGGCCTTGCACCACCCGGCCCCGCAGGAGATCGTGGCCGTGAACGACAGTTTCGGCGAAAGCGGCACTCCGGACCAACTGCTCAAGAAGTACGGCCTGGACACGCCGGACATCGTGGCCGCCGCCCAGCGCGCCATCAGGCGCAAATAGCCCCGCACGGGCCGCATCGCCGATGAACGACCCCGACGATGCCCGACTGATCGCCCTCTTCCGAAAGGAGGAAAGCCGCCATTACGCATTCAACCTCATCGTGCGCAAGCACCAGCGGCGGCTTTACGGCTTCATCCGCCGCATGGTCACCGACCCGGATGAAACACAGGACGTGCTCCAGAATGTATTCATCAAAGCCTGGACCGGGCTGGACCGCTTCCGCGAAGACGCCCAGCTCTTCAGCTGGCTCTACCGCATCGCCCACAACGAAAGCATCAGCCACCTCAAGCGCATGCGCCGCGGCCTGTTCGTGCGCGATGCCGCCGTGCACGAACGCCTGACGGCTTCCTTGGACCACAGCGAGCATTTCTCCGGCGACGCCATCCAACGGAAATTGCAACGCGCCGTAATGAACCTGCCGCCCAAACAACGCGCCGTGTTCACCATGAAGTACTTTGAGGAAATGAAATACGAGGACATGAGCCGCGTGACCGGCACCAGCGTGGGCGCCCTCAAATCCAGCTTCCACCTGGCCGTGAAAAAGATCGAGCAGGCCCTGGCCACACCGGATCAAACCTTGCCCCCGGTAGCGCGTCAAACCTCCTGAACGCCATGGAACCCGTAACCGAGCACAATGACCTGCGCCGCATCGCCCCGATGCTCGCCGATTTGCCCCGGCACGATCCCTTTGTGGTGCCTGCCGGCTTCTTTGATCAGTTCCCCCACCAAGTGCAAGCCCGTGCGGTGAAACCAGCCCGCGCCAAAGCGGGGGCTTGGCTCCGGCGTGGCGCGATAGCCGTGCCCGCCATGGCCTTGGTGCTTACGGTCCTGCGCCTCTTCCTCCCGGCTCCCCTCCCGCCACCCCGCCAGCCGCTCGCCGATGGCCAGCTCATCGACGCCCTCGCCGAGGACATGGATACATACGAGATCCTCGAAACCGCTCCAGGCGATGCATGGCCAGAGCTCGGCCAGGTCACCGTGCAGCTCACCCCGGAAGAAGCGTTGGACTATGTGGAGACCCACCAGATCGACCTCAACGAATACCTCTACTGACCATGTCCTCCACCGCCCTCAAACCGCTCCTTGCCATCGCCCTGTGCCTGTTCTCCCCACAGGCCTTCACCCAGGATGACGGCCCGGCCATACCCGCCGAAAAGCTCCAGGAGATCAAGGCGCAGAAAAGCGCGTACATCACCCAACAGCTCAACCTCACCACGGAAGAGGCGCGCATCTTTTGGCCCATCTACGACAAGTACCAGGCAGAGATCGAAGCCTCACGCGGAAAGGAACGGGCCTTGCGCCGGGAGCGCCGCGCCCTGACCGTGCTGACCGATGAACAGGCATCCAAGGCCATCGCCGATGAACTACAGGCCGAACAAATGCAACTGGACCTGCGGAAACGCTACGCGGAACAGTTCAAACAGGCCATCGGGCCGGTAAAGACCCTGAAGCTGGGCGAAGCGGAAAGAAGTTTCAACCGCGAACTGCTCAAGCGCATCCGCAACCGCGCTCCGGCAGTCGGCACTCCTTGATGCGCCCATACCGGAGCGCTCCCGGCCAAAGCCCCGCCCCCGCATCCGCCCAACTCACGGCAACGGGCCGCTGGCCCCAAGCTATCTTGCCCGGCCACTGCAGCTCCAACGCCCCATGGCCGACCACCGATCTGACGACCGCTTCCGCCTGCCGCAGGCCGTGCCCTTGATGCAAAAGGCCATGGATATCCGGGAACTGGTGGAACACATCCTGGAGGCCGCACCCGAAGCCAAGCCCGATGCGCAAGCCCGGATCAGCCGTAAAAAAAGGCGCGAGGAAGAATTGCGGCGCGAAGCGCTCCAGGACCAGATCGACGAGATGTACGGCGCCTCCATGCTCATCCCTGCCAAGATCGCCGGGGCCGAGGGCGGCGACCTCTACGACATCCGCATGGAGAACGCCGCCTTGATACGCAAGGCCGCGCGTGAACTCGTCGTCGGCTTGCGCGGGCTGGAACTCTTCGGCTACGATGAGCAACCCTATTTCGACCTCCTGCGCACCGAGATCGAAGCGTTCCGCAAGCTCTTTGTGGCCTGGGTGCAGGCATTCGACATCAACCGCTTCATCACCGACGACTGGGGCCTCTTCAATCCCCCCGGAGTAAACCCCGGCGACAACCTCATCGGCAACATAGGCCATGGCGATGAGCACGACGGGGATGACCTCGGCGACCTGTTCAACGACCAGGACGGCAGCGGCCCGTTCGACAGCCCGGAGGGGACCGATCCTTTTGGCAGTGACGACGAAGACGACGATCTCCCGTTGTAGCCGGTGCCCTTCCTCATCCGCCGCCACGGATCACCGAGCTTTGCCCCATGCCCGACCTGAAAACCGCCTTTGCCCATAACCTGGCACAAACCAGTCCTTTCCCCATCGCCTTGGACATAGTTCGGGCGGAAGGATGCCACCTGTTCGCCCGCGACGGCAAACGCTATTTGGACCTGGTGGCCGGCCTGGCCGTGAACAACACCGGGCACCGCCACCCCAAGGTGATCGCGGCGATCAAGGAGCAATTGGACCACTACCTGCACGTGATCCCGTACGGCGAATTCATCCAGGAGCCGCAAGTGCGCTACGCGGCACGGCTCACCGGCTTGCTGCCCCGCGGGCTGGACAGCGTGTACTTCGTGAACAGCGGTACCGAAGCCAACGAGGCCGCGCTGAAACTGGCCAAGCGCGTCACGGGCCGCACGCGGCTGATGGCCTGCCACAAAAGCTACCACGGCAGCACACACGGTTCGTTGAGCATCACCGGCAACGAGGAGAAGAAATACCGCAACCGCCCGTTGTTGCCCGATGTGCAGTTCATCACCTTCAACTCCGCGGATGAGCTGGGGCGCATTGATGAGCAATGCGCCGCCGTGGTGGTGGAAACGATCCAAGGCGATGCGGGCGTACGGATCCCCGATGCACCCTGGATGCAAGCATTGCGCAAGCGGTGCTCGGAAGTTGGGGCCATGCTCATCTTCGACGAGGTGCAGACGGGCTTCGGCCGCACGGGCTCGCTCTTCGCTTTTGAACAGTTCGGCGTGGTACCGGACATCCTGGTGCTGGGCAAGGCCTTGGGCGGGGGCATGCCCATGGGGGCTTTCGTCAGTGCAGGTGAACGCATGGCATTGTTCACGCACGATCCCGTGCTGGGGCACATCACCACCTTCGGCGGGCACCCGGTGAACTGTGCGGCAGGCATGGCAGCGCTGGAAGTACTGCTTGAGGAGGGCATGGTGGAGAACGCCCGGCGCATGGGCATGCTCTTCCAGGAATTGCTGGACCACCCGTCCATCTTGGAGGTGCGCGGCACCGGCCTCATGCTGGCCGTGGACCTCGGCGATGCGGAAAAGGTGCAGCGCGTGGTGCAAGGCTGCTTGGGGCGCGGGGTGCTGGGTTTCTGGTTCCTGAGCTGCCCCACGGCCTTCCGCATTGCGCCGCCGCTGTGCATCACGGAAGTGCAGGTGCGCGAGGCGTGCGCGGCGATCCTTCAAGAGGTAGGCCAATCGTGATCAAGCGAAATTTCGGCACTAGCGTTGTTATATTAGAAGCACGGCCAGAGGCCGACCATTTTCCATGGCCTACGAATCACCACTTCTCCATATCCTGCGCCGTGAAAAAGAGGGCCATTACAAAGGGGGATTGTACCACCACGTTCAAATCAAGTTGGCATACAACACCAACCGCATCGAGGGCAGCAAGCTGTCCGAGGAACAAACCCGGTACATCTACGAGACCAACACACTGCATTTGGAACCTGGTTCAGATGCTGCCAATGTGGATGACATACTTGAAACGGTGAACCACTTTAGCTGCTTCGACCACCTGCTGGACATTGCCGATCAGCCATTGTCCGAAGCACACATCAAACAATTCCACCGGCTCTTGAAGGCGAATACCTCGGATGCCAGGAAGACGTGGTTCAATATTGGCGGTTACAAAACACGGCCCAATGAAGTAGGCGGAATGGGAACTACGCTACCTGCCTTGGTGCCACCAGCCATGTCCGCTTTACTGGAAGAATATGGCGTGACGGAGCAGGTAACGGTACAGAGCATCATCGATTTCCATTTTCGTTTCGAACGGATCCACCCGTTCCAGGATGGCAACGGGCGCGTTGGCAGACTGATCATGTTCAAGGAGTGCCTTGCGCATGGGATCGTGCCCTTCATCCTTGAGGATGCCCATAAGTTCTACTATTACCGCGGCCTCGCGGAGTATCCGGCAACGCCGGGTTATTTGATCGACACCTGCCTTTCCGCACAAGACAAATTCAGGCAGGCCCTGTCCTACTTCCATCCCGAAGAGCAGGGTTGATCGTGGCAAATGGCCATCGCTCCTCCTACTCGGCATCCGACGCCGCCGCTGTGCATCACGGAAGTGCAGGTGCGCGAGGCGTGCGCGGCGATCAGGCTGGAATTGGAGCGGCTGTAACCGTTTCCAGGTCCGCCTCCTCCTGCGTGGCCAGGAGGTCTTCCAGGCTTTCCCGCCTGCGCACCAGCACGGCTTTCCCGTCTTTCACAAGTACTTCCGCCGGCCGCAAGCGCGAGTTGTAGTTGCTGGCCATGCTGTAGCCATAGGCCCCGGCGTTGAGGAAAGCGAGCACATCCCCCTCCTGCACTTCAGGCAGTTGGCGGTCCCAGGCGAAGGTGTCCGTTTCGCAGATGTAGCCCACCACGGTGTAGATCCGCTTGCGCCCTTCCGGTCTGCTGATGTTGGCAATGCCGTGGTAACTGCCGTAGAGCATGGGCCGGATCAAGTGGTTCAAGCCGCTGTTCACCCCGGTGAACACCGTGGCGGTGGTCTGTTTCACCAGCGATGCCGAAACCAGCAGCACGCCCGCTTCGCTCACCAGGAACTTGCCCGGCTCAAACCACAGTTCCACCGGAACCGGGCGCTCCGCATTGAACGCCTGGATGCGAGCGGCAAGGCGTTGGCCCAGATCCTCCACGTCCGTGGCGATGTCCTCGGGCTTGTAGGGCACTTTGAACCCGCTGCCCAGGTCCAGGAAACGCAGGTTGGGGAACAGGGCAGCACATTCCAGCAGCAGCTCGGCGGCGCGCATGAACACTTCCGTGTCCAGGATGTCGCTGCCCGTGTGCATGTGCAGGCCGTCCACGCGCAGCCCGTAAGTCTTCACCACGCGCTCCACATGGCGCAGTTGGTGGATGCTGATGCCGAACTTGCTGTCGATGTGGCCGGTGCTGATGCGCTCGTTGCCGCCGGCCATGATGTGCGGATTGATGCGTATGCACACCGGTACGCTGCCTCCGTATTCACTGCCGAACCGCTCCAGCACCGGGATGCTGTCAATGTTGATCTCCACGCCCAGCTTGGCCGCCTGCCGGTATTCCTCAAAGGGCACCATGTTGGGCGTGAAGAGGATCTCTTCCGGCTTGTACCCTGCCTTCAGCCCGATCAGCACCTCCTCGATGCTTACCGTGTCCAAACCCAGCCCCAGGCTGCGGACATGCCGCAGCACGGCCAGGTTCGTCAACGCCTTGCACGCATACATGAAGCGCGTCGGGGTGCCCTTGAACGCCTTCTTGAGCCGTTTCGCCTGGCGGCCGATCACGACTGCATCATAGACATACACCGGCGTTCCCGCCAGTTCGGCAATGCGGCTTGCCTGCACACCACCGATGTGGTACGCTCCCCCCCGAAGTTCCATGAGTTTTTGTTGTTGAAGGGTGCGAAGCTATGGTGCAATGGCACGCATCCGCCAAGGGTTTCCGGGGCACTTGGCCTTCCCCGCGAACCACGAACTGGTCGCCGGTCCCTAATTCGTGGCGAATAGCGCCCGAGGGCGTTGCGGCAATGCCGGTTTCCCGCGTACGCCGATCGGAACAGGTTCCCGAAACACCATCGCAGGTGCACGACGGGGGCAGCTCAATACTGCCCCGTGTTCAGCATCACCAGGGTGCACGCCTCCAGCGTTTCGATGCCGGCAGCATGCGCCGCCCGTTCGAACGCGGGATTCTCGGCGCCGGGGTTGAAGATGATCCGCTTGGGCTTCATGGCCAGGATGCGTGCTTGCCAAGGTTCCTGGTTGTGGGCGCTGAGGTACATGGTCACCGTATCCACGTGCAGTCCTGCCGGAAGATCTTTTTCAATGTGCACATCCCCCACCCGCCCTTCCTTCAGGCCCACGGCCACCACGGGCAGGCCATGGGTACGCAGGCTGCGGACGGCCCTGTTGGAATAACGTTCCTCCTTCAGGCTTGCGCCCAGCACCAATGTTGTCTTCTCCATCGCCATGATCTACCGGCTAGCGCCAGTGTTCCGCATACCAAGGTACGGCTTTATCAAGCCCGGCATCCAGGCCGATCAAGGGCTCGTATCCCAGTTGCCGGCGTGCATGCCCGATATCGGCCAGTGAATCCCGCACATCACCGGGCCGGTCGGGGCCATGGCTCGGCGCCATGGAGGCCACCCGGGGATCGAGGCGTGCCAAACGCTGTTGCAGTTTGGCCAGCAGTTCGCGCAGGTCGCAGCGCGCCCCGCAGGCAATGTTGTACACCTCACCGGCCCGATGGGGCGGTGCGGCCAAGGCCAGCATAACGGCTTGAACGGCGTTGCCCACGTAGGTGAAGTCGCGCGTTTGCAGGCCATCCCCGTGCAACAACGGTGCTTCATGCCGCAGCAGCGCGCGGATGAACTTGGGTATGGCTGCGGCATAGGCCCCCTCGGGATCTTGCCGCTCGCCGAAGATGTTGAAGAAGCGCAGGCCGATGGCTTCCATGCCGAACATGCGCGCATAGAGGCCGGCATAGGTTTCGTCCATGGCCTTGGTCACCGCGTAGGGTGAGAGCAAGCCGCCTTCCGTGCCTTCTCGCTTGGGCAGTACCGCACTATCACCGTACACACTGCTGCTGCTGGCATATACCAAGCGCTTCAGCCCCAGTGCACGGGCCGCTTCCAGCACTTGGAGAAACCCGGCCAGGTTGGCCTGCTCGCTGTCAAGCGGGCGGGCTATGGAGCGCGGCACGCTGCCCAAGGCGGCCAAGTGCACTATTGCATCCGCGCCTTTCATGGCCGCATGCACATCGGCCGCGTCGCAGATGTCCGCCTTGATGAAGCGGAAGTCCTCCCGGGGCCGCAGATGCGCGATGTTGGCCTCGTTGCCCGTAGCGAGGTTGTCCAAGCAGCGCACCTGCGCCCCTGCCGCCAGCAATGCCTCACAGACGTGTGAGCCGATGAAGCCCGCGCCGCCGGTGACCAGGACAGGGCTATTGCGGCCGGTCGCCCCCATCACCCTACTTGGCCACGGCCATGGACCGCTTCTCGCGGATCACCACCACCTTTACTTGGCCGGGGTAGGTCATTTCATTCTGGATGCGGTCGGCAATGCTCATGCTGATGTTGTCGGCCTCGCCATCGGTCACCCGTTCGCTTTCCACCATCACGCGCAGCTCGCGGCCGGCCTGGATGGCAAAGGCTTTCGACACGCCGTTGTAGCTCATGGCGATGCTCTCCAGGTCCTTGAGCCGCTTGATGTACTGCTCCACGGCCTCGCGCCGGGCGCCCGGGCGTGCGCCGCTGATGGCGTCGCAGGCCTGCACGATGGGCGAGATCATGCTGGTCATCTCGATCTCGTCGTGGTGGGCGCCGATGGCGTTGCACACATCGGGTTTCTCGCCGTATTTCTCGGCCAGCTTCATTCCCAGCAAGGCGTGCGGCAGTTCGGGCTCATCCTCGGGCACCTTGCCGATGTCGTGCAGCAGGCCCGCGCGTTTGGCGGCCTTCACGTTCAGGCCCAGTTCCGCGGCCATGGTGGCGCACAGGTTGGCGGTTTCGCGGCTGTGCTGCAGCAGGTTCTGCCCGTAGCTGCTGCGATAGCGCATGCGGCCCACCATGCGCATGAGTTCGGTGTGCAGGCCGTGGATGCCCAGGTCGATGCAGGTGCGTTTGCCGATCTCCAGGATCTCTTCTTCGAGGTGTTTTTTGGTCTTGGCCACGATCTCTTCGATGCGCCCGGGGTGGATGCGCCCGTCCTTCACCAGTTGGTGCAGGGCGAGGCGCGCCATTTCGCGCCGCACCGGATCGAAGCAGCTGAGGATGATGGCACCGGGGGTGTCGTCCACCACGATCTCCACGCCGGTGGCCTCTTCCAGCGCCCGTATGTTGCGGCCTTCCCGGCCGATGATCCGTCCCTTGAATTCATCGTTCTCGATGTGGAAGGTGCTCACCGCGTTTTCCACCGCATGTTCCGTGGCCACCCGCTGGATGGTTTGGATGATGATGCGCTTGGCTTCCTTGTTGGCGTTGAGCTTGGCTTCTTCCATGGTGTCCTTCACCAAGGCCATGGCCCCGGTGCGCGCCTCGTCCCGCAAGGAATCCATCAACTGCTGCTTGGCATCGGAGGCGCTGATGCCGCTGATGCGCTCCAGCTGGGCCACTTGCTTTTCATGGGCCCTGTCCAATTCCTGGCGCCGTACTTCCATCCCTTGCAGGCGCTGCTCCAGGTCCTGCCGTTTGGCTTCCACGGACTTCTCCTTTTGGGCAAGGTCCTGTTGCTGGCGGCTGAGCTGCTGTTCTCGCTGCTTGTGTTTCTCGGCCCCCTGCTGCAGGCGCTTGTCTTTTTCGCGCGCCTCTTGTTCGTGCGCTTCCTTCATCTGGAGGAACTTCTCCTTGGCTTGCAGGATCTTTTCCTTTTTAATGGCCTCTCCCTCGGCTTCCGCTTTCTGCAAAATGCCCGTACTGCGTTTCTTCAACAGGCCGTTGAGCACGAAGTACACCACGCCGCCGCCGGCGAGCACGCCCACCAGCACGCCTATCATTACTGCTACGATGTCAAATCCCATTTTTCACTGTTTATTGGTTGCACAGTGAACCATGGGGTCCTTCGGGGAGGGTTCAGGGGATCAGCCGGCGAGGTCTTTCAGCAACAGGTCCAGTTCGTCAAGCACCGCTTGGTCGATGTTGACAGGCTGGGTTTTGGCCAGGTTCAGCGCCCGGGTGGTCACCTCCAGGGCGGCCATGGCCAACAGGTCCTGCTTGTCGGTCAGCGGATAGCTGGCCTTCAAGCGGTTGATGCTTTCATTGATCTCGTTTGCCGCCGTACGGATGTTTTCCTCTTCATCCGGGTGGATGGTGAGCGGATATGCCCTTCCGGCCAGCTCGATCCGGATCGCTCTTTCCTCGGTGGTGTTCGCTCCTGTGCCCATCAGCTGTTCATCAGCGCCAAGCACTGGTCGATTTCCTGCACCAGTTCGTCGATCCTTTCCTTCGTTCCTTCCCGGCTTGGCGCCCCAAAGGACGCTGCCGCCTTGCGAAGGACCTCGTTCTCCTGTTCCAGTTCCTTGATCCGGGCGCTGAGCACTTCCCGCTCGCGGGCGGCTTGGTGCACACGGCCTTCCGCAGCTACCACCGCCACCCTTAGCCGGTGGCGTTCCGCCTGCAGCTGCTTTGCCTCCGTGCGCGCTTTTCCGATGCGCTCCAACAACCTTTCCATGGCTCTGAACAAAAGACCGTTATGGTCCACGGACAAAGATAACCGGCCATCGCGGACCCGAGCCGCATTGTTTCCACGCCACCTTGTTCATCGCCGTGCCGCCCGCACCGCCTACCAGCCTCTTGGAGGGGGTACCTTGCCGCCCCTTGGCACAGGCGTTGCAACTACGGAACACTTCGGCGCAACCCTCCTAAATCCTTCGCAGTGGATCTCATCAAGCTACTGTGCATCAGCACATTGTCACTTTTTCATTCCGCCTTGGCCGGCCAATCTGCCCCGCAGTTCCCGGCGCCGCCCATGGACCTGCCCGTGGAGGTGTCCGGCAACTTCATGGAGCTGCGTTCCAATCATTTTCATTCGGGCATTGACCTGAAGACCAATGGCCGCACCGGCTTGCCCGTAAAGGCGACCGCTGCGGGCTGGGTGAGCCGGATCAAGATCAGCCCTTGGGGCTACGGCAAGGCCGTGTACATCAGCCACCCTAACGGCTACACCACGGTGTACGGCCATTTGGACCGGCTCCATGGCAAGCTGGCCTCCACCCTGCTGGATCTGCAATATGAGGCGCGCAGCTTCAGCATCGACAAGTATTTTGCCCAGGGAGAACTGCCCGTGGCCCAGGGTGAAGTCATCGCGTACAGTGGCAATACCGGGGGCTCCTCCGCGCCCCACCTGCATTACGAGGTGCGCCGCACCGCCGACCAGCACGCCTTGGACCCGGAGCGCTACGGCATCAAAACCGTGGACAAGGTGCCCCCCGTCTTTTCGGGCATCCGCTTGCAGCCGCTGGACAGTACCGCACGTGTGCGCCCCTATCCTGCGAATGCCGCCGGCTTTGCGGTGGTGCCGGTGAATGATTCCACCTATGTGCTCAAGCCGGGCACCCGCGTGGCAGCCTGGGGCACCGTGGGCTTGGAGGTGAACGTCACCGATCGCTACAGCAACAGCAGCAACACCTGCGGCATTCGCACCCTGAGCGTGAGCGTGGACGGGCGCACCGTGTGCACCATCAAGCTGGAAGAAGCCGATTTCGGATTGCAGCGCTATGCCAATGCGTACATGGACTATGCCCTTTTCAAAGACAACAACATGCACTACAACCGGTGCTACAAACTGCCCAACAACCGGCTGGAGGTGTACCAAGGCGAGCGCGACCCCGGGCGCATCAGCGTGCAGCCGGGCAAGGACCACGCCGTGCAGGTGATCGCCACGGATGCCACGGGCAACCGCTCCACGCTCACCTTTGTCCTGCAGGGAGCCCAGCCCCAAGAAGCCGCCTTGTGGGCACCTGCCCGCCTCCCCGGGCAACGTTGTGGGTTTGACCGTCCGGCGGTATTGGAGCAACCCGGCATGCGCTTCAGCCTGCCGCCCAATGCCCTGTACAGCGATACCTACCTCCACACAAGCACGGCGCCCGCACCGGCCGGGGCGCTTGCCCCGCTGTTCACCCTGCAAGATGAACTCACTCCGTTGCACCTGGCCGGTGAACTGGCCATTGACGTTACCCTGCCCTTCCCTGCTGACCGGGCCGACAAGCTGCTGCTGGTACGGCAGGTCAAGGGCAAGCCGGTTGCCGAAGGCGGCACCTGGGCCAACGGCCGCATCACGGGCAATGTGCGCACTTTGGGCAAGTACACCGTGATGATCGACACCGTGCCCCCGGTGATCACGGCCGTTTCGCTGCCGGCCGACATGAAACATGCGGCGGGGTTCAAGGTGCGGGTGAAGGACAACCTTTCGGGCGTGGACCAATGGGTGGCGCGGCTTGACGGGCAATGGATCTTGATGGAATACGACCCCAAGGCCAACGTTCTCGAGCACGCTTTTGATAAATACAGCAACCGCCCCGGGGAACACACCTTGGAACTGGAAGTTTCCGATGAGCGCGGCAACCGCAGCCGCCTCACCCACCGATTTACGCGATAAGCTCCATGGGCAACGCAACGAATCCGACAAAAAACGCGTATTACGCCGCAATTCGGCGCGAAATGGCCAAATTCCGCATCTTCCTGCCCATTGCATCCCTCGCCGTGCTGGTCCTGGCCGGCTGCAGCCGGGCCATGATCGGCGGTGCCGCACAGGAAGGCACGATCGAGTTCGCCATGGCCTTCCCGGAGCTGGACCCCAACGGACTGATGGCCGATATGCTGCCTGAAAAAGCCGTGCTCAGCTTCAACCACGACCACCAATCCATGGACCTCAGCGCCGGCATGGGCGTGTTCAAGTCCAGCATGGTGATCAACACCCCGGCACAAGTGGTGGACTACCACATGAGCGTGATGGGCAAGAGCCTGGTGGCCGCCTTCAAGCGGCGCGACATGGTGGCCCTGAACAAGACCGAGGCGCCCTTGGCCGTGGTGTACACCGCCGCCAGGGATACCATTGCCGGGCTGCCCTGCAAACAAGCCTATTTGGTTTATGACAAGCTGGGCTCCCCGGAAGCGGAAGTGTGGTACACCGAGGAACTGGACCAAGAAAACCCGAACTGGTACGGGCCGTACAGCGAGATCCCCGGGGTGTTGATGCGCTACGAAGTGGTGCAGAACAACATACGCATGCGCCTGGAGGCTACCAAGGTAACCTTGGGGCCGGTTGATCCCGCCATATTCCAAAAGCGGCCTGAGCACCAGGAAGTCAGCCCGGAGGTGCTCTACGGTCAGTTGGACGAGGTGCTGGGCGCGTTCACCAATTGAGCCGCGCCGCTCCGCCACCACCCTGGCGCGGGCTATCACAACGACCTGTTGATAATAGTAGCGGCCCTGCGGCCGTTCGCCCCGTGGGGTACCGGTAGTTTTGCTTCGTCCGTACGCGCAATGGGCCCTTGGGCCTGCATGCGCGACGGCCGCAATCCGCCCCTGCGGGCAAACTCCCTTTGCTTTTGGCCAACGAACGAAAGAACAAACTGCGCGAACAGCCTGCCGCCGAAGAGGAACAGCAGGCCCGCAAGGCCACGTCCAACAAAGCCAAGCGGGCGGCAGCGGACCAAGGTGCCGGCCGCCTGCAACGCCTGCGTGAATTCCTGGCCGATGAACGCGTGCACAAGGTGCTCGGGCTGTTCCTGGTGCTGGCTTCCTGCTACCTGCTGGTGGCCTTCACCAGCTACCTGTTCACCTGGCGCGTGGACCAGGACCTGATGGGCCGCCCGTGGGGCGAGATCTTCCGGCCGGAGGTGCGCGTGGAGAACTGGCTGGGCAAGTTGGGCGCCCTGATAAGCCACCGCTTCATATTCATCTGGTTCGGCGTTGCCGCATTCGCCTTTGTCCTCTGGGCCTTTTTGGCCGGTGTGCGCCTGGCCCTGCATGCCTGGTTGCTGCCCGTGGGCAAAACCCTGCGCTGGACCTTGATGGCCATGGTATGGATGCCCACCTTGTTGGGCTTCCTGTTCCCCAAGAACGGCTGGCAGGTGCTGGGCGGCGGCATAGGCTACGCCATCAACGACCACTTGACCGCATGGCTGGGCACCTTCGGTGCCGGTGCCGCCATCCTGTTCAGCGCGTTGGCGTTCTTCATTTACACCTTCAATCCCTCGCTGGCTTGGATCCCTGCTTTGTTCGAACGCAAGCCGCCAACCCCGGCACCGGCCACCACGGACGGGGAGGAGGTGGCGGAAGCGCCCAAGAACCGCCTGCGGACAACACGGGAAGAGCCCGCACCGGTAATTGTGCCCGCCCCGGAACCGGAAACTGAAGTCAGCCTAAAGCAGGAGGAACCCGAGGCCGACCAAATTGAGCTGCCGGAAGAACTCTTTGAAGCCCCCCTGGTGGAGGAACTGCTTCCGGAACAGGCAGCCACGGTGCTGTCCTTCGATCCGGGCAGCATCACCGAAGAAGCTAACGGGTTCAGCGTGGAAGTGAACCAACCCGAGGAAGCGCTCAGCGAAGCCGAAATTGATGCCAAGCTGAAGGAATTCGGCGAATACGATCCTACGCTCGACCTCAGCAGCTATGTGCCCCCCACCCTGGACCTGCTGGCCGAGCACAGCAGCGGCGAACTCACCGTGACCAAGGAAGAGCTGGAGGAGAACAAGAACAAGATCGTCTCCACGCTCAACAACTACAACATCGGCATAGACAAGATCAAGGCCACCATCGGGCCCACGGTCACCCTGTACGAGATCGTGCCCCAGGCCGGGGTGCGCATCAGCAAGATCAAGGACCTGGAGGACGACATCGCGCTGAGCCTGGCCGCGCTGGGCATCCGCATCATCGCGCCCATCCCCGGCAAGGGCACCATCGGCATTGAAGTGCCCAACAACAAGCCCCAGGTGGTGAGCATGCGCGCGGTGGTGGCCAGCGAGAAATTCCAGAACAGCACCATGGACCTGCCCATCGTACTGGGCAAGACCATCAGCAACGAGACCTTCGTGACGGACCTGAGCAAAATGCCGCACTTGCTGATGGCCGGTGCCACGGGCCAAGGCAAATCCGTAGGCCTCAACGCCATCCTGGTGAGCCTGCTTTACAAGAAGCACCCCAGCCAGATCAAATTCGTGCTGGTGGACCCCAAGAAGGTGGAGCTCACCCTGTTCAGCAAGATCGAACGGCACTTCCTGGCCAAGTTGCCCGGCGAGGGCGAGGCCATCATCACCGACACCAAAAAGGTGGTGGCCACCTTGAACAGCCTGTGCATCGAGATGGATGAGCGCTACGAGCTGCTCAAGGACGCCGAAGTGCGCAACATCAAGGAGTACAATGCCAAGTTCATCAGCCGGCGCCTCAACCCCGAGCACGGGCACCGCTTCCTGCCCTACATCGTGCTGGTGGTGGATGAATTCGCCGACCTGATCATGACCGCCGGGCGCGAGGTGGAGACGCCCATAGCCCGCCTGGCCCAGTTGGCGCGTGCCATCGGCATCCACTTGATCATCGCCACGCAGCGCCCCAGCGTGAACATCATTACCGGCACCATCAAGGCCAACTTCCCGGCGCGCATCGCCTTCCGCGTTACCAGCAAGGTGGACAGCCGCACCATCTTGGATGCCGGCGGCGCCGACCAGCTCATCGGCCGGGGCGACATGCTGCTGAGCACCGGCAACGACCTGATCCGGATACAATGCGCCTTTGTGGACACCCCTGAGGTGGAGCAGATCACCGCGTTCATCGGCAATCAGCGCGGCTATCCCGACGCCCTGCTGCTGCCCGAGGTGCCCACCGAAGAGGGCGAGGGAGGGGCCGACCTGGACGTGGGCGACCGCGACAGCATGTTCGAGGAGGCCGCACGCGTGGTGGTGCAAACCCAGCAAGGCAGCACCAGCCTGATCCAGCGCAAACTGAAACTGGGCTACAACCGCGCGGGCCGCATAGTGGACCAGTTGGAGGCCGCAGGCATACTCGGGGCGTTCGAGGGCTCAAAAGCCCGCAAGGTGCTGGTGCCCACGGAGGCCGCGCTGGATGAATTGCTGGGCCAAGAGAAGGCCGGGGTAAATTGAGCCGGCCACGCTGCGGCACGTGCGCTGCTGCACGCTATCCTGCGGTTGCCAGGCCCATCCGCAACTGCTCGTTCAGCCATGCCCGGGCCGCCGCCTCATCGTGCGTTACCAGGGTGCGGTGTAACTGGGGGAAGGAGGAGAGGTACAAACGCGTGAGCATCTCGATCATGCTGGCCTTGGCCACCACCGCCGAGGCCAGCAACTGGCTTTCCCCGCGGTCCGGTTTGCCCTGGTCGCGGCCCATGGCGTTCAGGTTGTAATCCACGTCCGCCGGTATGATCGTCAGGGTGACGTATGGCCTGCTGCCCATCAACTGCCGCCGTTGGGCCTGCACTTCCATTACGTTCTCCACCTGGAATACCACATTATTGTCATAGTAGATCTCCAACCAATGAGGTGTAACCACCCGCAACGTGGCAATGCTGGTGCGGTGATCCATCGGCTCCAAGGTCATGTTGCAGCAGCGTTATTGGTAATAAACGAATGCCAAAGTAAGCGCTGCGGCCTTGGTTGGCATTCCTTGCACGATGATTGTGATGAACGGTTGAGAACTATTTTTTACGGCAACAACCCTAAGGAACCTGCAGGAACAGCAGATCAAATTTCACCTAAGTGGCTCTCCCAACCCCATGTTGCCGAAATTTGGTTCTCCTTACCAACACGCCTGCATCATGGACAAGCGCGATTTCTTGAAGACCGGAGGATTGCTGGGGCTGGCCTGGATGCTGCCCACCGGCAGGCTGTTCGCCTCCGCCAACAACGCGGCGGGCGGCTGTGTGCTGATCCCCTCGGAAACACCGGGCCCGTTCCCGCTGGACCTCACGGCCAACCCGTTCTATTTCCGCCAGGATATCCGGGAAGACCGTACCGGTGCGCCCTTGCGCCTGCGGCTGAAGGTCCTCGGCCTGGAGACCTGCGGCCCCATGCCCAACGTGCGTGTACACATCTGGGCGTGCGATGCCGACGGGGTGTACAGTGGATATCCCTTCCAACAGGGCGGTCAGAACACCGTAGGTGAAACCTTCCTGCGGGGCTTCCAGATCACCGATGCCGAAGGCGTGGTGGAGTTCCTTTCCATCTTCCCCGGATGGTACCCCAACCGGGTGTGCCACATCCACTTCAAGGTGCATGTGAACTCCAGTTATTCGGCCGTGTCGCAGCTCACCTTCCCGCAGGCGGAGAAACAGGCGGTCTATACCGATAACGCCGCCTTGTACCCCAATGGGCCGGACCCGCTGACGCCCGCCCAGGACGGCATCTTCGATGATGGCTATGCCTACCAGGAGGCCACGCTCACCTACAACACGGACACCAGCGAGTACGAGAGTTACCTGGAGGTGACCGTGCAAGGCGAAGGCCTGCCCACCGGCCTGCAGGAACTGCGCAACGCCCGGCAATTCGTGCTGGGCCAGAACCAGCCCAACCCGTTCACGGACCATTGCGTGGTGCCCCTCACCTTGCTTGCACCCGGCGAAGTGACCTTGGAACTCTTCACCCTGCAAGGGCGAAGCGCTGCGCGGATCGAACAGCGGGGGCTTCCCGCCGGGGAGCACCTGCTCCCGGTGGACCTTGGCGAATTGGGGCTTGCCCAAGGATCCTATGCCTACCAAGTGGAGGTGCGCAATGCACAAGGCACTTTCCGCGATGTGCGGCTGATGACCTCGGCACGCTGAGCGGCCGTTGGACGTACCTTTTTTGAGCTTCCGGCCCGACCGGATTGCTCCGACGTGGCCTGGCAGGCAATCCTTGGTGCCGGGTTCCGGCCGAAGGTGCCAGTTGAACCCTCCGCCCAGGCCGGAACGACTGCACGCGTATCCTATGGAGAGCTGGGCGCATCGTACCGCTCATCCGATGACCGCCGGGAAGGATCGGAAGTACACGGCGGAACTCGCTCATACCGGCAGAAAAAACGGATCCCCGCAGGTTTCGGCCTGCGGGGATACCGGCGTGCGATCCGGTGTGCCGGCTCCTATTCCGTACCGTCGCTGGCCTTCTTCAAGCCTTCCTCGATCATGTGGTAGAACTGGTCCATCTTCGGCAGGATCACAATGCGGATGCGACGGTTGGTGCTGCGGCCCTCGGGGGTGTCGTTGCTGGCCTTGGGCACGTATTGGCTGCGGCCTGCTGCGGTGATGCGGGCCGGGTCCACGTGGTAGTCGTTCTGCAGCACGCGGGTGATGGTGATGGCCCGCGAGGCGCTCAGGTCCCAATTGTCCTTGATGCAATCGCGGCTGATGGGCACGTTGTCCGTATGGCCTTCCACCAGCACCTCCTGATCGGGCTTGTCGTTCAGCACGGTGGCCACCTTGCCCAGCACTTCCTTGGCGCGCGGCGAAAGCTCGGTGCTCCCGCTCCGGAAGAGCATCTTGTCGCTGAGCTCGATGAACACCACGCTCTTCTCCACGTTCACGGTAACGTCCGTATCGTTCAGGTTGCCCAGCGAGCTCTTCAGGCTCACCACCAAGGCCAAGGTCACGGAATCTTTCTTGTCCAGTGCATCCTGCATGGTGCGGATCTGCAGGTCCTTCTCCTTGATGCTCTCCAACGATTTTTCCAAGTTGGAAGCTTCCTTCGCGCTGAGCGTGGCCATGTTGCCCACGTTGTTCAGCAGGGCCTGGTTGGTAACGCTCATTTCCTGCACTTGCTCCTTGAGGTGGTCCACGCTGGTTTGCAGGTTGGCGTTCTTGTTTTCCATGCCCGCTTTGGCGGCGTTGCACTCGGCCAAGGCCCGGTTGGCGGCATCCAGCTTTTCATTGAGCGTTTGGTTGGAAAGCTGGATGGCAGTGTACTTCTTTTTGGAGACGCACGAGGCCAACAGAGCTATTGCGGCCAACAGCAGAAGCGAATTTCGGTTCATGATCATGGTGTTGCTGGCACCGAAGGTAACCGCCGATCCCGGTGGCGCAGCCGAGGCCGGCCGCCCCCATGCACATCCCATTGTTCACCAAGCAGAGCGGCCATGCACGCAACGGCGTTCCGTGCGGCCCTTCTTTGCAGTGCAACCCGACCCGCCATGGCCCTCAGCCGCTTCTGGACCTTCATCCTCCTCCTCAGCATCGGCTATGCGCTGGTGATGCTGGCCACCGGCCGCCAGCACAGCTTGGGCACCTTGGTGAACGGCAGCCAAGGCGACCCGTTGGTAGTGGCCGAGCGGGACAGCGCCGAACTGCGCGGCACCACCTTGCTGATGGAGCTCCGCGCCAGCGATGAAGGCGTGATGCGCGGCGATACGCTGATCACCTTGGGCAAGGGCGGCATGGTGCGCTACAGCAAGGGCACCCAGGCAGCGGACGGCCTGTTCGAGACCTGCAAGAACACGGTGATCGACCTGTGGCTGCCGTTGATCGGCTACCTCACCTTCTTCTGCGGCCTGATGAACCTGCTGGTGGATTCACGCGCCATGGAAAAGCTCGCCCGCTTCCTCTCCCCCATCTTCCGCCGCATCTTCCCCGACCTGCCCGGCGACCACCCCGCCTACGGCTACATGACGTTGAACTTCTCCGCCAACTTTCTCGGGCTGGACAATGCCGCCACACCCTTCGGGCTGAAGGCCATGGAAAGCATGCAGGCCAACAATCCCACCCCGGACAAGGCCACCAACAGCCAGATCATGTTCCTGTGCCTGCATGCCGCAGGCCTCACCCTGCTGCCCACCTCCATCATCGGTTACCGCGCGGCCATGGGCGCGGCCAACCCCGCCGACATCATGATCCCCATGATCGTCACCAGCTTCGTGGGCACCCTGGCCGCCCTGGTCTTCGTGGCCATCCGCCAGCGCATCAACCTCATCAACCTCCCCGTGCTCGCCTTCGTGTTCGGCGTGAGCATCACCATCGGCGGCCTCATGGCATACATCAGCGGGCTGGCCGGCGCCGCCAAGTTCCACTTCACCGACAACCTCGGCAACGGCCTGCTCCTCTCCATCATCCTGCTCATCGTGGGCTATGCGTTCCTGCACGAGCGCTACTTCAAGGAGAAGGGCACCAACATGTTCGATTCCTTCATCCACGGCAGCAAGGACGGGTGGACCACCGGCCTGCGCGTGCTGCCCTACATGCTGGCCATGCTGGCCGCGTTGAGCATCTTCCGCAACAGCGGCCTGATGACCATCGTGATGGGCGGCTTCAGTGCCGTGCTCGCCTTCTTCCATGTGGACCGCGCCATCATCGACGCCGTGCCCGTGGCCCTGATGCGGCCGTTCAGCGCAGGCGGCGCGCGCGGCTTCATGCTCGATGCCATGAAGACCTATGGTGCCGACAGCCTCACGGGCCAGCTTTCCAGCATCCTCCAAGGTGCGGCCGAAACCACCTTCTATGTGATCGCCCTCTACTTCGGCGCCGTGAACGTGAAGGATACGCGCTATACCTTGGGCATCATGCTGCTGGTGGACCTGGTGTGCGTGCTCACCGCCATCGCAGTATGTGTGATCTATTTCTGATCGCCGCATGGCGATCGCACCTACTCCCGCTCGAATGCAGCGATCTCGTCCAGCAGGCGCTGCGCGTTGACCAGGCTCTTACCAGTGACGGCACGTTCCATGGCACGGGCCATTTTCGGCCGCTGCGGCCGGCGTGACCAACGGTGGAACCACCAGGTGCCCAGCAGGCCCAATAGGCCCAGTATGGTACCGGGGAGGAAGAAGCCGGGGGTCAACATGGATTGGTCCGCACCCAGGAGGCCGAACACCACGGTGGTGGCGGGCATCCACAGCAGCCACCAGGAAAGGCCGGTGACCATGCCGTTGATGATGTAGAACCGGCGCAGTGTGGCCAACTTCCGTTGCACGGCCACCACGGACCGTGCCGGATCGATCTTGCCGATCATGCCCAAAGTGGCCCCGCCGAAGATGATGCAGAGCACCCCGTACGCATGGATGATCACCCCCATGGACACCAACAACGGTTCGCCCCGGTGTTGGGTCCAGTAAGCCACACCCATGGACAGCATGCACAGGCCGAAGACCATTTGGAACACCTGGCCCACATACAAAGGCCGAAGGGCGGTGCGCACGCGCTTCCGTTGACGGTCCTTCAGGAAAAATAGGTCAATGGTGTTCCGTTGTTGAAGGCGGCGGTCCAGTGCCTGCCAGGTGGCTTTCAGTTCATCGAGTTCCATGGCGTGTTCCATTGTTGGGTTCGGGGTTGATGGCGTGGTTCAGCACGTAGCGCGGATGCGTTGTTTCAAGCGGCTGATCTTGGTGCCCACATTGCTTTCGCTGATGCCCAGGATCTCAGCGATCTGCTGGTAGCTGTGGTCGTCCAGGTAAAGCAGGAGCAAGGCACGGTCCAGCTCGTTCTGGGCGGCGATGAAGGTTTGCAGCGCGCTGATGCGCTCTTCGGTGAGCAGTTGGTCGCCGGGATCGTCGGGCAGGTCGTGCAGGTCCTCATTGAGTTGCACGGGCCTCATGCCGCGGCGCATTGTGGTTCGAACATGTGAGATGGCCACATTGAGCGCTATGCGGTACATCCACGTCTGGAACGGACGGTGCCCGTCGTACTTGGCAAAAGCGCGCCAGAGCTGCACCATGATCTCCTGGGCCAGGTCCATCCGGTCATCTGGATCGAAGCAGTAGGTGTTCACGATCTTGAACACGATGCCCCGGTGCTGTTCGATCAGCAACTTGAACGGTTCGTGCAGGTCCGTGGCTTGGGTCATGGTTTTCCTTCGGGCTGCTGGATGCTTACCATCGATCGCCCGACGGACAGTGATTCGCCGAACATCCCGAAAGATCACAGCTACGCGGAAAATTCCTGGCCCCCGGTGGCGCCGGGCCTGCCAGCAGGACACGGTTCTGTTGGCGCTTCGGGCAAGACATGTTCCCGCCCTTGCGCCCCGTGCCCGATGCAGCGATCTTCATCTTTATCCGGCATGGCGCTGTTCCTTTGCCTTGAAAGATCACGTGCACATGCCCGACCATAAGACTTCCTTCGACCTGAACCGCAAGCTGTGGAATGAGCGCGTGCGGCACCATGTCGGCTCCAAGATGTACGACATGGAGGGCTTCCTGCAGGGCCGGAATTCCCTGAGCCAAGGCGAGCTGGACCTGCTCGGCGACGTGCGCGACAAGCGCATCTTGCACTTGCAATGCCACTTCGGGCAGGATACGCTCTCGCTGGCGCGCATGGGTGCACAAGTCACGGGCCTGGACATTTCCGATGCGGCCATCGCCGAGGCCCGCGACCTGGCCGCACTTATGGGCCTGGATGCGGAGTTCGTCACGGCCAACGTGCTGGACTTCCAGCCGGCACTGGAGGGACGGTTCGATATCGTCTTCACCAGCTACGGCGTGCTGGGCTGGCTGCCCGAACTGGGCGGATGGGCACGCAACATCGCGCGCTACCTGAAGCCCGGCGGCAAGCTGGTGCTGGTGGAGTTCCACCCGGTGCTGTGGATGTTCGACAATGAGCTGCAGCGGGTAACCTACTCCTACTTCAACAGCCAAGTGATAGAAGAAACGGAGCCCGGCACCTATGCCGACCGCGACGCGGCGATCAACCTCACCTCCCACACGTGGAACCATTCCATCGCCGAAACGGTGACGGCCTTGTTGAACGCCGGGCTGCGCATCGCACACCTGGGCGAGGGCGATGGATCGCCGCACAACTGCTTCCCCAACACGGTGCAAGACGCCGACGGGCTCTACCGCATCCGGCACATGGAAGGCCTGTTGCCCATCACATTCGCAGTGGTTGCCTTGCGCAACGCGTGAACGGTACATTTGCGCCCTTTCAATCCCGAGCATGCCGAGCAAGATCATCAAGCGGAGCTCCAAGATCCATGGCCAAGGCGTCTTTGCCACGGCCCCCATCAAAGCCGGTGAAGACGTGGTGCAGTACAAGGGCCGGCTGCGCACCCATGCGCAAGTGGACGATGAATACGGCGGGCAGGACACCGGCCACACCTTCCTCTTCATCCTCAACGAAACCTATGTGATCGACGGGAACATCGGCGGCAACGTGGCCCGCTGGATCAACCACGGCTGCGCACCCAACTGCAAGGCCTTCGTGATCGGCCATGAAAGCGGGGACCCCGCCAAGGACAAGGTGGTGATCGAGGCGCTGCGCGACATTGCCGAAGGTGAGGAGCTCACGTACGACTACGACATCCAGATCGAGGCGCCCATCACTGCCGAGGAGCGCCGCCTGTGGGCCTGCCGCTGCGGTGCGCCCAACTGCTCCGGCACCATGCTGAAACCCGCCCGAAAAAGCGGCGCGCGCAACAAGGCGCGCTGAGCCATGGCCCGCAAGATCATTGTTCGGCGCTCCCCGGTGCATGGCAACGGGGTGTTCGCCGCCATGGACCTGCCCGCAGGCACGGAACTGATCGAATACAAAGGCCGGCTGATCACCCCCAAGCAGGCCGATCATTGGTACCCTGATGAGATGGAGACGGGGCACACCTTTCTGTTCACCCTCAATGACCACTGGATCATTGATGCCAACGTGGGCGGCAACCATGCGCGCTGGATCAACCATGGCTGTGAACCGAACTGCATCCCGTATTTGCATGAAGACCCCGCCGACCACCGCAAGGATCGCGTGATCATTGAGACGCTCCGCGACGTGAAGGCCGGCGAAGAGCTGAGCTATGACTACGGCATCAGCTTCCATGTGCCCCATACCGCACGGCTGAAAAGGATCTGGGCCTGCCATTGCGGAGCACCAAGCTGCACCGGCACCATGCTGGTTACGGCAGACCACGAACGAAATACCCTGCCCTAAGGCCTTCAACAGGCCCCAGGCAGCTTGGCACGCCGCTTGCCAATGGTGCCCGAACTAATTTCGCGGCCTGCCTCCGCAACAATCCCAGTAGATGAAAAAGCCCCTGCTCCTCCTTGCCGCCCTGTTCCTGGTCCTGCACAGCTTCGCCCAGGACGACCCCAAGAGCCGCGCCATTGTGGATGCTTTGATCGCCAAGAACAAGACCTACAAAAGCTTCGATGCCGACTTCAGCAGCCGGCTGGTGAACACCGCGAGCAAGCTGGACCTGGCCCAGGAAGGCAACCTGAAGGTGAAGGACCGCAAGTTCCGCCTCACGCTCATGGACAACACGGTGATCAACGACGGACAAGCCCTGTGGACCTACAGCAAAAAGACCAACGAGGTGAGCATCTCCGACCCCGGTGAGATGGATGAAACCCTGGACCCGGCCAACCTCTTCAACGTGTATGAAAAGGGCTTCAAAAGCCAGTATGTGGGCGCAAGCACCGATGGCGGCGTAGCCGTGGAAACCATCAACCTCTTCCCCTTGGAGCCCGCCAAAAAGGCCTTCCATACCGTGGTGCTCACCGTGGACAAGGCCAAGATGGAACCGCGCAAAGTGGTGATGAAGTACAAGGACGGCAACGTGGTGACCTACACCCTGAAGCGGTTCAAGCCCAATGCCGAGATGGTGGATGCACTGTTCGCTTTCGACAAGGCCAAATACCCCGGGGTGGAAGTGAACGATATGCGCTGAGCCCGGTGCCTTGGTCCGGCCCGATGCACAGCGGCCACCGGCCGGTTTGAGCTTTCAACCCCGATCCCCATACATTCGCGCCCTTTTTCAGGCCGACCCCTCCGCCCGCTCCTGCCATGCCGCTCCAAAAATCCCAGCATCATCGATTGACGTGGGCCGGCATGCTGATGACCCTGGGGATCGTCTTCGGGGATATCGGCACATCGCCGCTTTATGTGTTCAAGGCCGTGGTGGGGGCCACCGGCCAGATCAGCGAACTCGTGGTGCTGGGCGGGCTCAGCTGCATCTTCTGGACCCTCACGATCCTCACTTCCTTCAAGTACATCTACCTTACCCTGCAAGCGGACAACCGCGGAGAGGGCGGGGTGTTCTCCCTCTATGCCCTGGTGCGCCGCTTCGGCAAGTGGCTGTGGCTGCCCGCCATCATCGGTGCCGCCACGCTGCTGGCCGATGGTTTCCTCACCCCCTCGATCTCGGTATCCTCCGCCATCGAAGGCCTGAGCGGGGTGAAAGCCTTTGAGGATACCATTGAGGCCGGCAACACCACCACGGTGCTGGTGGTGGTGGCCATCCTCAGCCTGCTCTTCTTCTTCCAGCGCTTCGGCACCAAGGTGGTGGGCTTCTCCTTCGGCCCCATCATGCTCATTTGGTTCAGCATGCTGCTGATCCTGGGGGTGTCGCAGATCGTGCACAACCCCCGTGTGCTGGCCAGCGTGAACCCGAAGTACGCCATTGACCTGCTTACCAACCACCCCGGCGGCTTCTGGTTGCTGGGCGCGGTGTTCCTGTGCACCACCGGCGCCGAAGGCCTCTACAACGACCTGGGCCATTGCGGCCGCCAGAACATCCGCGCCACCTGGACCTTCGTGAAGCTGGCCCTGGTGTGCAACTACATGGGGCAGGGTGCCTGGCTGCTGCAGCACACAGGCACCGACCTCGGCGAGCAAAACCCCTTCTTCGAGGTGATGCCCGATTGGTTCCGCCTGATCGGCGTGGGCATTTCCACCTTGGCGGCCATTGTGGCCTGCCAGGCGGTGATCAGCGGCTCCTTCACCCTGATCAACGAGGCCATCACCCTGAACTTCTGGCCGCGCGTTCGCGTGAAGTTCCCCACCGTGGTGCGCGGGCAGATCTACATCCCCAGCGTGAACTGGCTGCTGTGGGCAGGATGCATGGGCGTGATGTTCTATTTCCGCAGCAGCGCCAACATGGAAGCGGCCTACGGCTTCTTCATCGTGGTGGCCATGCTGATGACCACCGTGCTGCTCTTCGGCTACATGCGCTTCGTGCGCCGCTGGCAGCTATGGCTCGTGCTGCCCTTGATCGCGCTGTTCTTCTCGGTGGAGATCGCCAACCTGGTGGCCAACGCGGTGAAGATCCTGCACTACCCGCTGCTGCTGGCCGGGGTGGTACTGATCCTGGGCGTGATGTTCATCTGGTTCCACGCCCGGAAGATCATCAACCGCTTCATCGAGTTCGTGCCCCTGACGGACCACGTGCAGGCCCTGCGCAACCTGAGCAACGACAGCGACATCCCCAAGTACGCCACGCACCTGGCCTACCTCACCAAGGCGGACAACCCCGCGCAGGTGGAGCGGTGGATCGTGCACAGCCTGCTGGCGCGCAAGGTGAAACGCGCGGACATCTACTGGTTCATCCATGTGAACTACACCGATGAACCCTACACCATGGAGTACCGCATCACCGAGCTGATCGACGACAAGGTGATCCGCGTGGACTTCAACCTGGGCTTCCGCGTGCAGCCCCGCATCAACCTGCTGTTCCGCCGCGTGCTCGAGGAGCTGGATGCCGACCACGAACTGGAATTCCGCAGCAAGTACGAGTCCATCAAGAAAGGCGATTTCCACACGGACATCCTTTACGTGATCACCGAACGGGTGCTCTCGGTGGAGAATGAGTTCAGCTTGCGGGACGGCTTCATCCTCGATGCCTATTTCCTGCTGAAAGGCCTCTCCCAAGGCGACCGCGAGGCCATGGGCCTGGACCCCAACGTGTCGGTGGTGGAGAAGGTGCCCTTGGTGATCCAAGCCCCGCGCGAGGTGCCGCTGGTGCGCGTAGGCCGCAAGCAGGCGTAAGCCGGCGCCTTGCCCGGGGTCAGTTGATGCCGCGCTGCGCGGAGACGCGTTCCCAAGCTTGCTGCACCTTCCGGAACTTCTCGGCGGCGGACTTCTGCACTTCCTCCCCCAGGTGGGCCACTCGGTCCGGATGGTGCTTCATGGCCATCCGCCGGTAGGCCTTCTTCACTTCGTCATCACTGGCCTTGGGGTCCACTTCCAGCACGGTGTAGGCCCCTTCCACGGAGGGCTTGCCGAACATGGCATCCAACGAGGCCAGGTCCTTGCTGCTGATGCCCAGGTCGGTGGCGATGCGCTCCAGCACGCGCTGCTCGGCGAGCTGCATGGCGCCATCGGCGCGGGCCAGCCCGATGAGGTAGTGCATCACCTGCAGCCGCTCGGCATGGGAAAGGTGGCTGCGGATCTGCAGGCACACATCGCGCAGGGGGATCTCGCGCTTGAGCACGTCGCGCAGCAGGCGCAGCAGCTCGGCGCTGTGCTGGGGACCGAATTGCTGCGCAAAGAAGCGCCGCACGTGCCCGAGCTCGCCATGGGTCGACCTACCGTCAGCCTTCATCACGGCGGCGGTGAGCACCACCAGGCTCAAGGCCAGGTCGCCGGTGGTGGCATGCCCGGGTTGCTGCCGCCCCGTGTGTGCGCCGGGCCCTACGCGTTTGGCGGGTTCCTTGGTCTTGTCCATCAAGGCACCCAAGGCAAAGCCCACCACGGCCCCGATGGGCGTGCCGGTGAGCGCGAAGCCCAGGCTGCCGAAGATCCACTTGTTGTAACCGGCCATGCCCTACCAGGAACCACCGGCCCCGCCGCCGCCGAAACTGCCGCCGCCGAAGCCGCCGAAACCGCCGCCACCGAAGCCGCCGCCACCTCCAAAACCGCCGCCGCCGCTGCGGAAACGGCCGCCATGGAAATTGCTGGCCGCATTCATCAGCGCCCACGCTGCCCAGAAATCGATGCTGTTGACGCGGGCGTATTTCTTCGTGCGGCGCACGGCCGATGCAATGATGAACACGAAGAACAGCAGGCCCAACAGCACCACGATCCATGGGAAAGGTTCCTTCCCGTAGCTCTTCGCATTGATCTCGCCCTTGGCCAACGCCATCAGCACATCGGTGGCCCGCTCCATGCCCCCGGCATAGTCGCCCTGCCGGAAGTATGGCAGCACTTCTTCCTCCACGATGCGCTTGGCGGTGAGGTCGGGAATGGCCCCTTCCAGGCCATAGCCCACGGCGATGAACACATGGCGGTCACCGGCCACGCCGTTGGGCTTTACCAGGATGAGCACGCCGTTGTCGATCCCCTTCTTGCCCAGGCCCCATTGCTCGCCCAATTGGAAGGCGAAATCCGACGGCGGATAGCCGCACAGGGTGTCCACCGCCACTACGGCAATGCGGTTGCTCGTTTCCCGTGCGAACTGCACGAGCTTGGCATTGAGGTGTTCCTCGCCCTGCGCATCCAGGAAGGGCGTGTATTGGAATACCAGCCGGTCCTCGTTGGCGGGTTTCGGCGGAAAGCAGGGATCGGGCTGCGCGGCGAGCCGCAATGCGGACAAGGCGATGCACAGGCCCAGGAAAACGGTGCGTATCCGGCTCATGCTCCCAAGCTTACTTCGTCGCTGAGCTCGTTGCGGTCATCGCGTTGGAACGGGAAGTGTTCCCGCAATTTTTCGCCCAGCAGTTCAACGCCTTTGCACAGGCCCTCGCAAAAACGGTCTTCGCGGAACAGGGCCAGCACCTGCTGGAGCACATCCTGCCAGTAGGCATCGCCCAGCTTGGCATGGATCCCGCTGTCGCCCACCACGGCCGCCTTGCGCCCGGGCACGCTCACATACAGCAGCACGCCGTTGCGGTCGCGCGTGTTGGCCATGCCCAGGTCGTTGAAGACGAAGGCGGCGTGGTCGAGCACGTCGTCCATGATGGCCAGGTCGAGGTGCACGCGGATCTCGCCGCTGGTGCGCTGCTCTGCGTGCCGCACGGCATCGCGCACGCGGGCCAGCTCATCGGCGCTCAGCCAATCCTCGATGTCTACGCGCTGTTTCACTTGCCGAAGTTGATGTCGGGCGCGTTCTCCGTGCCTTCCTGGGCCTTGAAGTAGCCTTTCTCGGTGAAGCCGAAGAGGCCGGCCAGCAGGTTGTTGGGGAACATCTTGATCTTGGCGTTGAAGGCGCGGGCCAGGTCGTTGAACTTGCGGCGCTCCACGCCGATGCGGTTCTCCATGCCTTCATACTGGGCTTGGAAATCGCGGAAGGCCGTGGTGGTCTTCAGGTCGGGGTAGCGTTCCACGGTGACCATCAGGCGGCTGAGCGCGCCGCTGAGCTGTTCCTGGGCAGCCTCGAACTGGGCCATCTTCTCCGGCGTGAGGTCATTGGCGTTGAGCTGGATGCTGGTGGCCTTGGAGCGCGCCTCGATCACCTCGGTGAGGGTGCTCTTCTCAAAATCCGCGGAGCCTTTGATGATCTCCACGATGTTCTTGGTCTTGTCGGCCCGCAGCTGGTAGGCGTTCTCCACGTTGCTCCACTGGGCGGCCACGCCTTCGTTGAGGCCCACCATGCCGCGCTGGAAGCTGATGGCCCAGAGCACGATGGCGCCGAGTACAACAAGGAGGATGATGGTGGAACGTTTCATGGCTGCGGATCTTGAGGGGGGTTGGTGGGGAACGATGATGAGGTTGGAAGCACAAAGATGCACCGGCCCGGCGATCGGAGCGTGCCCTTCTTGCCGAACGGTCTGCACAACGGATGAACGCTACCGGCGGGCCTGGGTGAGCGAAAGCCCTGCTTGGAGATGGGCCCGGCGTGGTTATGGCCGGCCGCCTTCACGGAAGATCGCCGTGTGCACCGCGCCGTCAGTTGCCGCCCAGCCGCGGTACATGCCGGTGCAATTGAAGTCAAGCACCAGGCGGCCATGGCGGTCCACGGCGATCAGCCCGCCTTCACCGTCCAACGGAGGCAGCTTTTCATGCACCACGATGCGCACGGCTTCTTCCAGCGTGAGGCCCTTGTAGGCCATCAGGGCGTGCACGTCGTGCGCGGCGGCGGCACGCAGAAAGGCTTCGCCGTTGCCGGTGCAGCTGATGGCGCATGTTTCATTGTTGGCATAGGTGCCCGCACCGATCACGGGGCTGTCGCCGATGCGCCCCCAGCGCTTGTTGGTCATGCCGCCGGTGCTGGTGGCAGCGGCCAGGTTGCCGTGCCGGTCCAGCGCCACCGCGCCCACGGTGCCGAACTTCTTTTCGCCCATGCTATGGTCCAGGCGCACTTGCTCACTGCCCCGTACCTCCTGCCATTGGTCATGGCGGAACTGGTCGAAGAAGTAGGCATCATCCTCCAGCGGCTGTTTGTGCAGATGCGCAAACTCGAATGCACCGTGCCCGCTGAGCAGCACATGGTTGCTCTTCTCCATCACCAAACGGGCAAGGCTGACGGGGTTCTTCACGTTCTGCACACCGGCCACGGCACCTGCGCGCAGGTCCTTGCCCTGCATCACGGCCGCATCCATTTCATGCTTGCCCTGGGCATTGAACACCGAGCCGCGCCCCGCGTTGAACAGCGGCGTGTCCTCCAGCACGCGCACCGCCACCTCCACCGCATCCAAGGCGCCGCCGCCTTGGGCCAAAACTGCATGGCCGCGCTGCACCGCGGTGCCCAAGGCCGCCCGATAGGCCGCTTCCTGCTCCGGTGCAAGCACCGACGGGTCCAAGGTGCCGGCGCCGCCATGCACGGCAATGGCCGTATGGCCGGTGGTCGGGCCCGTCATTCCTTGATCAGCACGCCGTCCGCCTCGAACTTCCAGCTGATCTGCGGTTGGGTGATGGCCGCGATCTCCTCCTTGCTCTTGCCGGCATCCTCGGCATAGTGGCGCAGCATGGACACGCTGGTCTCCTCCTTGCGGGCACGGCCTTGGAGCACCGCAAGCTTGCCTTCCAGGCCCCCCTTGGGCACAAAGAAACCGTAGTCGCGGAAGCGCACCATCATGGGCGTGCCATCGGTCATCTTCACGTTCATCCAGCAGCCCTTCTTGCTGCAGCTCCCCAAGATCTCCGCAGCCAGCTTCACTCCCAGTGAATCCGTCCGGGCCGCCGCGGCTTCAAACTCGGCCATGCTCATGGCGCCATCCGGGGTGATGGCATCGCCGTAGCTGGTGTACTTGCCGGTCGGTGCGGCCGCCGTTGCCGGTTCCTGTGCCTGAACGGTAATTGCGGCCGGGGCCAGCAGAAGGAAGAAGAGGTGTTTCATCGGGGCGTTGTTCGCGTGCGAAGGTAAGGGCCGTGCCGCCCCTGCAAACGGCTTGCCGATCCCTGCAGATCAGGGGATAGTATCCCGGTCCTCCCCGCCAACTTTGTGGCAGTCCGTTGGAAATGGTACGGAGCGGGGCCCGCGTGCCGGGCCGCCCGCCTTTCTTTGTCCTGCAGGCACAAGGCCCTTCTCCCCTTGTGCATCCAGCACCAAGCACCCGCATGAAACTGCTCTCCGCACCGGCCTGTGCACTGTTGTGCGCTTCGCTTTCCGCACAAACCATCCAATACACGGACCTGGGCCCGTTCGGCGGTGAGGCCGACATGCACTACCTGGCCGACCTGGCCGGCTTTCCCGTGCTGGCCGCCGGTACGGGGCAAACCTGGGACCTCAGCGGCCTCGCCTTGCTAGCGGCAGGCACCATGCAGTTCCAGCCTGCCGCCGGCACGCCCTACGCCACCACCTACCCGGCGGCCAACTGGACCTGGGTGCACCAGATCACCGGGCTCGCCACCACCTACAACTATCTGAACATCACCACCACTGGCATTGAGCTGCTCGCGCGCAACGTGCCTGCAGCCACGGTGGACTACAGCGACCCGGAGCGGGTGATGCAGTTCCCGCTGCCCTTCGGCGCCAGCTTCACTGATGCCTATCAGCACGACGGTGGTTCCGGCAGCGCCACCTGGACTTTCGCCGGCACCGGCACCCTCATCACCCCCAACACCACCATTACCGACGCCGCCCTGCTTACCTGCGACAACGGCGATGCGGCCATCTGGAACCGAAGCCCCCTGTACCCCGTGATGATCAAGGATGACAATGACGCCATGTTTTACACGCAGACCAATGTGGGCGTTGCCGAACATGCCGGCAACCCGCTGAAGGTATGGCCCAATCCGTGCCAAGGACTGCTTTACGCGGCGCACGGAACCGCTGCTGTGCCCTGGCAGGTACAGGATGCCGTGGGGCGGATCGCATGCAGTGGCACCCTGGACCCTTCCGGGCTGATCGAGGTACAAGCGCTTGCCCCCGGCGCCTATGTGCTCACCGTAGGCCACGCCCCGCCCGTGCGCTTCGTGAAGGAATAAGCGGGGCAGCCCCTCCCGGGCAATGACGCGCATCCTTGCGGTCGATCGGCACGCGCACAGGCCGCCCCACAGGAGCAACCTCATCCGCCTCTACTCCGGCCCGGTGGCCCACCAGATCGCCGCAGGCGAAGCGGCGGTGCCACCCGCACCTGGCGGGCCACGACCCAGTTGACCGGCCGCGGTCCGCTGCAGATCGGCGGTCGAACGATCTGCGGGCCATGGCCAACGCACTCCGCACACGGTTCCTCGAACCCGGTACTGTTGCAACACTTGCCCCAATGCGGACCATCTGCGGCTCGCCCACGCATGCGGCACGCTACTTTCGTGCACCAACTCCCGCGCATGCATCCCATCCTTCGCAACATCCTGGCCGTGCTGGCCGGCCTGGTGGCAGGCTCCCTGGTGAACATGGCCCTCATCCACCTCGGTTCCGCCCTGCTGCCTCCTCCTCCCGGGGTTGACGTGAATGATGTGGCCAGCATCAATGCCCACATCGGGGAATACTCGGTGCTGCAACTGCTGGCCCCGTTCGTGGCGCATGCCCTGGGCACGCTGGCGGGTGCTTTCCTCACGGCCCGCTTGGCGGCCTCGCATCCAATGGCGTTGGCCCTGGTGATCGGTGCTTTCTTCCTGTTGGGCGGCATCATGGCCGTGCGCATGATCCCGGCAGCGCCGCTCTGGTTCAGCGCACTGGACCTGGTGGTGGCCTACCTGCCCATGGCTTGGTGGGGAAGCCGGTCGGCCCGTCCGGACCGGATGGATTGAGCAGGTACGGCGCTCGACCACCGCGCAAGGGGGCAGGCGGCTTTTCCAGGGCAACCGCATCTAAACTACGGGCCGGCCATCATTCAAACCTGGCTCGATCATGCCTTGCCCCTTAGAGCCTGTTTAGGATCTCTTCAAACTCGTCCTCCGGTCTCTTTTCCGCCCATGCTTCACCGGAAAATGATCCCGTAGACACCGCTACGCGATGATTTTCCGGCTTCGCCTGAACGAAAAATAGCCACGGAGTCCTTCGTTCAAGAGATCCTAAACAGGCTCTTGGTTGAATGAGCGCGCCCGATCGGCTTTGTACCGGGCTGATCCCGCGCAGTACAAAGGCCAATGCCGTGCTGAAGGCACGGCACACTTCAGCCCATGGCGGTGCCATGGGCTGAAGTGTGCGCAGATACGGCAGAGGGCTGTAGGCCCGGAACATCATGAGCCTTGTTTTTCATTGCCCCGTTCCACCTGGCCTATGTGCGTGGCCTTCAGCCCCGCTCGGACCCGCAACATGCAAGCCCATGGCGGTGCCATGGGCTTGCATGTTGCGGGCCTTTGGCCCTGTGAAGCGGTGCCCGCGGTGCAGCTGCACCAGGCAGGGCTTCGGCCTTGCCAGCCAGCGCCAAGTGCAGGGACAGATCCAACGATCATCAAGTTGATCCATTGACCCTCAATGGCCCATGAGGAAGAATTTTATAGGTGCGTTTGCCCTAGCGGCCCTCCCACCCCATTGCCGAATGACCTGCATCTTTGCGGTCGATCGGCCCGCGCACCGGCCACCCCGCATGAGCGACATCATCCGCCTCCTCCCCGACCATGTGGCCAACCAGATCGCCGCGGGCGAGGTGGTGCAGCGCCCGGCCAGCGTGGTGAAGGAGCTGCTGGAGAACAGCGTGGATGCCGGCGCCACGGACATCACATTGGTGGTGAAGGATGGTGGCCGTACCCTGGTGCAAGTGATCGACAACGGGCAGGGCATGGGCCCCACCGATGCCCGCACCAGCTTTGAACGCCACGCCACCAGCAAGATCCGCACGGCCGATGAACTGCAGACGGTGCGCACCATGGGCTTCCGCGGGGAGGCCCTGGCCAGCATCGCCGCCATTGCCCAAGTGGAGCTGAAAACGCGCCGGGCGGAAGATGAACTGGGCACCCGCCTGCTGATCGAAGGCAGCCGCACCATGGCCCAGGAAGCCGTGGCCTGCCCTGCGGGCACCGCCCTGCAGGTGCGCAGCCTGTTCTACAACGTACCGGTGCGGCGCCAGTTCCTCAAGAGCGACCCGGTGGAGATGAAGCACGTGATGGACGAGTTCCAGCGCGTGGCCTTGGCCCACCCGGGCATCCGCTTCCGGCTGGTAAGCAATGAACAGGAGCTCTTCCTGCTGGAGCCCGGCAACGAGCGCCAACGCATTGTGCACCTCTTCGGCCGCAAGTACGATGAACGCCTGGTGCCCGTGGAGGAAACCACCGACTTCGTGCACGTGGAGGGCTTCATCACCAAGCCGGAGTTCGCCAAGCGCAGCCGCGGTGAACAGTACTTCTTCGTCAACCGCCGCTTCATCCGAAGCCCCTACCTGGAACACGCCGTGCGCAAGGCCTACGCCGAGCTGGTGGCCAAGGACAACTACCCCGGTTGGTTCCTCTTCCTGGAGATGGACCCGGCGTGGATCGATATCAACATCCACCCCACCAAGACCGAGATCAAGTTCCGCGACGACCGCGCGGTGTATGCCATCGTGCACGCTGCGGCGCGACGGGCCCTGGGCCGCTTCAACATCACCCCCAGCATTGATTTCGAACCCGAGCCCGCCCTGCTGAACAGTGCCACGGCCACCGGGCCCGTACAGGGCGAACCGCCCATCGGCGGCGGCCGTTGGCGCCCGCAGGACCTGCCCGTCACGCCCTCCGTTTCCGGCTGGCAACAATTGTTCGACCTGGGCAACGAGGGCATCGGCCAGCGCAATGTGCCGGAACCGGTCCCCTTGCCCGGGCCCGGCCCCGCTCCCAAGGCCAAAGGTGCCCGACCCATGGACCTCGAAGGCACCGGCCAACGGCCCGTGTTCCAGATGCTGGGCCGCTACATCCTGGCCCAACTGAAATCGGGTTTCGTGGTGGTGGACCAGCGCCGTGCGCTGGAACGCATCCTTTACGAACAGGCCTTGCGCGCCCTGCAACAGGGCGGGGGCATCAGCCAAACGCTGCTCTTCCCTGTAACCTTGGAACTGAACGCCCCGGACCACGCCCTGCTCACCTCCATACTGCCCGAGCTGAACGCTTTGGGCTTCCAGCTGGAACCGCTGAGCGGCCGCACCGTGGTGGTGAACGGCGTGCCCGCCGAAAGCGGCGATGACGATCCCGCCGACCTGTTGGGGCAGTTGCTGGAACAAACCCAGGCCCAGGGCGGCGCGCTGAAGACCGACCGCCACGCCACCCTGGCCCGCAGCATGGCCCGCAGCGCCGTGCACCAGCCCGCGCAAACCATGGGCGCCGCGCAGATGCACGACCTCATCGACCGGCTCTTCGCCTGCGAAATGCCCTACTACACCCCGGGCGGCAAGCCCGTGCTGATCACCTACGGCCCACAGGAGCTGGACGAACGTTTCGAACGCTGATGAACATGTACACCGACTCCTCCTCGAGACTGCCCCTGGTGGTGAAGAACCTGTTGATCATCAATGGCCTGATGCTGTTGCTGAAGATCGCCATGGGCACCGACCAACTGGGGCGCAGCATCCTGGACAATTGGCTCGGCCTGCACGCCATCGGCTCGCCCGATTTCAAGCCCTGGCAGGTGGTCACCCACATGTTCATGCATGCCGGTCCCTCCAGCGGCCAAGGCTGGTTCATGCACATCGCCTCCAACATGTTCGCCTTGTTCATGTTCGGCGGGCCCATCGAGCGTTTGATGGGGCCCAAGCGCTTCTTCAACTACTACATGCTGTGCGGCCTGGGCGCCGCCGCCCTGCAGCTCGCCGTGAGCACGGCCGAAGTGCAGCCCACCATCGCCCAACTGCAGTCGCTGGGCGTGGATATCGAGGCGGTGAAAGGCGTGGTGGCCGCCAGCCACATCTCCCCCGATGAGGCCAACCTGCTACTCAACCAGATCGAGAACAACCACCCGGGCAGCGTGGAGGCCGCCCAAAACCTCTTCTGGCACTACGCCGGGGTGATGGTGGGGGCCAGCGGCGCCATCTTCGGCATCCTGGTGGCCTTCGGCATGCTCTTCCCCAATGTGGAGCTGATGCTGATCTTCCTGCCCATACCCATCAAGGCCAAATACTTCGTGGTGCTCTACGGCCTCTTCGAACTCTTCTCCGGCATCAACCAAAAGGCCGGCGACAACGTGGCGCACTACGCACACCTCGGCGGGCTCATCTTCGGCTTCTTCCTGATCCGGTACTGGAAAAAAAAGGGCGTATTTTGGGGCAGCGGGGGCTTTCGTTGACCGTTGAGGATGAAAGCAGGCTGCGGGCAGCAATGACCTACGGCACGATGCACCGCGATCCATGAGCCGGCCGTCCTTCACCTTCGCCCGATAACAAGCCACACCGAAGTTTGCAGCGTTCCCCTTTCCCATGTCCATTACAGACGACATCCGGTACCAATGGCGCTCGGGCGGCATGCTCAAGAAGCTGCTCATCGTGAACATCGCGGTGTTCCTGGCCATCTGGCTGGTGGAACTGCTGGGCTGGCTCTTCAATGCCAAAGGCCTCAGCTACGTGCTCCTTTTCCAGCTCATGGGCACCAGCGATCCGGCGCAGTTGCTGCTGAAGCCTTGGACGCCCCTGACCTACATGTTCACCCACCAGGCCCCGATGCACCTTTTCTGGAACATGGTGATGTTCTGGTTCAGCGGGCAGATCTTCCGCGACATCCTGGGCGACAAGCGGCTGCTGGGCAACTACCTCCTGGGCGGCCTGGCGGGCTACGCCTTCTATGCCTTGGGCGCGCTGATGCCCGCCCACTTGGCCTTGGCCAGCAACGGCCCCATCCTGGGGGCCTCGGCCGCCGTCATGAGCGTGTTCATCGGCGTGGCCACTTACCGGCCCGACATGCTGGTGAACCTGTTCCTGCTGGGGCCCGTGCGGCTGCAATACGTGGCCTTGGCCGTGCTGGCGCTGGACCTGATCGCCATACGCGGCGGCAGCAACACCGGCGGCCACCTGGCCCACTTGGGCGGGGCCCTCTACGGCTTCCTCGCCGCGCGGCAACTGCGCCAAGGCACCGACTGGTCCGGCAGCCTGGTGGACCGCCTGGAGCGCATCCGCCAATTCTTCCGACGCAAGCGCGGGCCGCGCATGCGGGTGGAGAAGGCACCCGGCCAGCGCCATGGCAACCGCACTGATGCGGATTTCAACCTGGCCCGCAAACAAAAGCAGGAGCGCATTGATGCCATCTTGGACAAGATCTCCCGCTCGGGCTATGACAGCCTGAGCAAGGCCGAACGCGACTTCCTCTTCAAGAGCGGCAATGAGCAGTGAGCCCCTGCGCCCGCGACCTTCCCGGTGGCACCGCCCCATCTGGTGGGCCAATGGCCTGGCCGTGGCGGCCCTGCTCCTGGCCTACCTCGGCACCCGGGTGGACCCGGCGGACTTGTGGCCGCTGGCCTTCTTCGGCATGGCCTACCCCTACCTGCTGCTGGCCAACCTGCTCTGCATCGCTTGGTGGCTGCTCTTTCGCCGCAGGCGCATCTGGCCATCCCTGCTGGCGATCCTGCTGGGCTGGGGCTTTGTGCGCCAGTACGTGCAGCTCTGGGGCACCAACAAGCAGCCCGAACCCGTGCACACCCCCTTCACCCTGATGAGCTGGAACGTGCGCCTGTTCGACCTTTACAATTGGACGCACAACCAGCAGACCCGCGATGAAATGATGGAGCTGATCCGCGTGGAGGACCCCGACATCCTGTGCATGCAGGAGTTCCTCAACGTGGGCCCGGGCAACCCGCTGATGGTGAAGGACAGCCTGCTCACCGGCTACCGCTACACCCATTGCGCCGACGCCTATACCGTGCATGCCCGCGGCGATCACTACATCGGCATCGCCATCTTCAGCACCTGGCCCGTGCTGGCCCAAGGCACCATCCACTTCCCCGATGAGCTGAACAACCTATGCCTGTGGGCCGACATAGCCGTGGGGCCCGACACCATCCGCGTGTACACCGCGCACCTCGCCAGCCTGCGCTTCGGCGACAAGGACTACACCTTCCTGCGAGACCTGGACCAGCGCATGGGCGTAGACTCCATTTCGCGCGCCGGCGGACGCATCATGGGCCGTTTGAAGGACGGCTTCATCCGCCGGTCGGTGGAAGTGTCCACGATCACCGCGCACATGGCCCGCAGCCCGCACCCCGTGGTGTACTGCGGCGACCTGAACGATACGCCCATGAGCTACAGCTACAACGAGCTCTTGCGTGCCGGCCTCTCCGACGCCTTTGTGGAAAGCGGCCACGGCCTGGGCCACACGTACATCGGCGATGCCCCCAGCTTCCGCATCGACCACATCCTGCACGGACCGCAATTCCGCTCCTGGGGGTTCCGCACCTTGCCCGATGAACTCAGCGATCACCACGCCATCACCTGCGCACTGGGCCTGGCCGCCGATTGAGCCCAGGGCCTATCGCGGCTGCGGGAGCGGTTCCACAGCCACCACCGAGTAGCCCGCCGCCCGCAACTGCGCCAGCACGCCTGCCGGTCCGGCCAGATGCGCGGCCCCGAACGCAAAGAGGTAGGTGCGCCCCCCTTGCAGCAGGCTGTCCATGCGCGCTGCCATGGTGCGGTTGCGCTCCACGAGCAGTTCCCGGCCCACCACCGACGACACCTCGGTCTTGGACACCAAGGCGGCCAGGCGATCCAGGTCTTGGGCAGCGTATGCCGCCAACAGCCGGTCCATGTCCTTTCCGCCAATGCCCCCGCGCACGGCGGCGTACAGCATGTCCGCCTGCTCCTGCAACGGCACCTTGTCCACAGCGGCCAATTGCTCCGCCACGGTTTCCACGCCCAGCACCTCCTTGCCGCGCTCCTTGGCCTTGGCCTGCAGGTAATGGTCCAGCACCAGGGCACTGTCGGCACCCATGCTCCGCTCGCTGAGCATCGCCGCCAGGAAAAAAGGCTTCATGCGGTGCATCATGGAGGCCATGGGGCCCAATTCCCCCTGCAAGGCTTTCTCTACGCGCCTCAGCTTGCCCGGGGAGAGCAGGTCGGAAAGCTCTTTCCCTGCGGGCATCAACAGGGCAGCGGGGGTGATGCCCATGGAGCTTTCCACCGAAGTGAGGTCCAGCTCACCGGCCACGGCATCCTGCCGATCGATCACATCCAACAGTTGCGGTACCTGGCCGAAGGCACGGGCATCGCGGCTGTGCACCGTGCCCACCACATAGCTCGGCCGCGCCAGGCCACGCCCTTCGATCTTCCACAGCAGGCCTTGCGCCGCGCCTTGGCCCCACGCCCATGCGGGCCACAACAGCAGAAACAGTAATGCGGACCGCATGGCCGCAAGGTAGCGCGGGGCCGCCTCAAACCGGCAGGTACGCCACCACCAGCAACACCAAGCCCACTAAGGCGCCTATCAGGATGCACAGGCATTTCCCCTGGCTTCGCTCGATGGACGTTCCGTGATGCATGGCCGCGTGCTGCAATTGCAGGCTGAAGACGCACAACGGGCGCTTTAGTTGCCCCGCAAACACGGGTGCACCGGAACAGCTACGACCTACTCCTTCAGGGACCGGCCCCTTGGAAATTGGTGGTTCCTTGGCACGCGGCCCCAATGAAAATGCGGCGCTGCAACGCCGCAGGAGGTTGTTCGCATCGCGTGGTGCCCAAGGGCGGCGCTTGGACCTTGGACCGCGCCGCCGGCTGCCGCACAAAGCGCGTGCCCCGCCCATTGCGTTCGCCGCCAGGTGGATACCTTCGCAGCCCCGTACGGGAACACCACGGATGCGCAGGCCGCCGGGTGTGCCCGCCGCCGGACCATCGCACCCGCCCATGAGCGCCCCCCGCAAGGCCGCCTTCCATACCCTTGGCTGCAAGCTCAACTTCGCCGAGACCAGCACGCTGGCCCGATCGCTCGAAGAGGCCGGCTATGCCCGCGTGCGCGAAGAGGAACGGCCGGATGTGTTCGTGCTCAACACGTGCAGCGTGACCGAAAATGCCGACAAGGAGTGCCGCCGCATCGTGCGCCGCTTCCGGGGCATCAACCCCGAGGCCTTCATCGCCGTGGTGGGCTGCTACGCCCAGCTGAAGCCCGGCGAGATCGCCACCATGCCCGGGGTGGACCTGGTGCTGGGGGCCAATGAAAAATTCAACCTCGCCGCACATATCGAACGGCTGGAAGGCCATGGGCACGGACAGGGCGAGGTGGTGGCCGGGCCCATCAAGGAGGTGAAACGTTTCGTGCCCTCGTACAATGCCAACGACCGCACGCGCACCTTCCTGAAGGTGCAGGACGGCTGCGATTACTTCTGCTCCTTCTGCACCATTCCCCTGGCACGGGGCCGCAGCCGCAGCGGTACCCTGGCCGAAACCGTGCAGCAGGCCCGCGCCGTGGCCGCCAACGGCGTAAGGGAGATCGTGCTCACCGGCGTGAACACCGGCGACTTCGGCCGCGAGCACGGCGAGAACTTCCTGCAACTGATCGAAGCCTTGGACCGCGTGGAAGGCATCGACCGCTTCCGCATCAGCAGCATCGAACCCAACTTGTGCAGCAACGAGGTCATCGACTTCATCGCGCAGAGCCGCCGTTTCATGCCCCACCTGCACCTCCCCTTGCAAAGCGGCAGCGATGCCCTGCTGCAGCGCATGCGCCGCCGGTACGACACCGCACTCTACGCCGACCGCGTGGCCCATGTCCGCAGCACCATGCCCCATGCCTGCATCGGCGTGGACGTGATCACCGGCACCCATGGCGAAACAGAGACGGAATTCCTGAAAACCCACGCTTTCCTGCGCAGCATCGATGTGAACTACCTGCACGTGTTCACCTACAGCGAGCGCGCCAACACCACCGCCGTGCGCATGGACGACAGCGTGCCCATGGAGCTGCGCCGCGACCGCACCCGCCAGCTGCGCTCGCTCGGCGCCAAGCTCCTGCGCCAATTCCAGGAGAAACACCTCGGCACCGAGCGCCCCGTGCTGTTCGAGCACGGCGAAGATGATCACACCGGCGACCGCTGCTTGTACGGCTATACCGACAACTACCTGCGCGTGGCCATGCCCTTTGCCGCGGAACTGGTGAACACCGTCCGCAACACGCGGCTCCAGGCCATCAACGGCGATGGACACCTCGCCGGCGCCCTCGAGCCGGCCCGCACAGCCTCCCTCGCCTGACCACCATGTACCCCACCCTCTACCACGCCCTGCTCGACCTCACCGGCCTGGACTGGCCCGTGCTGAAATTCCTCAACAGCTTCGGCTTCTTCGTGGCGCTGGCTTTCGTGGGCGCCTACCTCACCTTGGTGGCCGAGCTCCGGCGCAAGGAGCTCCAAGGCTTGATCAAGCCTTCCACCCGCACCGAAACGGTAGGGCTGGGAGCCACCACCGGCGAGCTGGTCACCCAAGGCCTGGTGGGCTTCATCCTGGGTTGGAAAGGCCTCTACCTGCTGCTGAACACCGCCGAGGCCACCGCCAACCCGCCCGCCTTCCTGCTGAGCGCCAAAGGCAACCTCCTGGGCGGCATCGCCGTGGCCGCCTTGCTGGCCTGGCTGCTCTGGCGCGAAAAAGAAAAGCACCGCTTGAAAGAACCCAAGGAACAAACCGTCACCATCCACCCGGCACAGCACGGCGGCAACATCACGCTCACCGCGGCGCTCTGGGGCTTCATCGGCGCCAAGCTCTTCCACTGGCTGGAAAGCCCGCGCGACTTCTTCGATCTGGTGGCCACCGGAAACGTGGCCGACCTGGTGAGCGGCCTCACTATGTACGGCGGCCTCATCGTGGCCGGCATCATGGTGGTGCGCTACTTCAAAAAGAACGGCATGGCCATACTGCCCAGCATGGATGCCGCCGCGCCCGGCCTCATGCTCGCCTATGGCATCGGCCGCCTGGGCTGCCATGTGAGCGGCGACGGCGACTGGGGCATTGCCAACACCGCCGCCAAACCCGGCTGGCTGCCCCAGTGGCTGTGGAGCTACGACTACCCCAACAACGTGAACGCCGTGCTGGGGCCCCACCGTGGCGGATACAGCGGCGTGCCCATCACCGACGGCACCTGCTTCGAGGGCTACTGCACCCACCTGGTGCCGGGCGTCTTCCCCACGCCCCTGTATGAAACCCTCATGTGCCTGCTGCTCTTCGCCGCCCTGTGGGCCTTGCGCAAGCGCATCCGCGTGCCCGGGGTGCTCTTCGCCGTGTACCTCATCCTGAACGGGGTGGAACGTTTCCTCATTGAAAAGATCCGGGTGAACGAACTCTTTCTGGGCTCATGGACCCAGGCCGAAGTGATCAGCCTGGCCTTGATCATCATCGGTACGGCCGGCTGGGCCGTGCTGCACAACAAGCACAAGCATGCAACTGCAGAAACTCACTGAACAGGTGGCCTTGCTGAGCCGCCAGGTGGCCGCTTTCATCCGCACCGAAAGCCTGCGCTTCACCGAGGCCGAGGTGGAGAACAAAGGACTGAACAACCTGGTGAGCTACGTGGACAAACAGGCCGAACAACGCTTTGTGGACGGACTGAAGGAACTGCTGCCCGAGGCCGGCTTCATTGCCGAGGAAGGCACCGGCGAACGCACCGGCGGCCTCAACTGGATCATCGACCCGCTGGACGGCACCACCAACTTCGTGCACGGAGTGCCCTGCTATTGCACCAGCGTGGCCCTCGTGCAAGGTTCCGAGGTGCTGCTGGGCGTGGTGCTGGAAGTGACCCGCGATGAATGCTTCAGCGCCTGGCAGGGCGGTGGTGCCTGGCTCAATGGAAAGCCCGTCCGCGTTTCCGGCCGCAGCCACCTGCAAGACAGCCTGCTTGCCACCGGTTTTCCCTACGACGACTTCGGCTTCGAGAGCGAGTACATGGACCTGCTGCGCGAATTGATGCACCGCACCCGGGGCATCCGCCGCCTGGGCAGCGCCGCCGCCGACCTGGCCTACGTGGCCTGCGGGCGCTTCGAAGCCTTCTACGAGTATGGCCTCAACAGCTGGGACGTGGCCGCCGGCGTGATCCTCGTGCGCGAGGCGGGCGGCCGCGTCAGTGGCTTCCACCCCACCAAGGATCCCGTGTTCGATGAGGAGATCGTGGCCAGCAACAGCGCCATCCATGAAGAACTGCTCGAGGTGATCGAACGCAGCTGGCAGCGCCAGGATTCTTGAGGGCGGCGTTTGGGGCACGTTGCCGGGCAACCAAAGCTGCTGGTGATCGGTGGCGGGGCGCCCCCAGTGGCCGGATCACGCCAGCTTCGGCCAGGGTAAACGCACCCAAACTACGGGCCGGCCATATTTCAAACCTGGCTCAATTATGCCGTGGCCCTTAGAGCCTGTTCAGGATCTCTTCAAACTCGTCCTCCGGTCTCTTTTCCGCCCATGCTTCACCGGAAAATGATCCCGTAGACACCGCTACGCGATGATTTTCCGGCTTCGCCTGAACGAAAA
>JADZAC010000025.1 GCA_020852835.1 Flavobacteriales bacterium
CTGTTGGCCTGTTGGCCTGTTGGCCTGTTGGCCTGTTGGCCTGTTGGCCTGTTGGCCTGTTGGCCTGTTGGCCTGTTGGCGCAACGCGCAAGCCAAGCAAGAAGGCTATTTGTTATTGCGCGTTCATGATGAAACGAAGGTAACGGAATTTACAGGGCGTGCAACCGGTGGTGAAAAGGTTGGGCCGCTGGGTCCGCTATCCTTCGCAGAAGCAGGTTGGCGGGACCTTTGCGAGGGTTGAAAGGAAAGGCAGCATGAAGAACCGCCGGAGGCGGACCGAGCGTACCGCACTCGCAAAAAACGCGAGCGCGGGCATGGGGGGCCTGTGGGCCTGTGGGTCTGTGGGTCTGTGGGCGAAGCGCAAGCCAAGCAAGGAGGCTATGTGGAATTGCGCGTTCATGATGGAACGAATGTAATGGAATTTACAAGGCGTGCAACCGGTGCTGGACATGGTGAGCCGCAGGGTCCGCTTTTGGCCAGAGGTATTGGTTGGCGAGACCCTGCGCGAGGGTTGAAGCGGACTGAGCGTACCGCACTCGCAAAAAACGCGAGCGCGGGCATGGCCTGCAAACGGCGATGGAAAGGTTGAGCCGCAGGGTCCGCTATCCTTCGCAGAGGCAGGTTGGCGGGATCCTGTGCGAGGGTTGAGGCGGATGGAGCGTACCGCACTCGCGAAAAACGCGAGCGCGGGCATATGGGGTCCGCATCATCGGGAAAGCCGGGGGCCGTCCGAAAAGCAATCCTGCAAAGGCTCTTACAGCCCCACCAGCACCTCACCGGGGTCCTTGCCGCCCAGCACCAGCTTGGCGGGGTCCTCGAGCATCTCCTTCACCTTGTAGAGGAAGCTCACGCTCTCCTTGCCGTCTACGATGCGGTGGTCGTAGCTCAGGGCCACGTACATCACCGGGCGCACCACCACTTGGCCGTTAACGGCCACGGGGCGGTCCACCACATTGTGCATGCCCAGGATGGCGCTCTGCGGCGGGTTGATGATGGGGGTGCTGAGCATGCTGCCGAACACCCCGCCGTTGGTGATGGTGAAGGTGCCACCGGACATTTCGGCCAAGCTCAATTTGCCGTCGCGGGCCTTCACCGCCAGGTCCTTGATGGCCTTTTCGATCTCGGCCAGGCCCAGTTGTTCCGCGTTGCGCACCACTGGCACCATCAAGCCTTTGGGAGAGCTGACGGCGATGCCGATGTCGGCATAGTCGAAAGTGACGATGTTCTCCCCGTCGATCTGTGCATTCACGTTGGGGAACAGGCGCAAGGCCTCGGTAACGGCCTTGGTGAAGAAGGACATGAAGCCGAGGTTGACGCCGTACTTCTCCTTGAACTTGTCCTTGTACTGGTTGCGCACGGCCATCACGGCGCTCATGTCCACTTCGTTGAAGGTGGTGAGCATGGCCGTTTCGTTCTTCACGCTCACCAAGCGCTCGGCCACCTTTTTACGAAGGGTGCTCATCTTGGTGGAGGTGCTGTTGCGCGTGCCGCCCCAGCCGTTCATCAGGGTGGGTGCCGCCACGCCGCCGGCGATGTAGGCCTCCACATCGCCACGGGTGATGCGGCCGTTGGGGCCGGTGCCTTTTACCTGCTGCGCTGCGATCCCCTTGTCAGCCATCACGGCCATGGCCACGGGGGTGGCATGCACGGCCTGTGCGGGTGCGGGCGCTGCTGCCGGTTGTTGGGCAGGTCGGGCTTCAGGCGCGGGCTGGGCCGCTTTCACTGCTTTCGCCTCTTCCTTGGCCGGCTTCACGCTTGTGTCAATGCGTGCCACCACGTCACCCACGTTCACCGTATCATCGGCTTTGGCGAGCAGGCTCACCCGGCCGCTTTCGGTGGCGTTGAGCTCCAAGGTGGCCTTGTCGCTGTCGATCTCGGCGATCACTTGGTCCTTCTTCACCACATCGCCCTCGGCCACCAGCCATTGCGCAATGCGCACTTCGCTGATGCTTTCACCGGGGCTGGGCACTTTCACATCGATCTGGGCCATGGAATGAATGCAGGGAATGAATGGTTTTTATGTAATGGATCTTTTGCGCCGCGATCGGGTTGCGATAGGGTACGGATGCGCTTCACGCACGCACCTTGGAGCGGGTACGTTTGGCCATGTTGATGCCGGGACGATCGGCGAAAGCTTCGTCCATGAGGCGCTTTTGCTGCATGGCGCTGCGGATGCCGCTGCCTGTGGCGGGCGGACCGCTGGCCTTGCGCGAGACCACGCGGACGGCGGCGGGCTCCGGTGCACCGGGCACGCGGGGCAACTGCTCCAACAGGTAGGTGGCGGCCCCCATGTTGCGCGGCTCCTCCTGCACCAGGCGCACCTCCTCCACGGCATGGTACTTGGCGAAGATCTCCGCCAAGCGGGGCACTGGCAGCGGGTGCAGCTGCTCCATGCGCACCAAGGCCACGTCTTCCGCCCCCAGCTCTTCCTTGCGCTCCAGCAGTTCGTAGTACACTTTGCCTTGGCACAGCAGCAGGGTCTTCACTTTCGCCGGGGCTGCGGCATGGTCATCATACACTTCCTGGAAGCAGCCCGTGGCCAGTTCGTCCATGCGGCTCACGCAGCGCGGGTGGCGCAACAGGCTCTTGGGGGTGAACACCACCAGCGGCTTGCGGAACGACCAGGCCAGCTGGCGGCGCAGGAGGTGGAAAAAATTGGCCGGGGTGGTGGGGTTGGCCACGATCATGTTCTGCTCGGCGCATTGCTGCAGGAAGCGTTCCATGCGGGCGCTGCTGTGTTCTGCGCCTTGGCCCTCATAGCCGTGCGGCAGCAGCATCACCAGGCCGTTCATGGTGTTCCATTTCTCCTCGGCCGCACTGATGTACTGGTCGATGATGATCTGGCCGCCATTGACGAAGTCGCCGAACTGCGCCTCCCACAGGGTGAGGCCGCCCGGCGCGGCAAAGGCATAACCATATTCAAAGCCCAGTACGGCGTATTCGCTCAAGAGCGAGTTGTACACCTGCATCAGGGCCTGGCCGGGCTGGATGTGCTTGAGGTGGATGTACTCCTCCTCGCTGTCCTCCACTTTCACCACGGCATGGCGGTGGCTGAAGGTGCCGCGCTCCACGTCCTGGCCGGTGAGGCGCACGGAACGGCCTTCGCACAGCAGCGACCCGTAGGCCAGCAGCTCGCCCATGCTCCAGTCCAGGCGGTCTTCCGCCACCATCTTGGCACGCTCGTGCAGGATGCGTTCCAATTTGTTGAAGAACTTCTTGCCGGCGGGCACCTCCGCCAGCTTGGCGGCGATCTTCAGCAATTGCTCCTTCTTCACGCCGGTTTCCGGCGAACGCAGCAAGGCGTCCTCGGTGGCGCGCACATGGCCCATCCAACGGTCGGCCAGGAAGGAGGTGATCACCGCCTTGGGCAGCTCCTTGGATTCGTTGAGGCGCTCCTGCAACAGCTGGTTGAAGCTCTCCTCCATCTCCTCCGCCAGGTCGGCGCCGATGGTGCCGCTGGCCTGCAGCTTCTCGCTGTAAATGGCCCGGGGGTCCTTGTGCGTGGCTATGGCCTTGTAGAGGATGGGCTGGGTGAACTTCGGCTCGTCGCCCTCGTTGTGCCCGTGCTTGCGGTAGCCCAGCAGGTCGATGAACACATCGCTGCCGAAGCGCTGGCGGTAGTCCACCGCCAGCTTCATCACATGGCATACGGCCTCGGCATCATCCCCGTTGACGTGGAAGATGGGGCACTGGGTCACCTTGGCCACATCCGTGCAATAAGTGCTGCTGCGCCCGTCGATGTAGTTGGTGGTGAAGCCCACCTGGTTGTTCACCACCACATGCAGGGTGCCGCCCGTGGTGTAGGGCTTCAGGCGGGCCATCTGCACCAGCTCGTACACCACGCCCTGGCCGGCAATGGCCGCATCGCCGTGGATGAGCACCGGGCACAGTTTGCGGCTCTCGAAGCCGTGGTCCTTTTCAATGATGGCCCGGGCCACGCCCTCCATCACGGGGCCCACGCTTTCCAGATGGCTGGGGTTGGGGCACAGCACCAGGTTGACGCCCTTGCCGTTGTTGGTGACCATGCAACTGTTGAAGCCCATGTGGTACTTCACGTCGCCCTCCACGTAGGTATCCTCGAAATCACGCCCTTCGAAGTCGGCGAAGATGGACTCGTAGGTTTTGTTGAAGATGTTGGCCAGCACGTTGAGGCGGCCGCGGTGGGCCATGCCGATCACCACGTCGCTGATGCCATGGGCGTCGGCGCCGTGTTCGATCACCGTGTCCAGTGCGGGGATCAGCGATTCGCCACCTTCGAGGCTGAAGCGTTTCTGGCCGATGAACTTCTTGCCCAGGAAGCGCTCGAACACCACGGCCTGGCCCAGCTTGCGCAGGATCTCCTTCTTGTCCTCCACGGAGAAATCCGGCGTGTTGCGGTCCTGCTCCATGCGCTGCTGCAGCCACTGCACGCGCTCCACATCGCGGATGAAGCGGTATTCGGCGCCGATGCTTCGGCAATAGGTGGCCTTCAGGTGGTCCACGATGGTGGCCAGGGTGGCCTTGCCGATGCCGATCTCGGAACCCGCCTCGAACTCGGTCTGCAGGTCCGATTCATCCAGCCCGAAGTTGGCCAGGTCCAGCGTGGGCAGGTAGGTGCGGCGATCCCGTACCGGGTTGGTGCGGGTGAACAGGTGGCCGCGCTCGCGGTAACCGTTGATCAGGGCGATGACCTTGAATTCCTTCACCACGCGCTCAGTGCGCGGGCCGCAATCGCCCCCTTCGGATGACTGCTGCCCGGGCAGCTCGGGATAGCGCGTGCGCGCCAGGTCGAATCCTTCAAAAAAACGGGCCCAGTCCGGGGATACGGAAACGGGGTTCGATCGGTACTGCTGGTACATGGCGTCCAGCGCGGCGGGATCGATGTTGCCGAGGAATTTGTTCTTGTCCATGGCCGGGGTTGCAAACCGGGCCGCAAAGGTAGCCACGGTTCCGCGCATTGGTACGGATGAAAGCCGGGGCTTGTTGCCTTCCTGCCCGATCAGCCCAAGCCCGCAAACCGCATGCGGCTCAGTACTTTCTGCAAGCACCGCAGCACCACCGTCCCCGCCAGGCCGTACAACCCTCCGGCAGCCATTGCCGCCCGCAATTGCGGCTCGGTGAGGTCCACCCGGTTCACCACCAGCCCGAAGGCATGGGCACCCTCCCGTTGCTTGTGCTCCAACACCCGCAGCACCCCGGCACGCAATTCCTCAAAGGCGCCCGGGCCCACCCCGGGTTCGGGCAAGCCCTCTTCGCGGAGGTCCTTGCGCAACTGCTGCACGGTGCGCTGCAGCACCACGGCCTCGTCCAACCGCTTGCGCAGCCCCGCTGTTCCGCCACTTTCCGACAGTTCCCCGTTCATCGCCGATGGCATCGGGGCAAAGGTGGGAAGGGTGTGGCACTATTTTCGCCCGCGTACCCGGCCGGCCTTTTGCCGCCGCTCACGCAACCAACCGAACCCACACATCGACGCCCCGTCCGAACCATGCGCCATACGCTCCTGCTTGCCACCTTCGCCTGCGCCACCGCAGCATCCGCCCAATACGGCACCTTCGACAAAAAGGCCGTGGCCGCGGCCAGGGGCGCCACCACCATCGTGCTGCGCGATGCCCATGACAGCCCGTACAACACCGGCCTGCTGAACGCCGTGAAAGCCGATTGGAAGTTCACCGCCAACACCGACTTCAGTTCGGTGAACGATCTGGTCACCGCGCCGGTCAACCCGGCAAACATCTACCTGGTAAAGCTGCGCAAAACGGACCAGGAGAAGCATACCGCCACCTTTTTGGCACTGGTGCAGGGCTGGAAGCTGAAGAAAGGCGAGATGCTGCAAGTGGAGGACGATGCCCTGACCAATGTGCCGCCCGAACAGGAGCTGGCATCGATCATGATCGACGCCAAGCTGCTGGACAATGGCGGGAACGCCCTGCTGGGCATCTACGTGAAAAACCTGCAGGACTACCTCAAGCAGGTGGAGGCCGGCAAGATCACCGACAAGGCCACTGCCGACCGCCTCTATGCCGGCCGCAACCGTTTCATCAAAGAGCAGGAACTGTGGGTGGCCAAGGAACAGCTCGACAAAAGCGTGGCGGACCTTTCCGCCATCAAAGGAACCTACAAACAGGAAGTGAAGCTGATGGACTTCACGCAACTGCTTGCCGCCGTTTCCAAAGGCCAGCCCGGGGTGTGCGTGGCGGACGTGGTGATCACCGGTGAACACAAGACCAAGTGGTGCTTCCGCCGCGTGTTCAACGCCAGCACCGGTGAACTGATGTACCAACGCGACGAAGCGGCGCTCTACGACAAGAAACTCGGCTTTATCGCCGAAGATCTCCGGATCTTGGAGCAGTCGCGGTAGCTGCAAGCCGCCAACTTGCCCGGGAATGAAGGGGCTCCATTCGCGAATTATTGGACCGGCCATTGGGCGGATCGCCTTGCGTGGATGGAAGCAGTGCTGATCACCGGCGGCAGCGGCCTGATCGGCACGGCGCTCACGCAGCAACTGCTGCACCAAGGCTTTGCGGTACGGCACCTCAGCCGGCATGCCGGCCGGAACGCGCCGGTGCCCGTGTTCCGCTGGGATGTGGCCAAAGGCACCCTGGACCCACGCGCCGTGGAAGGCGTGGACCACATCGTACACCTCAGCGGTGCAGGCATTGCCGACAAGCGGTGGACGCCGACGCGAAGGAAGGAACTCCATACCAGCCGCGTGGACGCCGCAGACCTGTTGCGGCATGAGGTGGAGCTCACCGGCACCTGGCCCAAGACCTTCATCAGCGCCAGCGGGGTGAACTACTACGGCACGGTGACCGGCGCCCGCATCTTCAGCGAGCGAGATCCGCCCGCCGGCGATTTCATCGGTGGCCTGTGCCAAGCATGGGAAAATGCCGCGGACCGGTGGGCCCCCCATTGCCGTGTGGTGATATTGCGCACCCCGGTGGTGCTGTCCAACAGGGGCGGTGCGCTGCCGAAGATGGCGGCCCCGGCCCGCTGGGGCTTGGCCGCTCCCCTGGGTTCCGGCAAACAATGGCTGCCATGGGTGCACCTGGACGACCTGGTGCATGCCTATCTGCACGCAGTACGGGATGCACGGATCCACGGGGCCTGCAACATCGCCGCACCGGAGCAGGTGCGCAATCACGACTTCATGCGCGCAGTGGCAAAGACGTTGAACCGGCCATTTATTGCGCCCCGCGTACCGGCCTTCCTGCTCCGTGCCGTGTTGGACGGGCCCGCCGGTCTGGTCTTGGAAGGTTCGCGCGTATCCAGCGAAAAGCTGGTGCAGGCCGGTTTCCGCTTCAACCACCCGCACTTGGCGGAGGCATTGAAGAGCCTGCTCGGCTGACAAAGTACATCTCCATCTCCCCCTTGCCCTTGGCCTGTACCCTGCCACGCGGGGTGAACACAAAGCCGGGGTGGTCCTTCACCAGCGCATACAGCCCGCCGCTGATGTTCACACGGCCTTCCTCGCCGCTGCTCTCCATGCGGCTCGCGGTGTTCACCGTATCGCCCCAGATGTCGTACTGGAACTTCTTCACGCCCACGATACCCGCCACCACCGGGCCGGTGTGGATGCCCACGCGCATGCGGAACACGGGCAGTCCCTGGGCATGGCGCCGGGCAGCAAGGGCCTCCATGAAATCCTGCATTTCCAAGGCGGCGTAGATCACATCGGCCGGGCTGCCCTTGGTGGGGTCCGGCAAGCCGCCAGCGGCCATGTATGAATCGCCGATGGTCTTGATCTTTTCCATGCGCCACTTGTCCGTCAGGCTGTCGAAGTGCTTGAAACAGGTGTCGATCTCGCGCACCAGTTGCTCCGGTGAAAGTTTTTCACTGAGCTGCGTGAAGCCCCTGAAATCGGAGAAGAGCACCGTGGCCTGATCGAAGTGCTTGGCCGCGGCAGTGCCGGTCTGCTTGAGCTCTTCGGCCACCTCGTGCGGAAGGATGTTGTGCAGCAGCTCATCGGAGCGCTCCTTCTCGGCGCGCAGTTCCGCCGTGCGTTCCTGCACCTCCTGGTCCAGCTCATCGCGCTGGCGTGTAACCAGCCGGGTGTGGTGCGCAGAACGGATGGAGAGATAGATGGCCACGCTGATGGGCACGGCCACGAAAGAGCAGTAATCGGCCAGTACCGAGATCCAACTGGAGAGGCCCAGGCTGGCAAAGCCGCCCAGCAGCCCCAAAGTGAACGTGAGCAGGCTGGCCGCCACGGCACCAACGCCCACCCAGCGTTCGTAACCCTTGGTGCGCCACAGCTTGATGCCCAAGCGTACTTCTTCAATGGCAAACCACGCCACTACAATTACGCCAATGAGCGCCACGATGCCCAGCAGGAAATAAAAGGCCATCTGCCATGCCGAGGACTCGGTGTAGCTGAACGAAACCCATTTGCCGGGATCCGCCGTTCCGTCCATCGCCAACACCATGATGCCCCCAACGGTGATCACGGTGATGCCCGCACCGTAGAACCACGTGCGTTTCTTGCTCAACTCGCCCCGCAGTTCCGCCAGCACCATGATCAACAAGTACATGCCCCAAGGCACCGTGATCAACCGCATGATCTCCAGCACGCGCGCCGTGGCGGTGGGCCATCCCAGCACACCCATGGAACCGCCCAGCACACAGATGGTGTCCGCCACCGAACAGAAGGACAATGCCGCCAGCAGCAGCCAACCTTTGCGCTTCTGCTCGGACCAGCCCACCACCAAGGCCATCAGCAGAATGATGACGTTGATGCCGATGAACAGCCCGTAGTTCATCACGATGCTGTTGAGGTGGTAGCCGCTGTCCGCGGCATGGATGCTTACCCGCAGGCCGGCCTCCTGGAGCGGGATCCCCGGTGCGGTTTCCAGGCGCAATGCGAGCACCTCGTCCTTGCCATCGCACAGCAGGGCCACCGGCACGGACCAGCGCGGCACGGAATCCACTGTTGCGTGTCCGCCTTCCATGGCTGCGGCATGCAGCACTTCCCGGCCATTGTGGTACAAAGTGATGCCGCCCAGGGCCTGCACGTTCACCAACAGGGGCCAGCCCTTGATCGCGCTCCCGGCGGCCACGCGGTAACGTATCCAATGCACCGTGGCGTTGGGCACCACACTGTCCAACGAGGAGGACACCCTGGCCCAAGCCGTGTCCACATATTCACGCAGTGCAAACTCCGCGCTGTCACCAATGCGGTGGCGCGCAAACCTGCCTTTGGTGAGGTCGATGCCCGGCACCTCGTACCCCTGCCCGGCCACGCGGACGTTCTCATCCCACAGTTTCTCCGGGCTGATGATGGCCGCATTGGTCTGCCAAGGCTGGGGCTCCACAGCTTGGCCGGCCCCTGCCAAAGAGAGCAGCGTTGCCACCATCCACCCCGTCAGCCGCGATCCGCTCCGCATGGGTGAAATGTAAGGTGCGTGGGCCAGCAGTGGGCAAGTGTGCTCACCACGTCCGCCCAAGGATGCCGCTCATCGGTTGCGGGCCATCAGTTGTGCAGCAAGCTGGCGCAAGGGCTGTTTCCGCTCTTGCTCCACGGCCGATCCGTCCAACGCCTGCAGGGCCCTGCGTTCCTCAGTGCCCACGGCGCGCTCGGCTTCAGCCCGTACGCCCAACACCTCCAACGTTTCAAGCATGCGCTGCACATCGCGCAATTCCGCCGGTTTGGCCAATTCCTTCCGCAATTCATCGCGCCCGGCCGCACCTCCAAGCTCCAGGCCGCGGATCAACAGGAAGGTCTTCTTGCCCGCGCGAAGGTCGCCGCCTTGCTGCTTGCCCGTGGCTGCGGGGTCGCCGAAGGCGTCCAGCAGGTCGTCGCGCAGCTGGAAGGCCAGTCCGAGGTGTTCGCCGAATGCCCCGAGCCGTTGCGCATCTTGCTTGGAGGCACCGGCCACGGTCGCTCCCACCTGCAACGCACACGACAACAGTACGGCGGTCTTCAGGCGGATCATGGCGCGGTACTCGTCCACGGAAACGGTTCCCCGTTGTTCGTACTCCATGTCCAGCTGCTGGCCCTCGCACACCGCCAAGGCATGTTCGCTGAAGATGGCGGCCACCTGCGGATGCTTGCCCATCAACTGGTAGGCTTTCACCAGCATGGCATCGCCGCTGAGGATGGCCGTGTTCACGTCCCACTTCATATGCACGGTAGGCTGGCCGCGGCGCAGGGGCGCCTGGTCCATGATGTCGTCGTGCATCAGGGTGAAGTTGTGGAAAAGCTCAATGCCCAGGGCTTCATCCAGCGCATCCTCCGCGCGGCCGCCGAAGAGTTCGCAGGCCATGAGCACCAAAAGTGGACGGACCCTTTTCGCAGGAAGCCCCATCAGGTAGGCCATGGGCGCATACAGGTTGCCCTGCGGGAGTTCCTTCGCCCACTCGGCGATGCGTGCTTCGATGAGGGGGAGGTGGGACATGGCTTGTGCGTAACGCTTGGTTCGTAGTGCTTGGCGCGTAGTTCGTAGGACGTAGTGGGCGGTTCGGGTGCTGTGCGATCAGCTACGAATTACGCCCTACGAACTATCCCCCCACCAACTTCAACAAATACTCGCCATAGCCGCTCTTCACCAATGGCTCTGCCAGTTTGCGGAGCCGGGCTTCATCAATGTACCCTTTCTTGAAGGCCACCTCTTCTATGCAGCCGATACGCAAGCCCTGTCGTTCCTCGATGACCTGCACATACTGGCCGGCCTGCATCAGCGAGCGGAAGGTGCCGGTGTCCAGCCAGGCCGTGCCGCGGTCCAGGATCTCCACCTTCAGGCGGCCTTGGTGCAGGTATTCCTTGTTCACGTCGGTGATCTCGTATTCACCCCGGGCGCTGGGCATCAGGTCGCGGGCGATGTCCAGCACGCTGTTGTCGTAGAAGTACAGGCCCGGCACGGCGAAGTTGCTCTTGGGCCTGGCCGGTTTTTCCTCGATGCTGATCACGCGGTTGCCCGCATCGAACTCCACGACGCCGTAGCGCTCGGGATCGCTCACGTGGTAGGCAAAGACCAGGCCGCCTTGGGGGGTGGTGTGCTCGCCGAGCATGCGGCCCAGGCCGCGCCCGTGGAAGATGTTGTCGCCCAGGATCAACGCCACGCTGTCGCCGCCCACGAACTCCCTGCCGATGACGAAGGCTTGGGCCAGGCCATTGGGCACCGGTTGTTCGGCATAGCGGAAGGAGCAGCCCAGCTCCTTGCCATCGCCGAGCAGCTTGCGGAAGTGCGGCAGGTCGTGCGGGGTACTGATGATGAGCACTTCCTGTATGCCCGCCGCCATCAAGGTGCTCAGCGGGTAGTAGATCATGGGCTTGTCGTACACCGGCATGAGCTGCTTGCTCACGGCCAGGGTGAGTGGATGCAGGCGGGTGCCGCTTCCGCCGGCAAGGATGATGCCTTTCATGCTGCTGGGGTGTTCGGCTGTTGTGGCCGCTCCACGGTGAGCGCGCCCAGTTCAATGTCCTCTTCCTCGTCCATGATCTCCAACAGGGGCTCGTTGAAGGCCTTGGACATGATGCGCTTGTTGAGCGAGAGCACCAGCGAGGGGAGCACCAGCAGGTTGGTGAGCATGGCCACCAGCAGGGTGATGGTGGTGAGCACGCCCATGGCCTGGATGCCGCCGAAGCGGGAGAAGGCGAACATGCAGAAGCCGGCCACCAGCACCACGCTGGTGTAGATGATGCCCACGCTCACCTCGCGCACCGCATGGTCCACGCTGCGGGCCAGATCGCCACCGGTGAGCTTCACCTCGTGGCGGTACCGTGCCAGGAAGAAGATGGCATTGTCCACGGCGATGCCCAAGGCAATGCCGAACACCAGCATGGTGCTGGGCTTGATGGGGATGCCCAGGAAGCCCATGAGACCCGCAGTGACGATCAGGGGCACCACGTTGGGGACCAGCGCCACCACCAGGATGCGCACCGAGTTGAACAGCAGCGCCATGAGCACCACGATGATCACAACGGCCCAGAACAGGCTGCTGATGAGGTTGCTCACCAAGTAGCCGCTGCCCTTGAGGAACACCACGCTGCTGCCGGTGAAGGTTACCTTGTAGCGGTCCGGCGGGAAGATGCTGTCGGCCTGGGCCCGGAGCTTGGCGAGCAGCGTTTCCATGCGGCCGGTGCCCACATCGGCCATCTGCACGGTGAGGCGCGTAGTGCTGCGCGTGCTGTCCATGAAGGCTTTGCCGCTGCTGAGCGACGCGGACGCCCCGGTACCGCTGTTGCCGCTTCCGATATTCTCCAGGAAGGGCAGCATGAAGCGTTTGTCCGTGCCGGTCAACAGGCCGTACCGTTCCGGATCGCCGCCGTAGAAGGCCTGCCGGGTGAACTTCACGGCGTCCGCGATGCTCAGCGGTTTGCTGAACTCCGGATAGGTGGCCAAGGTGTCGGTGAGCCGGTCGAGCCGCTTGAGGGTGGCATCCTTCAGCACGCCTCCCTTCTTCTGCGTGTCCACGATCACTTCCAAGGGCATCACGCCGTGGAAGTTGTGCTCAAAGAAGCGCAGGTCGGTGATCACCGGGTTGTCGGCAGGCAAGTCGTCCACGATGCGGCTTTCGTCCTTCAGGCGCATCATGCCGATGCAGGCCGCCACGGTGACCAGGAAAGTGGTGGCATAGATCGCCGGGCGGCGGTGCCGGCTGAGGGACACGATGCCGCCGATGGCGCGGTCCAGCCAACGGCGGTCCAGGTGGCTCAGGTGCCGCTGCTTGGGCACGGGCATGTAGCTGAGGATGATGGGCACCAGGGTGAGGCCCAGCACGAAAATGGCCATGATGCCGATGGTGGCGATGAGGCCGAACTCCACCAGGGCCGCGCTGTAGGTGATGCAAAAGGCCACGAAGCCGGCGGCCTTGGTGGCGTTGGTGATGAAGCAGGCCGCGCCCACGCGGCTGATCATGCGCTGCAGCGCCTTCACCTTGTTGCGGTGCTGCACATAGTCGTGGTGGAAGGCGTTCACCAGGAACACGCAGTTGGGCACGCCCACCACGATGAGCAGGGGGGCGATCACCGATTGCAGGATGGTGATCTGGTAGCCCAGCAGCCCCATGCTGCCGAAGGCCCACACCACGCCCACGGCCACCACGCCCAGGCAAATGAGCATCACCCGCCACGACCGGTAGAAGAGCAGCAGCAGCAAGGCGCAGATCACCACGCTCAGCACCACGAAGCGCGGCATGTCGCCCTTCACCAGCTGGGTGCTCTTCACCCGCACCCACGGCAGCCCGCTCACGTGCGCCGGCAGCCCCGTGGACGCCGTGTAGGCGTTCACCCGGGCTTCCAGTTCCTCGATCACCCGGGTGCGCCCCTCGGAATTGAAGAGCTTGGCGTTCACGAACACCATCATCAGGCTGGCCCGGGTGCTGTCGTTGTACAACAACCCCTTGTAGAAGGGCAGGTCGCGGATCCGCGCCTTGAGCGAGTCCATTTCGGCCTGCGTGCCGGGCAGGCTTGCCATCACGGGTTTGAGCTCGAACTTCACCAGGCTGTCGTTGCGCACCAGCGTGTAGAGGTTCGCCTCGCTGAACACGCTGTCGATGCCTTCAATGGCCCGGGCGTCACGGCCCAGTTGGTACCAGGCCCTGAAATGCGCCGGCGTGTACAGCGCTTCGCCCTGCGTGGCGATGACGATCACGTTGCCGTCGGCGCTGAAGGTCTTCAGGAAGTGCTCATACTCGGCATAGGCCGGATCGCTCTTGGGCAGCAGGCCGCCGTGGCGGTAGCTCATCTCCACCTTGGTGGCCTGGTACCCGAAGAAGGCCGTGATGATCCCGATGGCGATCAGGATCCCCGTTCTGTTGCGCAGTACGCGCCCGGCCAGCCATGCCCACATGTGTTGTTGCTACTATGCCCGTGCTTCGGCTCCGCTCAGCACGGGCAAGGCGCGCAAAGGTGCGAAAAAGCCCCGGAGCAGCGGCCAACCATCGCTCCATGGGCAGGCTTGCCGCCATCCCGGGCCCATTGGTGCAGGCAGGAAGCTGGGCCCTGGTCAGAACGCAAACCCCATGGTCGCCTTCACCGCCACATTGTCCTTGAGATCCGGCAGTGCATACGGCCCGTAGCGGTAGAAAGCCCCCACGCCGAAGCTGCTGAAGCCCGAGCGCAGCAGGTTCTCGATGAGCAGGCCGCTTTCATAGTAGCCTCCCTGGATCGGCGTGAACGACAGCCCTTCATGGTTCTCCGGCCGGGCCAGCTCGCCGAAGGCCACGCTGCTTACGATGGCCGGGCGCGGGCGGAAGTGCTTGGTTTCGATGAGCAGGTTGCCGAAACTGTGCTTGAGGTGGATCGCCGCGTAGCGGTCCGCGAGGAATTCATCCGGCCGCATGGTCTCGAAGACGTTGGTGCCGGCCACGGGCAAGCGCGTACTGTATGTGCCGCGCAGGTTGTAGAGAAATGGCATGGGGGCCGCGGCATCGGCCACGCCGCCCATCAGGCGCAACGACAGATCGCCAAGGAGCCGCAGTTTGAAGGTTTTTTCCACCAGGGCATCCACGCGCCAAGTGTCCCATTCGCCATTCCACAGGCCTTCCTGGGCTTTCATGGCATGTACGTAGAGCACCGGGAACTTGGTGCCCAGTGAAACCTCACGGTCGGGCAGCCTCGCCAATTTTTCACGGAAGGCCCAGCGCAGGTCAAGGGTGTAAGCCCCCGTGAGGAAATCGTTCTGCCGCAGCCGGACGCCATCGGACACGCGCCGGGCGTATTGATAGCCGATGTCGTTGACCCGCAAGGCCCGTTCGGTGCCCAACCACACCTTTAGGGAGCTGCCTGCCCGGAAGAGGAATTTGGCCGACCACCGTTCGGTGCGGTCCATGCGGTCCACGAAGAGCATGCGGTAGCTGTCCGTATTGAGCAGCGGGCTTTGGCGCTCGAAGCCCACCCCGCCGGTCTCGGCCACGTCATTTTCGTAGGCCAGCTGCACCCCCAGGTCGCGGCCGTACCACGGTTTGAGGGCGAGGTCGGCGCCGTACTTCCAGTGCTTGTCGCCGAAGCCGTAGGCGAAATAGCCGCCGAGGGAAGCATGCCGCGTGAGCTTGTCGTTGGTGGCCAGCCCCGCACCCAGGCGGAAGCCCTCATACTTGTTGTAGGCCATGAGGCGGTGCAGCAGCAGGTCCACCGGTCCGATCGGCCAGCGGCCCGAGCCCAGTGCGGCCATGAACTTCAGCTTGCGGTCGAAGCCTTCCTTGGCGCCTAAGCTGTCCATCATCTCGTAGGTGCGCAGGTCGCGGGCACCCAGGGAATCCGTCCGCAAGCCCCGCCAGTACGCATCATCCTTGCGCACGCCCATCCGGTCCACCTCCAGTTCCGGGCCGCGCACCTCCTTGCGCGGAATGTCCGGGTCCAGCTCGATGTCCTTCAGGTAGGTGCGGCTCTCACCGATGATGCCCATGCCGTTCACGCTCACGTTGTTCAGATAGATGAACGAGTTGAGCTGCACCGGAAACCACGCGCTGCCGCCGTTGGCCAAGGGCAGCCGTTGGTGCAGTTGCTGGAAACGGATGCTGAGGCCGCTCTTGGCCACGGGCTCGGCGGTCACGCTCTGCACGGCATAACCATCTGTGTTGATGTACAAGAGACCCTTGAGGCCGTCGAACTTGGTGCCGCTGCGCGGCCGGTAGCTGATCACGTACACACTGTCGCCGCCGTGGTAGAGCGTGTCCTCCAGGATGAACAGGTACTTGGCCGTGCTGCCCGGGCCGATGGGCCCCAAGTAGCTCTTCTCACCGATGTTGATCTGGGGCGCATAGATGCTGAAGGTTTCGGTTTGTGCCACCAAGGCAAGCAGAGACGGGTCCTGCAGGCCGCTTACACGCATGGCCAGCACCGTTTCCTTGGCCGCCGCCGGCGGAATAAAGCTCTTGGTCGTGGCGCTCTCGATGAGGAAAAGGTGCTGCTCGCGCATCAGCTGCTGCAATTCCAGCCGGGCGCTGTCCGCTGCGGTGGTGTCGCTGCCGGTGTTGGTGGTATCGGGCTCTGCGCCGCCGCTTACCCCCTGGCCGGTACTGTCCATCGCTGCATCGAACACGGTTTTGCTGTAGCTGGTGTAGCGGTAACTGCGGCTGCGCAACCCGTCGTTCTCTTTGCGGTTGGCATAGGCCCGGCGGATGATGCGGTTGGCCGGGCTTTCGGTGTAGGTGATCCGCACCGCTTCCAATTCGGTGGTGCTGCTGGTCAGCAGCACGGTCACCGGTTGCCCGTTGGCAATGGTGGCCAGCGCCGGTGCATAGCCCACGTAACTGGCACGCAGCGTCACCGGTAGTTGCGGCACGTTCAGCGTGAAGCGCCCATCGATGTCCGACGTAGTGCCCGCACGGGTACCCTCGATCACGAACGGCACGAAGGCCAACGGCTCCTTGGTGGCAGCATCCAGCACACGGCCTGTGACCCGGTGCTGGGCCAGTGCCGGAATAGAGACGAGAATAAACAAGGCGTATAACAAGAACCGCATGCACTCCTATTGTTGTGTGACGGGGAAAGAGGTGAAAAGTAACAGGAGAGGTTTGAAATGTGCGCGCTACAAGCACGCTTCGAGCTTCGCCCGCGTTGCAAATGCGGGCGAGTTCGTACAAGTTAGAGTGCGTAGTTCTCAGGACGCGACGCACTACCAACTGCCCACTACGCCCAACGAACTTCCCCGCAGGGGTGCGATCACGGACAGGTTCGTAGGGCGTGGTTCGTAGGGCTGGGCCCACTAACAACTACGTCCTACGAACTGGCCCGCAGGGGGTACCTTGCGCCCATGCTTGCCGAACTTCGGGATGCGCGCTCATGGGCCGGCTCCTTTACGCCGCGCAGGGCGCAAAATGCCTACCGGCTTTGGAGCAGCTTCCGCAAGGCCAAGCACACCAAGGTTCCGGCCATCCAGGGGCTGCCGTTCAGCATCAGCCTGGAGCCCACCACGGCATGCAACCTGCGCTGCCCCGAATGCCCCAGCGGGCTGCGCGCCTTTACGCGCCCCACGGGCAACTTGAAGCAACCCTTCTTCGAGCGCGTGATCGATGAATTGGCTGACGACCTCTGGGCCTTGACGTTCTACTTCCAGGGGGAACCGTACATCAACCCGCACTTTTTGGAGATGGTGCGCTACGCCCGCGCCCGGGGCCTCTACACCAACACCAGCACCAACGCGCATTTCCTCACTGATGCAAAAGCGGAGGAAACGGTGCACAGCGGGCTTTCACGGCTCATCATCAGCTTGGACGGCACCGACCAGGAAACCTATTCCGCCTACCGGCGCGAGGGCACCCTGGCCGCAGTGATCGAAGGGGCCGAGCGGATCGTGAAGTGGAAGAAAAAGCTCAAGAGCCGAACACCGCACACCGTGTTCCAATTCCTGGTGGTGAAGCCGAACGAACACCAAGTGCCCGAAGCGCGCAAGCTCGCAAAACAGATCGGCGTGGACGACCTGTGGCTGAAGACGGCGCAGATCTACGAGCCGCGTGATGGCCACCCCTTGATCCCGGAACAGGACAAGTATTCACGCTACAAGCGCAATGCGAACGGCTTGTGGGAAGCCAAGCACCGCATGGAGAACGAGTGCTGGAAAATGTGGCACAGCTGCGTGGTGACCTGGGACGGCAAAGTGGTGCCCTGCTGCTTCGACAAGGATGCCAAATACGTGATGGGCGACCTGAACAACCAGAGCTTCCGCGAGATCTGGAACGGGCCGCGCTACCACGCTTTCCGCGCACAGTTGCTGCGCGGGCGAAAGGCGATCGGGATGTGCCGCAATTGCAGCGAAGGCTGCCCGGTTTGGGCGTAGGTACGCGGAAAGCATCCACATTCGTGAACAATTTCCGCCCGTTGGTGGTTATGGCCCAGCACCGGTGCGAACAGGCCGGTCCGGGCACGCTCATTTTCCATGGGCCAAGCCCGGATCCGCGACCCGCAATTGCGTTGGTGCAATTACCTTCCGCGCCTCAACTTTGTTCCTCCTGCTCCGTAGAACAGCCGTTTTTCACGCAACCCGCTTGAACCCATGACCAAGGCACCTTTCCTCAAATGGCTCCATGAAGTTGAATTGAGCGATATCCCCACCGTGGGCGGCAAGAATGCCAGCCTGGGGGAAATGATCCAAAACCTCGGGAAGCTGGGCGTAAGCGTGCCCGGCGGTTTCGTGGTCACCGTGGCCAGCTACGAAGCCTTCATCCAGCACAACGACCTGGACCAGAAGATCCGCGACATCGTGGCGGGCCTGGACACGGACGACGTGGAGAACATCCGCCGCACCGGCCTGGCCGTGCGCACCTTGATCAAGAACGGCAAATTCCCCGAGGAGATCTGGAAGGGCATCATGGCCCGCTATGACGAGCTCTCCCGGCAGTACGGCCAGGAGGCCACCGACGTGGCCGTGCGTTCCAGCGCCACGGCCGAGGACCTGCCCGACGCCAGCTTTGCAGGGCAGCAGGAAACCTACCTGAACGTCCGCGGCCACCAGGACCTGATCGCCGCCGTGCGCAACTGCTTCGCCAGCCTGTTCACCGACCGCGCCATTGTATACCGCGAAAGCCGCGGATACGACCATTTCCAAGTGGGCCTGAGCGTGGGCGTGCAGAAAATGGTTCGCTCGGACGTGGGCAGCAGCGGCGTGGCCTTCAGCCTCGATACCGAGAGCGGCTTCAAGGACGTGGTGCTGATCAACGGCAGCTACGGCCTGGGCGAAATGGTGGTGCAGGGAGCGGTGAGCCCGGACGAGTGGATCGTGTTCAAACCCACGCTGGCCGAGGGCTACAGCAGCATCATCGAGAAGAAACTGGGCCACAAGGACCGCAAAATGGTCTACGGCGTGGAGCCCGGCAAGCCCACCCTCACCATCCCGGTGGAACGCGCCCAGCGCAACCGCTTCAGCATCGATGACGACCTGGCCCTGGAGATCGCACGGAGCGTAGTGGCCATTGAAAAATACTACAGCGACAAAAAGGGCCACTGGTGCCCCATGGACGTGGAATGGGCCGTGGACGGCCTGAGCAAGAAGCTCTTCATCGTGCAGGCCCGGCCGGAAACCATCCACAGCCGCAAGGACGCCGACCGCGTAGTGGAATACAAGCTGGAAAAACCGGCTGACGCCAAAGAGGTCACCCGCGGCATTGCCATCGGCGACCGGGTGGGCGCCGGCAAGGTGCGGATCCTCTTCAGCCTGGACGGCCGGGGCGGCGACGGCGACGGCAAGGACTTCCAGCAGGGCGATGTGCTGGTCACCGACATGACCGATCCCGATTGGGAGCCGATCATGAAGAAAGCCAGCGCCATCATCACCAACAAGGGCGGCCGCACCTGCCACGCCGCCATCGTGGCCCGCGAAATGGGCGTGCCCGCCATTGTGGGCTGCGGCAATGCCACCGACCTGCTGGACACCGGCATGGAGGTCACCGCCAGTTGCTGCGAAGGCGATACGGGCATCATCTACCACGGGCTCATTCCCAGCAAGGTGGAAGAAACCCTGCTGGCCAACCTGCCCGCCACCAAAACCCCCATCATGCTCAATGTGGCCAGCCCGGACCTGGCCTTCAAGTTCAGCGGCCTGCCCAACGCCGGCGTGGGCCTGGCCCGCGAGGAGTTCATCATCAACAACTACATCCAAGCGCACCCCTTGGCATTGTTGCAGCACAAAGAGCTCGGTGACGTGGCCCTCAGCGGCAAGATCAGCTACCTGATCAACGGCTACGAGGATGAGGAAACCTTCTTCGTGAAAAAGCTCAGCTACGGCATCGCCAAGATCGCCAGCGCGTTCTACCCCAACAAGGTGATCGTGCGCTTCAGCGACTTCAAGAGCAACGAGTACAAGAACCTGCTGGGAGGCGAGCATTTCGAGCCCGAGGAAGAGAACCCCATGATCGGCTGGCGCGGCGCAAGCCGCTATTACAGCGAGGCCTACAAGGAGGCCTTCGGGCTGGAATGCAAGGCCATCCGCCGCGTGCGCGAGAAAATGGGCCTGAAGAACGTGGTGGTGATGATCCCCTTCTGCCGCACCGTGGAAGAGCTCAAGAAAGTATCCGCAGTAATGAAGGAATACGGCTTGGAGCGCGGCAAGGAAGGACTGGAGCTCTACCTGATGGCCGAGATCCCCAGCAACATCATCCTCGCCGAGGAGTTCGCCCAGTACATCGACGGCTTCTCCATCGGCAGCAACGACCTCACCCAGCTTACCCTGGGCCTGGACCGCGACAGCGCGCTGGTGAGCCACATCTACGACGAACGCAACGAGGCCGTGAAGGGCATGTTGCGCAAACTGATCGAGACCGCCAAAAAGACCAAGACCAAGGTGGGCATCTGCGGCCAAGGCCCCAGCGACTTCCCCGATTTCGCGCAGTTCCTGGTGGAGCTGGGCATCGGTTCCATCAGCGTTACCCCGGACAGCCTGCTGAAGACCAAACGCGCCATCGCAGAGGTGGAAGCAAAGCTCCAGGGCAAGGATGTGAAAGCCGCATGAACCGATACCTGGGCAGCGGCACCGGCGCATGTTTCCTTCCAAGGTTACGATGACATTTGTTAGACCGGGGATGCTTGGAATTCGGACATTTGCATCCGCCCATGGATGAATTGATCGACCTCGGCCCGGCCACCTTGGAGAAACCGCGCCCCGACCTGGTGGTGGTGCGGTTCAAGCCGGGCACCTTGGCCGACGGCAACAACCTGATGATCAGCTTGGCAGCGCGGCGCCAACATACCGGCGGCTTGCCGCACGTAGCCGTGCTCATCGCCCCGGAGGACAGCGATTTTGCGCCGTCCATCCTGAGCAAGAACCAGTACACCGGCACCGGGGCCGATACCTTCACCAAGGCCTTGGCCATCGTATGCCCCAACCCCACCGTGCGCAACATCCTGGAGCTTTACTTCGCCATGCATCTGGTGTCCTTCCCCGTGAGGTTCTTCAACAGCGAGAAGGAAGGCATGGCCTGGGCGATCGCGCAGTGCCCGGAGCCGCAGTGCTGACGGCCGCGAAGGCCCGTTTTCCCTAACCGCTTCCAAGCTGCAGTCCGGCCAACAGTGCACGCACTTCCGCAGCGTCCGTTTCGAAGGCTGCATTGCGGCCGGTGATCGCCGAGCTGTGGAATTCCACGGCCCCGGTGGTCAACACCAATTCGCGGATGTTGGTGGATCGCACACCACCCCCGGGCATCACCGTGATGCGCTTGCCCGCCTGCTCGACGAGACGCTGCAACACGCTTGCACCGGCCATGGCATCCGCGGCGAGGCCGGAGGTGAGCACCCGGCTGCAACCCGTTTCCACCAAGGTCTCCAAGGCTTCCTCAGCGTCGGGCACCCCATCAAACACCTTGTGGCAGGTAACGGCCATGGGGCCTGCTGCATCCACAATACGGCGCATGCGGTCCCGGTCCAGCCGCCCGTCCGCCAAGTGAACTCCGGACACGATCCCCGGGCAGCCCAATTCGCGGCACAGGCGTATCGTGCGCATGATCTCCTGCATTTCTTCAGGGCCGTAAAGGAAATCCCCGCCGCGGGGCCGCGCCATGGGGCACACGGCAATGCCCAGCTCCAGCGCGGCAATGATCACCTCTTTGGCCGGCGTGGTCCCACCCACCCCGGGACCCGCGCACAATTCCACGCGCTGTGCGCCCTCGCGCATGGCCGTGGCGCAAGCTGCCAAGGAATAGGCGCACACCTCCAGGAGCATTTCAGAAAATGTGCTTGGCCGCCACCAGTTCCTCCCGCGCGCCGCTCTTCACCGCGTAGGTGAAGCCCTCCTGCAAGGCATACGCCCCGATGGCGCCGTCACGGCGCAAGGCTAAAAATCCCACCTGGATCGTTTTGGCGTAGGCCGGGTCGCGGCGCACGGCACGCTCCAATGCGGCCTTGCAGGCCTCCTCCGGTACAAGGCCTTGGCGCATCAGCTCCACCACCGTGTGGCTCCCGGCAATGCGGATCACCTCCTCGCCCACGCCCGTGCTGGTGGCAGCGCCTATTTCATTGTCCACGAAGAGGCCGGCGCCAATGATGGGTGAATCGCCCACACGGCCGTGCAGCTTGTAGGCCATGCCGCTGGTGGTGCAAGCACCCGCCAGATCGCCCGAAGTATCCAGTGCCAGTATGCCGATGGTGTCGTGGTTCTTGGCATTGCCGGGCGTGCCGTTCTCAATGTTCCGCACCGGTGCATAGTGTGCCGTTTTCAGCCACTCCTCCCATTCCATGCGGCTTTGTTCGGTCAGCAGTTCCTGCTTTCCAAAGCCGTTGGCCAAGGCGAATTGCAGCGCCCCCTCGCCCGCAAGCATCACATGCGGCGTCTTCTCCATCACCGCTCGCGCCACCGATACGGCATGCACGATCTGCTCCAGTGCCGCCACTGAACCGCAACGCCCCTTGGCATCCATGATGCAGGCATCCAGCGTAACACGGCCGTCACGATCGGGCCGCCCGCCGAGGCCCACGGTCTGGTTGGCGGGATCGGCCTCAGGAACACGTGCCCCGGCTTCCACGGCGTCCAGGGCACTGCCGCTGCCCGCCAATATGCCCCAGGCACTGGCGTTGGCCGCCTTGCCGAAGTCCCAGGTGGAGATCACCACGGGCGCATTCAACTTCCGTACGGGAAGCGCTTGCTCCTCCTTGCCTTGTGCGGCCGATGAACACCCGGCGAGGGCTGCAGCGGATGAGAGCGCTGATAGACGCAGGAAATCCCTTCGGTCAAGCATGAAGCCGTATTTGAGGCCGAAAATGTACGGCCTGCACCACCACCGGCATCCGGCCTGATCACACCGTGAGGATCTCCTTCTCTTTGGCGGCGATCAGCGTGTCCACCTTCTTGTTCCAACTGCCCGTGGCCTTTTCCACATCCGCTTCGGCAGACTTGGCGGCATCTTCCGGCAGACCGTCCTTCTGGGCCTTCTTGATGGCTTCCATCGCCTTCTGGCGTGCTCCGCGGATGCTCACCCTGGCGTTCTCACCTTCCCGGTGCGCCATCTTCACCAGTTCCTTGCGCCGCTCTTCGGTGAGCATGGGCACGGCAATGATCACGTGTTCGCCGTTGTTGCTGGGGTTGAAGCCCAAGTTGGCCGCCATGATCGCCCGCTCGATGGGGTCGATCATCTTCTTCTCCCATGGCTGGATCATGATCGTGCGCGCGTCGGGCGTGTTGATGTTGCTCACCTGGCTCAACGGCACTTCGCTGCCGTAGTAGTCCACGCGCACGCCTTCCAGCATGGCCGGATTGGCGCGGCCGGCGCGGATCTTCACCAGTTCCTTGTCCAGGTGGTCAACCGCCTTGCGGTCCAGATCTTCGCATTGTGCGATCAGGGAGGCTACGTCTGTCATGAGGGTTGGGAAAGAGGCGCGAAGGTACCGGTTGGGGTTGATACTGGTTGGGTTCTGGTGATGGTTCGTGGTGGGACGTTCATAGGGCGTAGTTCATAGGGTGTAGGGTGTAGGGCATGCAGAACCTATGTCCTACGCACTACGAACTACTATCCTACCCACCTCAAAACTCAACCAACGTCCCCAGGGGCTCCCCGCTCACGAGTTTCCCCAGGTTGCCCGGCTTGTTCATGTCGAACACGATGATGGGCAGCTTGTTCTCCCGGCAGAGGGTGAAGGCCGTCATGTCCATCACCGCCAGCCCCTTGGAATAGACCTCATCGAAGGAGATGCGTTCGTAGCGCGTGGCGGCGGGGTCCTTCTCCGGGTCGGCGGTGTAGATGCCGTCCACGCGGGTGCCTTTGAGGATCACGTCGGCCTCGATCTCGATGGCGCGCAGGCTGGCCGCGCTGTCGGTGGTGAAGTACGGGTTGCCGGTGCCGGCACCGAAGATCACGATGCGGCCCTTTTCCAAGTGGCGCACGGCGCGGCGGCGGATGAAGGGTTCGGCGATCTGCTCCATTTTGATTGCGCTCATCAGCCGGGTTTTCTGCCCGGCGGCCTCCAACGCGCTTTGCAAGGCCAGGCTGTTGATCATGGTGGCCAGCATGCCCATGTGGTCGCCCTGCACGCGGTCGATGCCGTTGGCCGCCGCCTGCATGCCCCGGTAGATGTTGCCCCCGCCGATCACCAGGGCCACTTCCACCCCGGCCTTGGACACCGCTACGATCTCCTCCGCGTACTGCTTCAGCATGGC
>JADZAC010000026.1 GCA_020852835.1 Flavobacteriales bacterium
GTGCACTTAACAGGTCCGAAGCAATCTTTAATTGAGCCGGACGGAATTAAAGATTGCTTCGCCCGATGACGGGCTCGCAATGACGGTGGGCTTCGCCCGGTGACGGTTGGGGAGTGGTGCCACGGCGTGTGCGGGATCGCTTCGGCCTAGTGCCTCGGCCTCGCGATGACGGTGGGCCCGATGACGGGCTCGCAATGACGGTGGGCCCGGGGACTCCCTCGCAATGACGGTGTGCCGTGTTCGGGGACCCCGATAGCCCTGGTCCACGCTGAAACACCGCCCCCGCTCCATGTTACCTTGCGCCCCATTTTTCCAACCCCCGAACCCCGGCTTGTCCGTGTAAGTGGACCACCTGCGCCCGGATGCTCTTCAACTCATTTGAATTCATCTGCATCTTCTTCCCGTTGGTCACGGGCTTGTACTTCGTGTTGCCGCACCGCTGGCGCTGGCTGCTGCTGCTGGTGGCCAGCTGTTGGTTCTACATGGCCTTTGTACCGGTGTACATCCTCATCCTGGCCTTCACCATCCTGGTGGACTACTACGCCGGGATCTGGATCGAACGCAGCGAAGGCCGCAAGCGCAAGCTGGTGCTCACCGCCAGCATCATAGCCAACGTGGGCGTGCTGGCCTTCTTCAAGTACTTCAACTTCCTCAACGAGAGCATTGCGGTGCTGGTGCGCTCCATGGGTTTCCACTACGGCGTGCCCGACCTGGGCATCCTGCTGCCCATCGGCCTAAGCTTCCACACCTTCCAGAGCCTGAGCTACACCATTGAGGTTTACCGGCGGCACCAAAAAGCCGAACACCGCCCGGGCATCTTCGCCCTCTATGTAATGTTCTATCCCCAGCTGGTGGCAGGCCCCATTGAGCGGCCGGGCAACCTGCTCAACCAGATCAACAGCACTACGCCCGGCACCGGCATGCGCTCCAATTTCGACTACGACCGCATGGTGGACGGCCTGCGGCAGATGATCTGGGGCTTCTTCAAGAAGCTGGTGATCGCCGACCGCTGCGCCGTGGTGGTGGACCAGGTGTACGGGGCGCCCGACCAGTACGGCGCCTTGGCCATCGCCGTGGCCACCTATCTCTTCGCCGTGCAGATCTATTGCGACTTCAGCGGCTACACCGACATCGCCCTGGGGGCCGCCCGCGTCATGGGCTTCAACCTGATGGTGAATTTCCGCACGCCTTACCTCAGCAAGAACATCAGCGAGTTCTGGAGCCGTTGGCACATCAGCCTCAGCAGCTGGTTCCGCGACTACCTCTACATCCCCTTGGGCGGCAACCGCGTGGTGAAGTGGCGCTGGTACTACAACCTGATGATCGTGTTTTTGGTGAGCGGGTTGTGGCACGGCGCCAATTGGACCTACGTGATCTGGGGCGGGCTGCACGGCAGCTACCTCATTCTGGCCTTGGTCTTTGCCCCGCTGCTGGCGCGCTTCACCAAGGGCATCGGCCTGGATGCGCTGCCTTGGGCAAAACGCTGGCTGAACATCTTCATCACCGTGCAGTTGGTGAGCTTTGCCTGGATCTTCTTCCGCGCGAACAGCATCCACGATGCCTTCACCTTGGTGCAGCGCCTGTTCAGCACACCCCTGCTGTGGAGCGACCTGCACCAGTTGCTCACCGACCTGCCGCGCAGCATGCTGGACCTCACCGGGGTGCTGGTGATCGCCTTCATGGTGATGGACCCGCTGTTCGATGCGTGGGCCAAGCGCGACAAGCCCGTGCCCAAGGGCCTGGTGGGCACCGCCCTCTTTGCCGCGTTGCTGGTGGGCATCCTGCTTTTCGGCTACTTCGGCTCCACCAGCTTCATCTACTTCCAGTTCTGATGGGGTTCCGCTGGAAACCGGTCCTGCTCTTTGCCCTCTGCACCGTGGTGCTTTACGGTGCGGCGATGGCCGCTCTGGTGCATGTACCGTTCATGGGCAAACCGCTGATCTACCGCACCGGCGACTATTACAACTGGCCCGGGGGCGACAGCTGGACCCGTTTCCGGGAGTTTGATCCCGCACAGTGCCACGATGTGGTGATCATCGGCTCCTCCCATGCCTACCGCGGGTACGACCCGTACGTGTTCACCCAACGCGGCCTTACCGCCTTCAACTTGGGCAGTAGCGCGCAAACACCCCTGAATACCTACTGGCTGGTAAAGGAGTACCTGGATTCCGCCAACACGCGCCTGCTGGTGCTGGACGTGTATGAGGGTGTGCTGCAAGGCACCGGGCTGGAAAGCACCGCCGACCTTTCCCAAAACCAGCCCAGCGATGCCGCGGCGCAAGGAATGGCCTGGGACTTGCGCGACCTGCGTGGCCTGAACATGATCGCTTTGCGCAAACTGGCGCAACACTCCTCCCCGTATTACACCGACCCGGCCTATGCCGGCCTGGGGTTTGTGCCCAAACCGGACAGTGTGAAGACCGATGCCCCACCGCCGCCGGATGGACCCGTGGTGCTGAAGCCGCGTTTGCAGCACTTTATGGAACAAACCGTGGCGCTCTGCCGCGAGCGCGGCATACCCGTGGTGGTGAGCAGCCATTATGCCCGGCGCGACCGCCGCGGCAGCGCGCATGCGGTGCTGGCCGCGTACATGGCACAGGCGTTGCGAGGCACCGGCATCCCGTACGTGGACCTTACCGAAGTGCCGGGCATTGAAGACCGCAATTGGTTCCTGGACCACAACCACCTCAATGCGACCGGCGCCCGCATCTTCACGGAGCAGCTCGCGGATTCCTTGGAGGCACTGGGCTACCTGCCCCGGCCACGGCAATGAGGCGTACCCTGGCGATCATCACCTTTGTGGCCGTTGCCGCCCTGTTGTACCTCTCCGCGTTCATGATAATGGGCCGCTGGACCACCCGCAAGGGGAGCTTGGCCCTGCAAACGGCCGATTACTACATGCCGCCCGGCCGGGGCACGTGGTACCAGCTGCGCGAATACGACCCGCAGCAGGCCGACCAAGTGGTCATCATCGGCTCTTCCCATGCCTACCGCGGGTATGACCCGCGCGTGTTCCGGGCACGCGGCCACGCCGCGTTCAACTTGGGCAGCCCCTCCCAGTCGCCCTTGAACAGCTATGTGGTGCTGGACCGATATGTGAACCCCGCAAATACCAGCCTGGTGGTGTTTGATGTGTTCCATGGCATCTTCAGGTCCAATGCCATGGAAAGCGGCGCCGACCACATCGCCAACGCCCCCGACTTGGGCAGTGCCGCAGCAATGGCCTGGAACCTGGGCGGGATCCCCGCCCTGAACATGTTGGCCGTCCGAGCCACCGCCCCCGGGCAGGCAACACCCCCCCCGCCCGACCGGTTTTACCACGGCATGGGCTTTGGCGCTAAACTGGACAGTGCCGGGCCCAACCCGCCAAAGCCTACGGCTAACTGGAATGGATCCGAGGAAATGCAGTACCGGTATTTCCGCAAATGCATGGCCCTGTGCCGCGAGCGCGGAGTACCGGTGGTGGTGGTGCAGCACTACGTGCGCCATCAACAGGACCGCGCCGAACTGGAAGCCTTTGCCCGGCGCATGCAAGCAGAGCTTCAACCCTTCGGCATCCATTTCCTGGACTTCAGCCTAAGCCCCGGGGTGAACGATGAGCACCACTTCGTGGACTACGGTCACCTCAACCTGGCCGGCGCACGCTTGTTCACCGGGCAATTGGTGGATTCGCTCGAGAGCTTGGGCTACCTGCCGCACATGCCCAGCCCTGCCGGACGGCCCGGGGCAAACGGACCTGCGGCGACCGGAGGGCGCGGACTTGGGGGAACGTTCACCCCAGGTGGTTATTGACGGTCACGGTGATCCATCCACCGGTTGACCAGGCCGACCGCAGTCATCCTTGTGGATCCGCGGCAGCGAGCTTGGATGGCATGCGCCGCCAAATGCGTGGATAAGACCCGATGGCCCCGCAGGCTGACCAATGCCGGTGGCGGGGGAAGCCGACGGGGGCTACTTTTGGCGCCCACACCCTACGCCATGCAACCCGTACAAGCCCTTGAATCCACGCTCTCGCGCGACTCCGCCGTGTTCGACATCATCGAGCAGGAAAAATGGCGCCAAACCAAGGGCCTGGAACTGATCGCCAGCGAAAACTACGTGAGCAGCCAGGTGCTGGAAGCCATGGGCTCGGTGCTCACCAACAAGTACGCCGAGGGCCTGCCCGGCAAGCGCTACTACGGCGGCTGCGAATATGTGGACATGGTGGAGAACCTGGCCATTGAGCGGGCTAAGCAGCTCTTTGGCGCCGTGTGGGCCAACGTGCAGCCGCACAGCGGCGCCCAGGCAAATGCCGCGGTGATGCTCGCCTGCCTGCAGCCGGGCGACACCATCCTGGGCTTCGACCTCAGCCACGGCGGCCACCTCACCCACGGCTCACCCGTGAACTTCAGCGGGCGCCTGTACAAGGCCACCTTTTACGGCGTGGACAAGGAAACCGGACGGGTGAACATGGACCACGTGGCCCAAAAGGCCCGTGAGGCAAAGCCCAAGCTGATCATCTGCGGGGCCAGCGCATACAGCCGCGACTGGGACTATGCGCGGTTCCGCGCCATCGCCGATAAGGTGGGCGCACTGCTGCTCGCCGATGTCTCGCACCCCTCCGGCCTCATTGCCGCCAAACTCCTCAACGACCCCCTGCCCCACTGCCACTTTGTGACCACCACCACGCATAAAACACTGCGCGGTCCGCGCGGCGGCATGATCATGATGGGCCGCGACTTCGAAAATCCCTTTGGCCTGAAAACCCCCAAAGGCGCACCACGCATGATGAGCGCCCTGATGGACAGCGGCGTATTCCCTGGCACCCAGGGCGGCCCATTGGAACATGTGATCGCCGCCAAGGCCGTGGCCTTCAGCGAGGCCTTGGACCCCTCCTTCACCACGTACGGGAAACGCGTGAAGGCCAACGCCGCGGCCATGGCCGCCGCCTTGGTGGCCAAAGGCTACAATGTGGTGAGCGGCGGAACCGACAACCACTGCATGCTCATCGACCTGCGCAGCAAGGGCATCACCGGCAAGGAGGCGGAAGCCATCTTGGGCGCGGTGGACATTACCGTGAACAAGAACATGGTGCCCTTCGATACCGAAAGCCCTTTCGTTACCAGCGGCATCCGCATCGGCGTGCCCGCCGTTACCACAAGGGGGCTTTCGGGCAGCGAGTGCGAGCAAGTGGTGGAACTGATGGACAGCGCGCTCATGGAGCGCAACAACCAGTCGCAATTGGACCGCATCCGTTTCCAAGTGAACGGCATGATGCGCCTGCGTCCCTTGTTCGCCTGGTGACCAAGGTCCGCCGCACTCCGCTCCCGCCATGCCTTGCTCCCCTTCGCTGCGGTGCCTGATGTTTGCCGTAATGGCCGGCGCCTGCACAGCCCAAGCCGCAGCCCGGCAGGAACCGCACCTGCGGCACCGCCTTTTTGCCTACTGGGGATACAACCGAGCGCAGTTCAGCCGCAGCGACATCCACTTCAGCGGCGCAGGGTATGCCTTCACCTTGTACGACGTGGCCGCCAAGGACCGGCCCGAGCCCTTCACTTTCAGCGGCTACTTCAAGCCCAAGAACATTTGGATACCCCAGTACAACTACCGCATCGGCTGGTTCCCCAACGATCACTGGAGCTTCTCCCTGGGCTTGGACCATATGAAGTACGTGATGCTCAAGGACCGGACCGTGTCCATCCAGGGCACCATCAGCCCGGAGCGTTCCGCGGCCCATGCCATGGCCAATGCCACCGCAGAGGTGCAGCTCACGCCGGACTTCCTGAGCTACGAACACACCGATGGGTTGAACCTGCTCTCGGTGGACGCCGACCGCTACCACCTGCTGTGGGCCAGCGCCAATGGCAACCAAGCGCTCTATCTCACCGAGGGTGTGTTCGCCGGCGCAGTGATCCCGCGCACCGATGTGCGCCTCTTCGGTGATGGCCTCAACAACAAATTCCACCTGGCGGGCTACGGCATCGGTGCCCAGGCGGGCCTCTTCGCCTTGGCCGGCGACCGCGTGTTCCTGCGGGCCCAGCTGCGCGGCGGCTTCATCGACCTGCCCAGCGTGCTCACCACCGGCAAGGAGAGCGAGCGTGCCAGCCAGCACTTCTGGTTCTTGGAGGAGAGCCTGGTGGTCGGCGTGTTGATCGGCCGCGGGGAATAGCCTGCGGCAACACTTTGCCTCCAACAGCAGCAGCCTCGGAGACCCTACGGTGCGTTGCTCTTCCAGCCGCTACCTTCCGCCACCATGGAGGGCTCCCGCCGGCGATCCGCCATCATCGTGCTGCTGCTCTGGGCGGCCGTTACCGCGCTGGACTTCAACAAAGCCTTCCACGTGGACGACACCTTCCACCTGGAAGCAGCCCAATGGATCGAACAGCACCCGCTGCAACCCATGAGCGGCCTGGTGAACTGGGCCGATGATCCGGAACCGCTCCACCATTTCAACCAGCCGCCCGGCTTTTTCTACCTGGTGGCGCTCACCGGCCACTGCTTCGGGTACGGCGAAGCGCCCATGCACGCCATGCGCAGCCTGTTCACGTTGCTGGCCTTGGTGTGTTTCCACCGCCTGGCACGGCATCGCGCACCACGGCACGCTATGCTCCTCACCACCCTGTTCGCCTTCTGCCCGGCCTTTCTGGTGAACCAAGGCCTGATGACCGATGTGCCGCTGCTGGCCTGCATGCTGCTGGTGCTGTGCCTGCTGCTGGTGCCGGGGCGAATGCCCGACGGACCGCGCTATTTGCTGGCCTCCCTCGCGCTGTCGGCGGCCCTCTTCATCAAATACACGGCCTTGCCGCTGCTGCCGGTGTTCCTGCTGGCACTGGTGCTGCGCAGGCAATGGCGGTGGCTTCCGCTGATACTGGTGCCCCTGGTGCTGCTGGCCTGTTGGTCTGCGTGGAATATTCACGAGTACAGCAGCTTGCACCTCTTCGACCGGCGCGGCGGCGACCCTTCCCTGCGCGGCATTTACGTGCGCAGCCTCTCCCTGCTCACCGCCTTGGGCGCCGTGGCACCGTTCATTCCGCTGTTCGCCGTGGTGTTGGGAAAGAAGATCGCAGCGAGGCTCTTTCCGGTGTGGGCCGCAGCCTGTGCCGTGGGCGTGGCCCTGGTGGCGGCCGTGTACTTGGGCCAGCTGCCGGAGCACGCATCCGACCAGGTCCTGCGCGTGGCGTTCACGCTCAACGGCCTCCTGATCATGGTCTGCTGCAGCGCCTTCCTCCTGGGCCCGGCGGCACACTGCACAACAGGATCCTGGCTGCTGGCGGCCTGGGCCTGCGGGCTGCTCCTGTTCACCGCCTTGTTCTCCCCCACTACGGCCTCCCGCCACCTCTTGCTGCCCCTGCCCGCGCTGCTGCTGCTGCTGGCCCCCGCGCTGCTGAAGGCAACCGCCGGCACCCGGGTGCTGGCCGTCACCTGCACGGCCCTGCTGGGCGTGCTGCTCACCCTTTCAGACAAAGCCTACGCCGGCTTTTACCGCCAACACGCGCCCCTGATCGCGCACACCCTCCAGCGGCAAACCACCGGTACGGTATGGAGCGCGGGCCACTGGGGCTGGCAATGGTATGCCCGGCTGGCCGGCATGCCCACGTACGGTACCACCACCAGCCCTGTGCAGCCCGGCGACATCCTGGTGATCCCGCAAGACCATAGCGCACAGGCCCTGGGCCGCAACCTCACCTTGGAACCGATTGCCCGATGGGCGCAACCTGTTTCCACGGCCACCTTTTTCAACGTGGGGCAATTCGCGGGCCTGTACGACTCCAGTTACGATAAGCTGCCCTGGAACCTCGGCTTCGGGCACCGCAACACCATAACGGCCTACCGGGTTGCTGCGGTGCGCTGAGGCGCGGCGGACCAGGCCTGTTTCCACCGGGCGCTGCTGATCACCACCTTTGCGCCATGAGCGATACAACGCCCCCAAACGACTTGTACACCCTGCAATCCTGGCTGGAAACCCCGGCCGACAGCGATTTTCCGTTGCAGAACATCCCCTTCGGCATCAGCTCCGGCAGCCACCACCCTCCCCGCCCCTGCACACGCATCGGCAACCAAGTGATCGACCTGCAACCGTTAGCCGCCGCAGGCCTCTTGGAGGGCCTGGGCATGGATGCCGCCGCGTTCGATGCCCCCGTGCTCAATGCGCTCATGGCCCATGGCAAAGCGGGCAGCCGCGCCTTGCGGCACCGGCTCATCCAGCTCTTCCGGGCGGATCACGGCATGAATGACGCAACCTTGCGCCTGGTGCAAGCGGCCGTACAGCCGCTGGATGAGGTCACCATGCACCTGCCTGTGGCCATTGGCGATTACACCGATTTCTACAGCAGCCGCGAACATGCCACCAACGTGGGTATCATGTTCCGCGGGCCCGAAAATGCGCTCATGCCCAACTGGCTGCACCTGCCGGTGGGCTACCATGGCCGCGCCTCCTCCATCGTGGTGAGCGGCACCCCCATCCGCCGCCCCATGGGACAAATGCGCCCCAAGGCCGATGAGCCGCCCGTGTTCGGCCCGAGCAAGCAGTTGGACATCGAGCTGGAAACGGCCTTCATCACTTTCGAGGGCAAACCCTTGGGCGAACGCATCCCTGCGGCCGAAGCAGCAGACTTCATCTTCGGCATGGTGCTCTTCAACGACTGGAGCGCACGCGACATACAAAGCTGGGAGTACGTGCCCTTGGGCCCCTTCCTGGGCAAGAACTTCGGCAGCAGCATGAGCCCCTGGGTGGTGACCCTGGAGGCGCTGGAACCCTTCCGAACGCAGGGACCCCCTCAGCAACCCGAGCCACTGCCCTACCTGCGCACCGCCGGGGCGCAAGCCTTCGACATCCGCTTGGAGGCCGCGCTTAAGCCCAAGAACGGCGCCGAAAGCGTGATCTGCACCACCAACTTCAAGCACCTCTACTGGAACATGGCCCAGCAATTGGCCCACCACACCGTGAACGGCTGCAACGTGCGCTGTGGCGATGTGATGGCCAGCGGCACCATCAGCGGGCCCGCGCCGGACAGTTTCGGCAGCCTGCTGGAGCTCACTTGGCGCGGCACCAAGCCATTGAAGCTCCAGGACGGCAGTGAACGTAAATTCCTGGAAGACGGCGACACCATCGTGATCCGCGGCCACGCCGCACACCAGGGCTTGCGCATTGGCTTCGGTGAAGTGGCCGGCCAGATCCTGCCCGCCCAGTGATCCCCAGCCCCGCACCGCACCAACCGGAGCACCCCCCTGTGGACAACGCCTACTTTTGAAGCATGTCCGGCAGTACCGCCACCAAGTACACCATCGACCTGGAAGAGGAAAAGGAGGAGATCCTGCGCCGCTACCGCAGCCTGTTGCGCGCGGTGCGCGGGGAGCGTTCCGCCGAAAACACCCGCCTCATCCGCAAAGCCTTCAACATCGCCTTGGAGGCCCACAAGGAGCAGCGCCGTAAAAGCGGAGAGCCCTACATCTACCACCCCATCGCCGTGGCGCGCATTTGCGCGGAAGAGATCGGCCTGGGCGTTACCAGCGTGGTGGCCGCCCTGCTGCACGACACCGTGGAAGACACCGACCTTACCCTGGAAGATGTCCGCGACCTCTTCGGTGACACCGTGGCCACCATCATCGACGGGCTCACGAAGATCAGCGGGGTGAACTGGCAGACCGACAGCATGCAGGCGGAGAACTTCCGCAAGGTGCTGCTCACCTTGGCACAGGACGTGCGCGTGATCCTGATCAAGCTGGCCGACCGCCTGCACAACATGCGCACCCTGGACAGCATGAGCCGGGACAAGCAGATGAAGATCGCCAGCGAAACGCTCTTCCTCTACGCACCCTTGGCCCATCGCCTCGGGTTGTACAACATCAAAAGCGAACTGGAGGACCTCTCCCTGCGCGGCAAGGAACCCGAGGTATACCACGACATTGAACAGCGGCTGAAGAAAGGGGAAACCGTGCGCCGCCGGTTCATCAGCCGCTTCATCCTGCCCATTCGCGAGGCGCTGGAAAAGGAAGCCTTCGAATTCGAGATCAAAGGCCGCCCCAAAAGCATCTATAGCATCTGGCAGAAGATGCAGACCAAGGGCGTCACCTTCGAAGAAGTCTACGACCTCTTCGCCATCCGCATCATCGTGGACAGCAAGCCCGAGCTGGAGAAGGCCGACTGCTGGAAAGTGTACTCCATCGTCACCGACTACTACCAGCCCAGTCCCGACCGCTTGCGCGACTGGATCAGCATGCCCAAGGCCAACGGCTACGAGAGCCTGCATACCACGGTGATGAGCCCGGGCGGCAAATGGGTGGAGGTGCAGATCCGCAGCCGGCGCATGGACCAGGTGGCCGAAATGGGCCTGGCCGCCCATTACCGCTACAAGGGCGAAGAAGAGCACGTGCATGCCATGGAGGGCATGCTCAACAAGATCCGTGAACTGCTCAAGGATCCCGGCAGCAGCGCCTTGGATTTTGTGAACGACTTCAAGCTCAACCTCTTCAACGACGTCATCATGGCCTTTACCCCCAAGGGGGAAATGCGCTCCCTGCCCGTGGGGGCCACCGCATTGGACTTTGCCTTCGACATCCACAGCCAGATCGGCCGCCGCTGCATAGGCGCCAAAGTGAACCACAAGCTGGTGCCCATGAGCCAGCCCCTGCGCAACGGCGACCAGGTGGAGATCATCACCAGCCGCAAGCAGCAGCCCAAGGAAGAGTGGCTCAACTATGTGGTCACGGCCAGTGCCCGCCACAAGATCAAGCAGGCCTTGCGCGACCAGAAACGCAAGCTGGCCACCGTGGGCCGCGAGGCCGTGCAGCACAAGCTGCGCGCATGGGGAGCCAAGGTCAACGACGAGAACATCGCCATACTGGCCGATCACCTGCTGGCCTCATCGCCGGCCGACCTGTATTGGAAAGTGGCGCGCGAACGGCACAACCTGGAAACCATGCCGACGCCCCCGATGAAGAACGGCCGGCTGATGCTGCCCAAGGGCATCCGGCCCAAGGATGAGCGCCCCTTGGAAGAGATCGTGGCCGAGATCCGAGGCACCTCCGGCGGCACCTTCACCATAGGCGATGAGCTGCGCAGCATGGAATACAAGCTCTCGCCCTGCTGCCATCCCATCCCGGGCGATGACGTCTTCGGCTTCCTCACGCCCAACGATGGCATCCGCATCCACCGCGTCAACTGCCACAACGCCGTGCAGCTCATGAGCAACTTTGCCATGCGCATCGTCAAAGCCCGGTGGAAAGGCAAGGACAGCATGGAGTTCCTTGCGGGCATCCAGTTCAGCGGCATCGATGCCGTAGGCCTGGTGAACCGCATCACCACCATCATCAGCCACGAGAACAACGTGAACATGCGCAGCATCAGCTTCGAGAGCAAGGACGGCATCTTCGAAGGCAAGGTGATGGCCTACGTGCACAGCGCCGACCACCTGCACTCCTTGGTGGAGAAGCTGCGCAGCGTGCCCGAGGTGCGCCGCGTGGAGCGCATCGACCATTGATCCGTTGATCCCCCCAACAGGCTGCACCGCCTGCGGTGGAGTGCTGCCTGCAGCGCTTGGTGAGCTGCAAACCTTCCGTCATTGAGTTAAATGGCGCTCAGCGGAAGGCGCGGGGCAACCAGCAATTGCGGCCTGCGGCCTCGCACCCGCTAATCCCTCGGATACTTGTGCGGGTCCTGGTGGTCCTCCTCGATCTTCATCTTCACCGACCACATCTTCAAGCCCAGCATGGCCAGTTCGCGGCGGCCCTCGCGCAGCAGCCACTGCAGCGCGGCTTCATCCCCGCCGCATTCCGCCACCTTGCGCAGCACCTGCATGCCGTGGGCGTCCAGCCAGTCCAAAGCCTGCTCATCGCCCTCAATGCCGCGGATCACGGCCATCAAGTGCGGGTGCCCATGGTCCATGAGCCATTGGCGTGCATCGGGTTTCAGGTGCAGCGCGAAAACGAAGATGCCCAGCTCGGGATAACCGTTGCGGATCAACCAGTCGCGGATGCCCGAATGGCCCGAGATGGCCTCGCCCCAAGCCACCAGCACCTTGGCCGGATATTCCATGCGCATGCGGCGTGAAGTTACCCCTGTTGGCCCATCGGGTGCCGGACACGCGCCCATGTCGCCGCAGGGGCTGCCGGTTGCCCCATGGCCTCCCGCACAATAGCCTCGGCCATGCCCGTTACCTTCGCCCCATGCGTTCCTCCCTGCTCATCGCCTTGCTGTCCGCTCCGTTGCTGCTGCTGGGCCAATCGACCGCCAACAAGGAACGCAAAGTGCGGTCCCAACTGGCCCGGGGCAAGGCCTATGCCGCGGCCCGCAACGCCACGGCCATGCTGCTCAAGGGCGGCCATCCGGAATTCCTGGCATTGCGCGCCCAAGCCTACAACAGCATCGGCGAGCATGGCAAGGCCGAGGTGGATGCCCGCGCCGCCATGCAGCAGCTGCCGGCCAACCCGGAGGGCCTGTTACAGTTGGCCTTGGCCGAAAAAGGGCAAGGACGGCTGGACAGTGCCAGCATCCACCTGCAGCAATTGCAACAACGGCAACCCGGCCCGGATGCCCGCTACCAGCTGGCCCTGGTGCAACGATCACAAGGCCGGCCCAAGGAGGCCATGGCCACGGTGAACGGCGCCTTGGCGGCGGATACCACTGCGGGATCACCTGCTTCCGCCAAACTGCACCGCGTGAAAGGCGAGCTGGCCGCCATGCTGGGTGACACGGCCCTGGCCCAACGTGAGCTTGACCATGCCATTGCCTTGGCCCCGGAGGATCCCGTGAACTACAATAGCCGGGGCTACTTCGTACATGCCTGGCAGGGCGACCACGCAGGTGCCATCCGTGATTATGACCGGGCACTGAAGCTCAACCCCAACTACAGCTATGCCTTCAACAACCGCGGTTGGAGCCGCTACAAGCTGGGGGAAACCGCAGCGGCCATCAAGGACATCGAGCGCGCCAAGCGGCGCAAGGCGCACAATCCGTTCGTCTACCGCAACTTGGGCGTGATCGCCCTGGAAACCGGCGACACGGCCAAGGCGTGCACCTTGCTGCGCCAAGCCCTCGATGAGGGCTTCACCGCACTGTACGGCACCGAGGTGGAAGAGCTCATGGCAACCAGCTGCGCCAACAACGGCAAGCCCGCAAAAGCCCCGGCGGCACTGCAGCCGGCGGAACAGCCCGGCAAGAAAGCCGTAACACCACGCACCAACGCACCCGAATGATGCAACCTGCCGCTACCATGCTGCGCGAAGGCGCGCTCAAGGGAAACGTGATCGTGGTCACCGGTGGAGGCACCGGGCTGGGCCGCAGCATGGCCGAAACCTTCCTGCGCCTGGGTGCGCAGGTGTGCATCACCAGCCGCAAGCTGGAGGTGTTGCAGGCCACCGCCGCCGAAATGGAGAAAACCACCGGGGGCACAGTGCTGCCCGTGGCCTGCGATGTGCGCAAATGGCAGGATGTGGACCAACTGCTGGCAGCCGTGCTGGCGCGGTTCGGCCGGGTGGACGCCCTGGTGAACAATGCCGCGGGCAACTTCATCAGCCCCACCGAACGCCTCAGCACCAAGGCCTTCGAAACCATCATCGGCATCGTGCTCATGGGCACGGTGAACTGCACCCTGGCCTTCGGCAAACATTGGATCGCCAAGGGGGAACCCGGCAAGCGCGTGCTCAACATCACCACCACCTATGCCTGGACCGGCAGCGCTTACGTGGTGCCCAGTGCCTGCGCCAAGGCGGGTGTACTGGCCTTGACCCGTTCGCTGGCCGTGGAATGGGCCAAATACGGCATCCGGACGAATGCCATCGCCCCGGGCCCGTTCCCCACCAAGGGCGCTTGGCAGCGCCTGCTGCCCGGCGAGCTCGCCGAACAGTTCGACATGGCCAAACAAGTGCCCCTGGCACGCGTGGGCGAACACCGCGAACTGGCCGACCTGGCCTCCTTCCTGGTTTCGGACTACAGCGGCTACATCAACGGGGAGGTGATCACCATCGACGGCGGGGAATGGCTCAAAGGGGCCGGCCAGTTCAACATGCTCGAACAACTGGACCCCGCCATGTGGGATGCCATTGAACGCATGGTGCGCAACGTTAAAAGCTGAAAACACCGCATCCCGAACTGACCAAAGTCCGTATTGCGGTCCTCAAAGCCCAGTTACCTTCGTACCAATAAACCAAACTGCCCATGAGGACGATCAAATTGTTTGCAGCCGCCGTACTGATCAGCGCAGCCACCGTGGCAACTGCCCAATCGGAGAAAGACGTGAAAGCCTGTGCGGACATGGCCAAGGCCAAAGCCGAGCTGCTCACCAAGGAGCTCTCCTTGAGCACCGAACAAGCCGCCAAGGTCAATGACCTGCTGGCCAACAACGAAAAGGAACTGGTGGGCATGCGCGGCCATTGCGAAATGATGGATGCCAAGGCCAAAAAGGCCGATGAATCCACCTATGCCTCCATCAACGAGCTGCTGGACGAGAAACAGCAGGCCCGGTTCAAAGAGGTGCGTGCTTCGGGCAAGCTGGAATCCTGCGGCAAAGAAGGTGGCAAGGGTTGCTGCTCCGGCAAGCAGGAACCCAAGGCGGACAAAGGCGCCAAGAGCTGCTGCTCCGGTAAAAAAGATGCCAAGGCCGACGCGGGCACCAAGGATGCCAGATCCAACCAGTGAACCGCGCGCAACAACAACCATCCCCCAACAAGAAGGGCCGCTGCGAGCGGCCCTTCTTGTTGGGGGAACCCACCGTTCAGTCCACTTGCACCACCAAGTATTTTGACAGGCTCCAGAAGGCTGCCGGGTCTTTGATGGTAAGGCTTTCCACGCGCTCCTTGCCTACCAGCTCATAGCTGCCCGCAGGGTGTGTGGTGATCAGTTTGGCCTTCTTGGCATCCAAGGGCAGGGAGCTGAACTTGGTGATGTCCACCTCCTTGAAGTAGGCTTTGTTCAGGTCGGTCGTCTTCAGCTTGTTCACGCTGCCGATGCCGACCACCCCGCCTTCCTTGCTGAGGATGTTGTTGTCGCGCAGCTCCTTCTGGGTGCCCACGCAATACCAGGCCGCATTCAGTTCAGCCTGCTGCTGGTTGGCCTGCTGCTCCTTGTCCTGGTACATCTGGATCATGCTGGCCAAGGAGGCGTTGGTGCTGGCCAGCTGCTCCTTGATCGCGCCGATCTCCTGGTCCTTTTCGCCGATGGCCAGTTCCAGGCTTGCAATGGTCTTGGCCAGTTCCGACAGCCGGGCATCATCCGCCGCTGCGCTCTTTTTCATGCGCGCAATGATCTTCCGGTTGGCGTTCAGCAAGGAATCAATGGCCCGCAAGTCGCCCACGATGCCTTGCTCCATGGTGGTGCCGCTTTCCACCGACTGGCTGCCAGCTGGCAGCAGGCCTTGCTTCTCGCGGATCAACCGCAAGTTCTCCGTGATCCGGTTAAAGGCCCCGAACATGTCGTTGATGGTGGAATCCTTCAAGCTGCTCTCATTGGCCACGGCAGACTTGTCCATTTCTAGCTGCTTGTATTCCTCGCTCTGGGTGGGGTCATTCTTGCAGGCGGTCAACAAGACCAGCAGTACCATGCAAAATTTCAGGATCCTGTTCATGATCAGTGTGTAGGTGTTTGTGCGTGCATGGCCAACGCCATTGCGGCCTGCAAAGGTGCGGCTTTGTTGCGGCCGTGGAACGCGGCTGCGGAAAATTTCGTAGGAACCGCGCCCGATCCGCATATTTGGAAAGTTGATGGCCCGGCAATGAACATCCGTCACGCACTGATTGTTCGCTTGGCGGCGGCGATGATCGCTGCCGGGGGGGTGCTGCCGGTGGCCGCCCAGGGCAAGCGGGGCAGCCTTACCCGGGATTTCGGCAAGCTCTCGGCAAAGGAGCGCTCCAAGATCGCGGCCCGCGAGGCCCAGGAATCAGCCGCTGACACCGCGTACCAGCGCATCATGCGCCATGGCGACCAGGCTTTTCAAGCCAAACAATATGCGCAGGCATTGGCCTTGTTTGAACAAGCACGCGACCTGAGGCCCTACAACGTATACCCGAAGGTGAAGGTGGAGGACCTCCAAGCACTGATCAAACAGCAGGAGGCCCGCACCTCCGTGCCGGCAGCTGCCCCTGCACAACCATCATCCCTGCACACGCAACCCCCTCCTGTAGAGCAGCCCCCCCCCCGGCCGGTTTCCCCTCCCGCCCCTGCGGCACCACCCCGGCGGGTTGAACCTCCCCGGCCCGAAGAGCCCTCCCAACCAGTAAGCAGGCCGCACAGCCGGCTCTCACCGGGATCGACGGTCCAAGCCCGTCCGGATGGCGTCCAGGAACGCATCTACCGCGAGGCCGGCGCCATCGTGGTGGAGCGCACGGTATGGGAAGAAGGCGCACCGTTGATCTATAAAAAAGTGGTGCACCCATCGGGGCAAACGTTCTACTTCCAAGGGAGCCAGGCCATCACTGCCCGGCAGTGGGCCACTCGTTTCACGGAATAGAAGCAGCCACCACGCGCACCGGCATTTCAAGCAATGCCCGGTAATCCTGTCCGGCCTCCTCCATGTCCAGGTCATCCTGCTCATAACGCCATTCCAGCTCCACGGTACCCGTGCCGGACAGATGTACCTCATTGAGCAGCTTAAGCAGGTCCAGCAGGTATTTGGAAGTGCTCGAATTGAAATAGCGCAGGGCGATCAGCACGCTGGTGTGGCCTGCAGGTTGCGCAACATACTGCTCCAAGCGGTTGAGCAGCGGCCTGAAAAAGCCTTCGGCGTTCTCCGGAATGGAACAACCCGCAATGCGCAATGACCCTTGTTGCGGGTCGAAAAGCACCTCCGGCGTGGTATCGGTGGAAGTCAACGCAATGCGGGACATCGTCGGCGAAGATAGATCGCCGACCCAACGGCAAGCAGGGATCGGCCCGAAGGCAGCGTCCCCGTCGGGCAGCCGCCGCAGGGAAAGCGCCCGGGAAGGGGCACCATGCTTCATGAACTTTCCTTGGTGTATCTTCAGGCCGTGGGAAAATCCCCATTGCCATGGCCATTAACAACATACTGGTCCCCTACGATTTCTCGGATTGTGCCACGCATGCACTGCGCGCTGCCGCAAAATTGGCCCGCCTCACCGGCGCCACCTTGCACCTGGTGCATGTCTACGAAGACATGACCGATTTCCACTCCAGCAACCATTGGAAGCGTGAAGACTTGGAGCGGCGATTGGACGGAGTGCCGGAATTTCCCTTCCTGAAGGGCATACCCATGAAGCGTTTTATGCTCCGGCAGTTCGGCATCACCGAAATGTTCCGCAACCAGCAGCTGCGCAGCATGGACCTGGTGGTGATGGGCAGCAACGGCGCCCGGGGCTTGGGAGGCATGGTGGGCTCCAACACGCAGCGCGTGGTGCGCATTGCCCCCATGCCCATCCTGGTGATCAAGCACAATGTGGAAGACTTCGATGTGAAGGACATGGTGTACGCCTCGAACTTCACCCCGCTGGACATCGAGAAATTCGATGCCTTCCGCCCGATCGTTGAACTCTTCAATCCCAAGATCCACCTGCTCAAGGTGAACACCCCCTCGAGCTTCGAGCGCAGCGCGGACACCTACAAGGCCATCGACCGCTTCCTGCAACGCTACGAGTTGCGCAAGTTCAGCACCACCATTTACAACGACCTCACCATCGAGGAGGGCATCCTCAATTTCGCCCGTGGCATCGATGCGGACCTGATCACCATGGCCACGCACGGCCGCAAGGGCTTCTTCCATGTGGTGAACGGCAGCGTCACCGAGGACATCGTGAACCGCACCACCTTCCCGGTCCTGAGCATCAAGCTCTGAAGCCGCCAACCCCGTAACTTAGCACGGCCAACCCGCAACCCATGAAATTCCTTTACAGGAAATACCCGGCCAAGCGCCATGATGTGATCGAGGTGGACCTGAACGCACCGGCCAAGGTGAAATTCATGACCGCCAAGGAATTCAAGCACTACGGTGCCGGAAGAACGCACACTTATTTCAAGGGGCAGGAAGAGGACAATCTCGTCCGCTTCTCCCTGCCCTTCGATGGTATCTGGCATGCGGTGGTGGAAAATGCCAGCGGCACCATCAGGGCTACCTGCAAGCTGTGCCCACCACAGGCCGCCTCGGCATTGCATGCCCATGCCGCCCAGGAAAACCAGGAAGCCTGACCAGGCCCTGCTTGAAGCGGAAAGCAATCGGAAAACCGCCTCGCGATGGCACGCACCAAGGAAGATGACCTGGCCGACCTGCTCAGGGGGCAAGGGGAGATCATGCAGGAAACCTACTCCATCCTGGAACAGGAGGAGAAAAAGGACCGGCTTGTGCGAGCGGCGATCTTGGCGTCAAGGCAACGGCAGTGCAACAACCTCCCGGGGTTGGATCCCGCACGGACCTACAATTTGGCCGCCATACGGCACACCTGCATCAGGTTCCGCCTAAGGTTCTTGCCGGCAGGCCTGTACAAGGGCATCGTTCCCACCAGCGCCGCACTGGCAGTAAGGCGGCTTGAGCAACAGGCGGGCAAACCCGTGCACGGCTTTATGATCATGGCCCCGGCCAAGCAGTTCCAATTATGTGACTGCGATGCAGACCCCATGCTCTTTATTCCGCTGGCCAACGGCAGCTACTACTTGCTGCACCGCTGGGGCCGCGATGTGCACCCCCTGCGGGCGGTGGCGGCCTGGCCGGTGCGCAGTTGGCTTCACCTGGTGCTCACCGTGATGGCTGTGGCTGCGGCGCTCGCGGCCATGGTGCCCACCGCGTGGCTCACCACCGCCCCGGAGGCTTCCTGGTGGGGCATTTACCGGTTCGGGGCCTTCTTCTGCATCACCATGTTGGCAGCGGCCGCCACTTCCTTGAGCTGGTTCTCCTTTTTTGGCCAGTTCAGCGCCAACACTTGGCGCAGCAAGCACTTCAACTGATCCGGCGCTTACCTCACTCTGGTATTGACCTTCGCGTTGTTGGCCGCGTCCGGCACCTTGCACACGCAGAAGGAGCGATACCATTGTTTCAGGTCTTCGCGCTCCTCAGGAACCAGCCTTCGGAATGCCTTGCGCATCTCTTTGCGGAAAATGGCACGGTCCGTAAAACTGATCTTGGATAATACTTCCTTGTAATAGTCGATCAATGGTTTTGCCATGGTAGCAGGTTTTACGCCGCAGCACCTTGCGAAGTTGCGGCAAGGCAGTGCCCGGGCCCCGCTCGTGCCGGGCCCGGGCCCAGGGCCTAGCCAATATTGATCTGTTTGGCTGCTGGTTTCACCTCAGCCTTCTTCGGGATCCGTACCGTAAGCACTCCATTGAGGTGATCGGCGCTGATGGCATCGGCATCGATCAGTTCCGGCAGGCGGAAACTGCGGCTGAAGGCCTGGCTGCTGAACTCACGGCGGGTATAGCGCTCGTTGCCGGTTGTTTCGTTCTGCTCCTTTTCGGCACTGATGGTGAGCACATCCTGCTCCAAGTTCAACTTCAGGTCTTCCTTGGCATATCCGGGAGCTTGCACCTCCAGGCGATAAGCGCGTTCATCCTCCACGATGTTCACGCGGGGCAACAAGCGCTTCATGGTTGCGCCACCGTGGAAGGGATCCATATCCCCCAGAAAGCGGTCCAACACATCGGTAAAAGGCCGGAACGTGGTGGGAAAAGTGAGGTCTTTCGTGTAGCTCATGGCAAGTTGGTTTTGCAGGTTGATCTTCGTTCGTGAACGCACCCCATCCAACCCGGTGCCAAGCAAAAACGACTGCCGAAGCGGCGAGATGCCCAGCCTTTGTGCGCCATTATGGCGCAAACCCCCTCTGGCCAGCTGTCAATATGACCTATTGCGCCAAGAAGATATAGGTAATGGTGCCCCGTTGGGGTTGCTGAGCCGTTGCCGAAGCCGAAAACCGGGCCTGGCTTGCGGACAGCAGCGCATTTTCCGCCATGCAGCCCGTGAGCGCGGAGCTGGCCGCCGGGTCAAGTTCCGCCTTGATCACCGCTCCTGCGCGGTCAACCGCCACCCGCACCACGATCTTGCCGCTGCCCTTGCACAGATAAGCCGGCACCTCCAGTACCACGTGGGCCCTGCCCACCAGATCATAGGCAACGGTGGTGAGCCCTTCCACCTTGATGGGCTTTGGTGCTTGCTCCATGTAGTTGCGCTTGTCGAACTTGCTGGGATCAAGCATGGGCATCTCGATCTCCTTGCCTTCCGCCTTGCGCTGCTGGGCCAACCGCTCGAACTCGGCCTTCTCCATGTCCAACAGGTCCTGCTCCACGCGTTCCGCCAGGCGCTGCCGTGCCGCAGGCGATAGCTGCGGGCTGGCCGCAGCAGTCACATTGCTCGCCAAGTTGGTAACCGGGGTTGCTGGCGTACCACCTTGTTCGGGGGGCATTTGCTGCGCTTCCTCGGGTTCGGGCCCAGGGCTCTCCAGTTCCATCAGGATGGGTTGCTCTTCAGGCACCACCGGCGCACTGTGCAAAATGCTGAAATTGAGCACCACCATGAGCAAGGTGTGCACCATGAGCGTACCGATGATGCCGTACTTGTGGCGGTCGAACAACTCCAGGGATCGATCAAACAGGGACATGGCAACTGCAAAATACGCAAGCAAGATCCAGGCCTACCGCATGCGGATACGCCATGCTGCCGGCCATTGATTGTTCCAGCGGTTGCCCGCTCCATGGGCCCAGCCCAACCCAAAGCCATTGTATTGCACCCATGCTGCACCTGCGGCCCCGGATGCGGGAAGCGCCTCCCCCCTCAAGAAGGACAAGGCCTGTTCCCGTCCAAGGTTCAATGCCGGAAATGCTTCATGCTGCAACAGTCCATTCAGCGCCAAGGCGGGATGCGGCGTCCATGCATTCCCTTTCTTCCGGGCCACGGGCACCCCGGGTGCAGCTGTGTGCACCGTGTGCATCAGCAATGCCGCCATACGGTGCCACGGCTTGCGCAGGGCATGCCATGTACCATTGCTCTCCACGCCGCACAAGCTCTCGGCAGCACGTAGCCAGCGGACTGCCTCCAGTGGCAACACCGGCGCTGCATCCCCGTCATCGGCATGAAAGACAGGCATCCCGGCGGGTGCGGGTTTGCGCAACAGCCCGATAAAAAAGCCCTCCCCGCGTACCTGGTGCGGATAGCACCGCAAGCCTCCATCTGTACGAACCACGCCCCAAGGCTCCTCCATGGGTACAGGCACCAGTTCGGCACCGCGCGCCAATAGCCGGGCCACTTGGTCTTCATTTTCGCTGGTTTCCCAGGTGCACGTGCTGTAGATCAGGTATCCGCCGGGCTTCAGCAGCGCCCATGCGGCATCCACGATGCTGTGCTGCCGGGCGGCACAGGTGCGCACCAGGTTCTCCCCCCATTGGGCGCGGGCCTGGGGATCCTTGCGGAACATGCCTTCGCCCGAACAGGGGGCATCCACCAGGATCAGATCGCAAAAGGTCCCCATGGGCAGGAATTCTTCCGGCTGTGCCGAGGTGACCACGGTATCCGGCCGGCCCCATTTCCACAGGTTTTCCAGCAAGGCTGGCAGCCTGCTGCCCACGGGTTCGTTGCTCACCAGCAAAGCTTGCGGGGGCAGCAAGGCGGCCAAATGCGTGGATTTGCCGCCGGGCGCCGCGCAAAGATCAAGCACCAAGGCCGCTTCGGGCAGCCTGGTGCAAGCCTTGAAGGCCTGTTCCAGCAACATGCTGGCCGCCTCTTGCACATAGTACCCGCCGGCATGCCATTGCGGGTCCAGCGTAAACACAGGCCGCTCCGGCAGGTAGCGGCCGTCGGCGCACCAAGGTACCCGCTGCCCGTTCATTCCGGCAGGTTTTGCAGGATTCAGGCGGATGCTGACCGGTGCAGGCTCCTGCAAAGCGTTCAGCAGTGCGTCGGCCTCATCACCCAACAAATGGCACACATGGGGAGGCAGCACGATCGGGGCAGCCGCCAGCAACTGCTTGCCTGTGTGCTTGCCAGCCATTCCGGCACGATCAAGAGGCCACCGCCGACATGCGTACCAACGTGGCGGCCCGGTCTGGCCCCACGGACACGATCCTTACCGGAACACCGACGGCCTGCTCAATAAAGGTGATGTAGGCCTCCATCTCCGGAGGCAAGGGCTTGTCGGCCTTCAGCTCGCCCCAGCCCTTCAGGTCGGCATACACCGGCTCCAGTTCATCGGCCAGTTCGAAAGGGAAACCTGCATGCACCTGCCCTCCGATGCGGTAGCCGGTGCAAACGCGCACGGTGTCCATGCCACTGAGCACATCCGCTTTCATCATGGCCAGTTCGGTAACGCCATTGACCATCACCGCGAAACGCAGGGCGGGCAGGTCCAGCCACCCACATCGGCGGGGCCTTCCCGTGGTGCTGCCGAATTCATTGCCGGCCTTGCGGATGGCCTCGCCCGTGGCGTCATGCAATTCCGTGGGGAAGGGCCCGCTGCCCACCCTTGTGCTGTACGCTTTGAAGATGCCGATGACCTTGCCTATGCGCGATGGGCCCACGCCCAGGCCGGTGCAGGCGCCGGCGCTGATGGTGTTGCTGGAGGTAACGAACGGGTAGGTGCCGAAATCAATGTCCAACAAGGTTCCTTGGGCGCCTTCGGCCATCACGGCGTGCCCGGCATTGAGCTGGTCGTGGAGCCACTGCTCGCTGTCCACCAGATTGAATGCCTTCAAGGCTTCTACGGCCGCGAGCCATTCCGCCTCTTTGCTTTGCCATTCCGGTTTATGCTCGTGGAGTGCGAAGAGGCGCTCATGCTTGGCCACCAAAGCCCGGTAACGCTGGATGAAATCCGGTCGTTCGATATCACCCACCCGGAGCCCGTTACGCCCGGTTTTGTCCATGTAAGTGGGGCCGATGCCCTTCAAGGTGCTGCCGATCTTGCCCGCGCCCTTGTCCGCCTCACTTGCGGCATCCAAGGCGCGGTGGGTAGGCAGGATGAGATGGGCCCTGCGGCTGATGAGCAACTTGGGGCGCACATCCACGCCGGCCGCCTCCAAGCCTTTCACTTCGCCCATGAAGATCACCGGATCGATGACCACGCCGTTGCCCACCAAGTTCCAAACGCCCGGGCGGAACACACCGCTGGGAATGGTATGGAGCACGTGCTTTTTCCCGTCGAAGATGAGCGTATGGCCCGCATTGGGCCCTCCTTGGAAACGGGCGATCACGGCATATTCGGGCGCCACCACGTCCACCACCTTGCCCTTTCCTTCATCGCCCCATTGGGCGCCGAGGATCACATCCACTTTGGCTGCCATGGCTCAGGCGCGCAACTTGGCCAACGCTTGGTCTACCGTGTCCAGAATGGGGAACACGGTATCCAGCTTGGTGACGATGAAAAGCTGCCGCACACCGTGGGAGATGGCCGCCAACAACACCTGGCCACCGGCGTTGCGGGTACGGGTGAACACGCTGATCATGATGTTCAATCCGGTGCTGTTCATGTACACCAGCTCGCCCATGTCAAGTACCACGTTCACTCCTTCGTTGCCCTTCAGGTGGGTGTCCAGCATGGCCATGAGGTGATCGGCCTGTTGCTGGTCCATCAAGCGGCCTTTGAGATGGAACACTTTGGCACCCTGCTGATCGGTGACGTTAAGGCTGAAGGCCGGTTTGTCCGTTGTTGTGCTGGTCATGTTTACGCTTGCGTTCTTTGATGCAATCGGGACAGAGCCCGTAGATGTGCATGGCATGGTGGCTCACCTCGAAGCCCATCACCTCGGCCACCGTACTGCGGATATGCTGGATGCGGGGATCGCAGAACTCCATCACCTTGCTGCAGCGGGTGCAGATCACGTGATCGTGCTGGCGGAAGCTGTGGGCGCGTTCGAACTGGGCTTGATTGGAGCCGAACTGGTGCTTGCGCACAAGTTTGCAGTCCAGCAGGAGCTCCATGGTGTTGTACAGCGTGGCCCGGCTCACGCGGTACTTTTTGCGCTTCATGGAAACATAGAGGCGCTCAATATCGAAATGCCCGGGTTGGGCGTAGATCTCGTTGAGGATGGCAAAACGTTCGGGCGTTTTGCGGTGCCCCAATCCTTCCAGGTATTCGCTGAAAATGAGGTGCACGTCCTGCTGGATCTCCGGGGCCTTCATGGCGAGGGCGAAGGTAGCTCTTGCAGGGCATGGCGTGCCACCGCATCGAATGGCATTTTCAACCATGTCGGAACCAAGTGGACCAGCTCCGCAGGGTGTTCCGGTGCTGTACCGCCCACGGCCATGCCGCCATGGCGGTATTCAGCGGCGGTCCTGCCGGCACTGATCAACGGGCCACCACCACACGCGCTGTGCGCTGCCGGCCCTTGAGATCGGTGATGACCACTTGGTAGAGGCCCGCTTTCCATTGCCGCACGTCCAATGTTGCCGGGCCCGCCATCGGTTGCTTAACTATAGCCTTGCCCTGAGCATCGTAAACGGCCAGTTCCTGCGCCGTGTGCATTTCCGCCGGCACCACCACCTCTTCTGCGGCAGGATTGGGGAACACCCGCAGTTCAACCCCGGCGGCAGGGGCTTCCGCCACGCCCACGGCGGAGATGTCCAGCCATTCGGTATAGCTGTAGTTCTGGTTCACGAACATGGATGACAGCGAATCGGAGACCGTGCTCACCAGCGGATACTTGCCCCACATGGGGTAGTACGCATGGGTATTCCTGACGTGGGTAACGGGAAGGAGAACGCCACTGAGGTTCAGCGGTATGGATTCAGCGATACGGGTCTTCACACGCAGCACTTCCACGGTGTCCGCACCTCCGGGCATGATCAGCCAGCCCCATGCGTCCGCAACGCCGGTGATCGAACCGCTGCGGGTGGCCGTGGTTCCTTCCACCACAAAGGTGCCGGAGAACAGGTCGGTCCACGGGGCATCTCCGTAGGTGATCGGCAGGGCCAGGTCCAATATGGCATCGCTGTAGGCCGTGGTGAAGTGGTACTCCAACCCCATAAGCACCACCGCAAGCGTCTGGGTATCGCCCACCCGTTCCATGCCATTGGCGGTGGATGTGCTGAACACGGTATCCGCCCCGCCATTGGTGAGTGCAACCTGCGCCGAGGGGAACTGGGCGCCGTTTGGCAGCCCGGCGGGATCCTGCCACTGATAGGCTACCACCGAGGTGGGTGCGGCAGCACTGAAATCGAACAACAGCGCTGCTCCAGCGGCGCCCGGCGCTACGTACGCCCCGCGATGGGCGCTGAACGAGGCGCCGTTGACCGGTGGTTGGTTGTTGGCAGTGGTCAAGGTGATCTGTGCGCTGGCCGCAAGGGTGAATGGAAAGGCCAAGGCAAGTGCAGAAGTACGCGTGAATTCCATCCGTGATGAACAATTTGAGGGGGTGCAAACCTAAGACAAGCGGATCGGGCGGAACGTTGCCCGGCCCGGAGTTGGGCATAGGCCAGGCCGCACCACGGAGAGCTGCACAGGGGCAGTCCTTGCGGGGCTGGCTGCGGGCAGCACGAGGCAGCTCGGTAAAAACACCGTCTATTTGCACCTTCGAACGGCCCCCATGCGATACAGCCTCAGTGAAATAAGCGCGATCATCCGCGATCGGCGCACCGTGCAACCCAAGGACTTCAGTCCGCGCCAAGTAGCACGGGAAGTGATCGACCAGGTGCTGGGCAATGCGATCTGGGCACCCACCCACGGCATGACCCAGCCATGGCGGTTCACCGTGTACACCGGTGCGGCCCGCGAACGGCTCTCCCGGTTCCTGGGAGAAGAATACAAACGGACCACCGTACCGGAGCGGTTTCTGCAACGCAAATACGACAACCACGTACAACGCCCGTTGCAAAGCACGGTGGTGGTGGCTTTGGGCATGGCGCGCGACCCGCAGGGAAAGATCCCGCTTCATGAGGAGCAGTATGCCGTGGCATGCGCCGTGCAAAACATGCACTTGACTTGCGCGGCATACGGCTTGGGCGCCTTTTGGAGCACCGGTGCCGTGATCACCGGGGAGGCAATGGTGCGCTTTCTCGGCATGGGCGCGGAAGACCGCTGCCTGGGCCTGTTCTACATGGGCTACCCTGCCGGGGAATGGCCCAAAGGCTATCGCCGCCCGCTGCCCGACGTGGTGCAGTACGTGGAGGAGTGATCCCTCTGTGCAGATCACCCCTGTATATTACCGGGATCCATCAACCGGGCTTCCCGCGCAATGACCAACTCCACGGGCGCCCATCGGCCCGTGCACCGGTTCACTGCGGCGCCCCCCATGCTGCTGGAGGAGGATCCGTTCTGCGGAAAATATCTTCCTGGTCCTTGGGCCGGGCGGCCCCGTTCCATCGGAAACCGTCCAAGCGCAGTTCCTCCACCGGTGCTTTGTCCAAGGGAAAGAGCGTGGCATCCGGTTGGGTAAGGAAACTGACCGTGTTCACTTCCCCGTTGTGCAAGCCCACGGCAATGATGCTGCAATCCACCCGGTTCACCCCGGTGATCTGCTCCACGCTGTCCTTCGTTTCCCTTGCGAAATACACGGTACGGCTGTTCCCTTCGGCGATCAATCGGGCCAGTTGATCCCGGTGGAAGTAGCCCGTAAGGAATGTGCCGGTGATCTGGTCATAATGGGTGCTGTCGGCTTGGGCCGTCAGGAATGCGTGGCCGTCCACCCGCAACTGCTCGGCATGTCCGTTGCTGAGCTGGATGCGCATGCTGTCACCGGAAAGCTGGTTGCCCCGGTTCCAGAGGAAGGGTGAGCCTTGCAGCCTGATCAGACTGTCGTGTTCGCTATAGCGCAAGGTGTCTCCTACGCCCTGCATATCTTCCTTGAAGAACCGCACATTGCGCTGCCCGGTGACAGTTCGTTTGCCCAGGCTGTCCTTGCCCGCAAAGAGCGTATCCGCGTGCAGGTACAGGGAATCGCCTCCCATGAGCATGACCAGTTCGGCACGGCCGGTGACCATAGCTTGGTCATCCGCTTGCCGGTGCAAGCCTTCATGGCCGCGCACCACCAAGCGGTTCACCGTGTCCTTGATGGTGACATGCCCCCAGCCACGACCGATACCCGTGAGCCGATCATGGACCAGGCTATCGCCGGTAAGCTCACGTGCGCCTTGCGTGATCCGTCCGCGCTTGCTCAGCACACCTTGGCCCAGGCGGGCATCGTAGCTGCCGCTTTCGCAGTACATGCGCACCTCGCCTTGCGTGATCCATGTAGGGCCGATGAACCCGGCCCGGCCTGTTGTGCTGCTGTAGCGGACCGTATCGGAGGAGATGGTGTATTCCGGATGGGTGATCCGTACACTGTCGGTAAAGTTGAACAGGTGCCCAGCTGCGTCGTACTCCCCTTTCCGGCTGGTAAGCGAGCTTCCGTCCCGCTTGTTCTGGATCAGCGCACCCGTGCTGTACGCCGCACGCCGCGCAGGCACATTGTAAACCAAGGCATCGGTGGCCAGCTCCATTCCCGGATCGCTCAACCGCACATTGCCGTTCATGCGTGCCGATCGTTCTGCGCCGTTATAGTCCAGGTGGTCGCCGGTGATCCGCAGGGTATCTCCTTGGTTCAACACCACCCGGCTGAAGGCGGTAACCCGGTTGTCCTCGTAGAGATAGGCGCTATCGCAGGACATGAAGGCTCCTTCATGGCGGAGGCGCACACTGCCGATGAGCCGCTGGGCACCGGTGGCTACCGCTTTGTCGAACACCCAATTGTCGGCATTGAGCACCTCAACGCGGCCTTTGCCTTGGGCGAGCACCGTGCTGCCGCCCAGGGCCATGGTGCACGCCATCAGGGCCAACCGGGTGCAGCTGCGCAAGCGAACGGATGCAGGGCGCATGGGGTATTACGCTGCACGGGCAGGTGCAGGCTATTTGGCAGCTCCTGCCTTTTGGCCCCGGTGCCTGGCATTGAGGCCGGCCACCACGTCCGCAGTGATGTCCAACCCTTGGTTGCCCACCCAGATCTGGCCGGCATCCTGGATGCTGAAGATGTAGTCGAACCCGGCGGTCTTGTTGTATTCCTCCAAGAAGCCTTTGAGCTGGTCGGCGATCTGCGTGAGCATCTTTACCTGCAGTTCCTCCAGCTGGGCTTGTGATGCAGCTTGCAGTTCCTGGATCTTGCCGCCCAGCTGCTCCACCTCGGCTTGGTCGGCCTTCAATTGGGCCTGGGTGCTGTACGTATGGTCCTTGCCCATGAGCTCGGCATAACGTGCCTGGGCTTTCTGCATTTCGCGCTGCAGATTGCCTTCCATGCGCTGGCCTTCGCTGCGCACGCGTGCTGCACTTTCCTTGACCAGCTCGTAGTTGGCCTGTACGGAGTCCATCATGAAGAAGGCGATCCGCGCTTCGGGCGGCCGGATACTGTCCGACGCGCCTTCAACTGCCGCCGAACGGCCCAAGGAATCCTTGTCCAATTGCAGGCCGGTGAGTTTTTCCTGGAGTATGCGGTCCGGCACGCGCGAGCGGCCGAGCGACCACACCACCGCACCGGTCAACAGGAAATTCCACGCTACAAGCAGGAGGAGCAGAAAACGTTTGGACATGCTGGTCTGAAGGATGGCGCAAAGGTAGCCCGGCCTCGGCCATCAAGGACCGTGCCCTGCTCAATGCTCCACCATGAAACGGCCTTGCAACAGCAGGTGCGCTGCGGTGCACCGTACCACATAGGGCCCTGCAGGCAACAAGCGCACATCAAGCTCCAACGATGCGCCAGTGGATCGTACCTCCTGATCATGGACCAGTTTGCCCAAGCCATCGAACACCTGCAAGCGGACCGGTCCCGATGGCACCCCGTTCAAGCGGACCATTTCCTTGGCCGGGCAAGGCCAGAGCACCAAGGCGGGCGCGTGTGGTTCCTCCAGGCCGACAAACACGTCAACCGCTACGCAGGAAGTATCGTTCTGGTCCAAGGAATCGGCGGGGGCCGCTGTCCAAACGCACAGATCGCCAGAGCTGTTGGCCTGGGGCACCAGTTGCTGGCCAAACATGACCAGTGCAGAATTGCCGGGTGCGATGGGATTGCCCGTGTAGTTCTGGGTGGCAACCGGCCCGTTGTTGAAGCTGTAGTGCACGGGAAAGCCCGTGGCAGGCGAGTTGCCGTAGTTTTTGACCAAGGCTTGCACGGTGGTGGCCCCGGTGAGCTGTTGGCCGTTGTTGATGCCCACCAAGCCCATCACTCCCACATCGAGGTAAGGCGGCAAGGCGATCTGGAGCCCCAGGTGAAAATCGGTAATGGTACGGTCGCGGTATTCAGCCCAAGCACCATCGAGCACTTCATAGCACCGCAGGGAGAAGGGTGGCATAATGTCCACGGCGATGTTCACATTGGGGCCCAGCATGTGCCAAACCACGTAGAACCCGCCATTGGTGGATTGGATCGCGTTGAGCAGCGGGTAAACATGGTCGCCCGGTCCGCCGTTGGACGCATTGACCACGCTGCTGTCCAGCAAGGTGCCGGGGCTCCCGTCCGGTCCATCATCGGCATACACCATCATGGCAAAGCTGCTGCCGGAATTGCTGGTGATGCGCACCGTGGTTGCGGTGATCTGGCACGGTTGGAACGGCGGGATGATGTACGCACCGATGCCTCCATTGCCGCCGTTCCAGGCCAACCCCACGCCATTGTCCGTGGCGCCGGCCCAGCTCACCAGGTTGGTCTGGTCCGTGGGAGAATACACCACGATCTCGCGTTCCATGGTATTGTTGGTGGCGATCATCTCGCCGGTGATCCCCGAAAGCACGATCTGGTGGCGGTAGGTTCCGGTAAGGACCGGAACAAGTGCGGCATCCATGGTAAGGCTCAAGTTTCCGTCGGGCGAGAGGGCCGGCACGGAATGGACTTCGGTGAGCACCACCTGCCCCGAAGGCCCGAGCACCGTGCTGGTGAGCGTGAACGGCTCAAGCGGCTGGTTGCCCGTATTGTGCACTTGGGTGGCCAAGGTCAGCGATCCGCCGATCGCCATGGTGGTGCCGCCGGTACCGTCCATCCCGACCCAATCCACGGCGGCGTCCTTCACCTGCAGCAGCGGATCGGCGGGATTGTAGAAGCGTACGGCATAACCCGGTTGGGGCATCAGGCTTTGGCTGCGGGCCAGGCCGATGCTTCCGGTTATGCTTTCAATGCCGATCACGGGCCCGTTGCTGCCGTTGGTACCTGAGGTGCTTTGGTACTGCATGGTGATGGTGCTGTCCATCTTGTTCAAGATCAGCTGGAACGTATTGCTTCCGCTATAGCCCGGGGCGTTGACGTTCCAGAACGGCACGTTGATCCAGGAAATGATCAGCTGGGTGGCTTCATCTTTCAGGAAACATTGGGCGGGGTTTCCCGTACCACCGAAGGTGAGGTCGGCCATGAACACGGCGGTGTAATTGTCGGTACCGCCCGCTGCAGGCAGCATGGGGAAGTTGGCTGCGATGTTGCCCCCGCCGAATGCCACATAGCCATTGCTGCCGATCCATACCTTTTTCACATCGTACCAGTAATAGGGCATGTTGCCCGACATGATGTAGGGGCCGAAGGTGTTGTCGTCGGCAAGGCCAGTGATGGGGATGCCGTCCGCAGTGATGTCGATCCAGGAATAGACCGGCCCGTCCGGTTCGGCGTTGTCCTTCCACAGGTAGCCATACTGGTCCGGGCCGCCGGAAGCAGCCGACAGCCCAAAAACACATCCAAGCAGGAGAAGCAGGGTGAGGGTTTTCTTCATGGCACTGGGATTTGTGCAACAAGATACCGAAAAACCGTTGCCTGCTGCTGCGGCCTTGCCTGTTGGCCGTGCCCTCCCGCCCCCGCTCTTAGAGGCTCATGATCTCCCGGAAGCGCAGTGCTTGCCTGCGGCTCACCTCCACCACTTCACCGGTGGACAAGGTGCAATTCAGCCCCCCGCTGAACCACGGTTCGATCTTGGACACCCATGCCAGGTTGATCATCTGTTTGCGGTTGGCCCTGAAGAAAACATGGGGGTCCAGCTTCTTCTCCAAGCTGTTGAGCGAGCGCAGCACCAAGGGCTTGCTGTCATTGAACCGCACCCGCACATAGTTCCCTTCGCTCTCCAGCAACCGTACATCCTTGAGTGCAACAAACCAGCACTTTTCCCCGTCCTTGATGAAGATCCGGTCCGAGGCCGATAGCAGGTTGCGTTCGGTACCGTCCGCCTTGGGCAACGCGGCCACCTTGGCCAAGGCGGACGCCAGGCGTTCCGGATCGATGGGCTTCAGCAGGTAGTCCATGGCGTTCACCTCGAACGCCTTGACGGCATGTTCATCATAGGCCGTGATGAAGATCACGTGGGGTGCCGGGTCCAAGGCTTCCAACAGCTCGAAGCCATCGCGCCCGGGCATATTGATGTCCAGGAACAGGAGGTCCGGCCGCAATTCCAACGTGAGCTTCTCCGCCTCATCCGCGTTGGTGGCCTCCCCCACCACTTGGATCTGCGCGTGTACCTCCAACAGGCGCATCAATTCCTTGCGCGCCAGCCGTTCGTCGTCGATGATGAGTGCTTTCATGGTTGTGGCGGTTGTTCTTGCAGGTCTCGTTCGGACATTTCCGGAGCATGGGGCAGGTAGAGTTCGCAAACCACCATGCCTCCTTCATTGCGTATGTTCATTGATGCTCTTCCGGCGTAGAGATGGAAGAGTCTTTCGCGTGTATTGCGCAGTCCGATGCCCTGCTCTCTAAGGGAGCCTTCCACATAACGCCCGGTGTTGCGCACGGAAAGCAGCATGCCCCCTTCGGCCGGTACGGCCGCCACCAGGACCTCTCCTCCTTGCTTGTTGCGGGCAATGCCATGGCGCACGGCGTTCTCCACCAGGGTTTGCAGCATCATGGGCGGCACGGGGCTGCGCTCCAAGGTGGGGTCCACGGCGAAGGTCACCTGCAATCGTTCCTCGAACCGCATGGCCTCCAGCAGCAGGTAGGTGCGCACCGTATCCACCTCTTCGCCCAAGGGAACCGTACGGCGCTTTACCGTGGACATGGCATTGCGCAACAGCGAGCTCAGCAGGGTGATCGAGCGCTTGGCCCGTTCGGGGTCCTCGCCGATCAGCGCGCGGATGCTATTGAGCGCATTGAACATGAAATGGGGGTTGAGCTGGCTGCGGAGGTTGGCCAATTGTCCTTCCCGGTTGGCGGCCTCCAGGCGCAAGGCACGCATCATTTCCAGCCTGCTGCGCACGATGTAGTGGTACGCCACGTACGCCACGGACCACACGAAGAGCTGCACCACCCAACTGAGCAGCACCTCTGCCAGGCGGCGTCCGCCACCGCCGATCATGTCATCCGCCTCCGGAAAAACGGCATCGTGGATGGCCGCTTGCAGCAGCCCCGCAAGTATGCCTATCGCCAGCGCGCCCAGCACCATGCGCAACACGAGCGCCCCCAAGGGGAGGTCCAGCCAGCGCAGGTCATTGAAGGATGTGCGCAACGCATGGCTGCCCACAATGCCGATCAGGGCCATGGCCACGGTGATCCATCCGAAACGTGCCGTATAGCCGCCTTCCAGCAGCGAAGGCAGGCCCAGCAGCAACATGTAGCCCGACCAGGCCACCACCTGGGTAACCCAGTAGAGCAACATCCTGGAACGGGCGGTGGCCATGGCCGCCAAAATACCGGGCGTGCCGGAAATGTCCGGCCATGATCCATGGCCGGGCGAGGGGTACGATGACCGGTCTGTTGCCGCAGCTGGGTCCACGAACTTGTGCCACGGCCGCCGGCATGTGCCCCACGGGCATAACTTTCCGGGCACGGATGAACTTTCTAGGCCACCTGCTCGTATCAGGAAATGACCCCTTGGTGATCGTCGGCAACTTCATGGCCGACGCGGTGAAAGGCCGGGACCTTTCCGCGTGGTCACCCGGGCTGCAAAAAGGCATCCGCATGCACCGGCGCATTGACAGCTACACGGATGATCATCCGTTGACGCTTCGCGGGCGGGAACGCCTGCGGGAGCACTGCGGCAAATATGCCGGAGTGGCCTTGGACCTGTTTTACGATCATGCCATTGCCCGGCAATGGGGCACGCTGAGCGATGAACCTTTGCCGCAATATGTGCAGCGCATGTACACCCTGCTGCAAGTGCACCGGCACCTGATGCCCGCGCGGACACAACACCTGCTCGGCTACATGGTGGCCAATGACTGGCTGGGCTCCTACGCGCGGTTGGACGGCATCGCCCGGGCATTGGGCGGATTGGCGCAACGGGTGCCCTCGGGTGAAGTGTTGCGCGGTGCCGAAACCGTGCTGTACGCCCACCGCGCCGCCTACGAGGCCGAATGCCTGCTGTTCCTGAACGACCTGCGCGAACACTTGATGCACACCCATGCATAAGGCGGAATACATCGGCACGGGCCTGTTCACGGCCATGCTGGCCTTGCCCATGGTGCAAGGGCCGGGAAGCCGCACGGGCCATGTGCACGATGATGCGCCCTGGAGCCACCCGCATGTGTTGCGCGACCTGGAACAGATCAAGCACGACACCCTGCGGGTACTGGTGCTTTCCGACCCGCTGACCTGGGAGCAACGGCCCAAGGCCACCACCGGCTTGGAATGGGAGTTGCTGGAGCGCTTTGCCCGCAAGCATCACCTGCCCATCGTGGCCCTGCCGGTGAACAACAGGGACAGTATGCTGCTGATGCTGCAAAACGGGCTGGGCGATGTGATCGCTGCGCAGCTGTCCCCGCATGGCTGGGCTGCGCCCTATACGAGCCGCACAAGGCCCTACCGGCAGGTGGCGCCCAGCTTCGCCGAGGCCCGCACCGGTGAGAAGACCAAGAACAAGCGGCACCCGGGCGACACCCTGACGGTAAGCAGTTGGTCTCCTTTTCTGGACAGTTTGCAACGGCTGTCGATCGGTGACAGCGCCATGCCCTACCGTGTTGTGGACTCCATTCCGGACGACCTGCTCATGGCCACTGCCCTGGGCCGTAGCCAGGCCCTCTTGGTAAGTGGCGCCTCTGCCTCGTTGGAGGCCAAACGATTGCCGCTGGTGCAGTTTGCCCGATACGAAGGCACGGCCGTACCGCTCACCTTCGCGGTGAGGACCAACGCCACACACCTGTTGCACGCCATGGATACCTGGCTGGCCTCCCCGGGGTACCAAGATGAAAGCAAAGCGTTGTTTGCCGCCTACAACAACGGCTTGGATACGCGGGGGCCACGACAGTCCAAAGGCAATTGGGCCTATGGCACCGACAGCATCTCGCGGTTCGACAGCCTGTTCCAGGTCCATGCGGACAGTGCCTCGTTGAACTGGAAGCTGTTGGCCGCAGTGGCCTTCAAGGAATCCAGTTTCGATACAGCCGCGCGTTCCTACATGGGCGCCCAGGGTTTGATGCAGATGATGCCGACCACGGCGGCTTTCATGGGCGTGCCGGAAGGCAGCGGCGTGAATGAGCACATCCAGGGCGCCACCCGGTACTTGGTGCGCCTGGACGGCATCTTCCGCGGGCGCATCAACAGCGCGGGCCAGCGGCTGAAGTTCGTGCTGGCATCGTACAACGCCGGACCGGGCCATGTGAAGGATGCCCAGCGCCTGGCGGTTGAGCTGGGCCTTGATCCCGACCTATGGGACGGCAGCGTGGAGCGCGCGATCGTGCTATTGAACCGGCCGCGCTATTTCACGGGGCTGGCGGCCAAGAACGGCTACTGCCGCGGCCAAGACACCTATTGGTACGTGCGGGACGTGCTGGGCGTATACGGTTGGTTGGACGGCAAGCCCAAGCCTGCGGCCCCCGCTGGTGCCGCCCTGGCCCAAGGGCACTGATGCAACAAGCCCCGCCTGCCGTGGCAGACGGGGCCCGAAGCATTCGGCCGACCGGGTCACTTGCCCAGTTTCTCCATTTCCTTGTCAAAGGTCTCCTTGAACTTCTCGTAATCGTAATCGATCTTCAGTTTGTCGTCCTTACTGAGGCGCTCGTTGTATGCGGCCAGCAGGTCCTGTGCGCTGAGCTCAATGGCCACGTAGCATTTGTAGTTGCCGGTGGCTTCCACCTTCATGAGCTTCTCGCAAATGGTGCGGGTGCCGGTGAGCTTTTGGTCAACCACTTCACGGGCCAGGCTCTCATAGCGCTCGGCCACTTCCTCCTTGTTGTTCATCTCCCGGCTGTTCACGTAGTTGTCGATCACGGCCTTCACTTGGGTGTTGATGGCGCTGGCCATGTCCGCCCTGGCATTGGAGAGCGCCTTTTTCTTGGCCGTGGCCTGGTCCATGCTTTCGCCCAGGTTGTTGGCGCGGAAGTTCTTGTCGTCGGTGAAGAACTCCGGCCCCGAGCAGAGCACTTTCACCTCGGTTTCACCGCTGGGCGGTGCTGCGGCTTCCGCCGCCTTCTTCTTGCTTTTGCAAGCGCTGGTCCCGCCAACGAGCAGGATGGCCATGAAGGCGATCGATGCCATTCGTGAAGTAGTGGTTGACATGTTGATCTGTGGTTTGTGGTTGCGGTGGTCAATGCTGTTTGGTTCCAATCCCGTGCCAAAGTATTCCAAGGCCGGCCACTATTGAAAAAGTGCGTTCAACAGCGCGGGCACAACTTCGGCGCGGACCTCTTGTGCCGCCTTCTTGTACGCATCCATACCGGCCTTGCCGTGGTCCAGCTGAATGCCTTTGATGCCCTGCTTGCCGGCCTCATGGATCGTTTCGCCCGATCGCCGGTCGATCACCTTGATGGTTTCATCCAGCACTGCAGTGAAGAATCCGCTGCTCTCGCCCGCCGGCCGGGTATCGGCAACCACCTCCACGACCAGGTCCGCGTCGACCGGGCGGTCGACCGCCCGGAAACCCTTGGCGGTCAATTCTTCTTTCAGGACCAAGGCCAATGGATCGTTCCCCAACACTTGGCCCAAGTTGCGCTCATGGCCTGTGAAAAAGACCTTGGGCAACAACCGGTCGATGGGTACATGCACGGCTGGCACGGCAAGGCTGCCCAGCAGCGGTGCCGTGAACGCCGGGTCGATATCCTTGCTCACCAAGGCCTTCAGGTCCAATTCCACCACTGCTTCCGGCGCTGCTGCCGCGAGGCTTACCCGCTGGATGGTGATGCGGGCGCGCCCGTCCGCATCCGTATTGCGGCTCTCGTTCACCTTTCCCTCCGCGCCGGGGAACCCGATGATGAGCGGCAGTTGCGGCAGCGCCTTGCCTCCCGCGGCGAACGACGCGGTGATGAGCAGTTCCCGGCGGAAGCGGTTGGACCAATCCAATGCGCAACGCTCGGGCAGCACAGCCAGGTGCACACCGCCCGCCATGCGCTGCAGGTCGTTGAAGAGTTCGTTGGCCAGGGGTACGCTCCGCTCCCCGATGGGCACCAGGTCGTTTTCGCCCCAATAGTCCTTCATCGCCACCAATGCACGCAGGTCCAGATCGAACGCCGTGCGCAGGTCACCTGCGGCCAAACCGGCCCGGGCCCGCTTGTACAGGTCCGTGGCCTGATCGATGGCTTGCTGTTTCCGCGCTGCTTTTGCCCGGGCATGCGCTTCCTTGTCCAAGCGGTAATACATCCAGTATTCCGAGCCGCTCTCATAGGTATCCACCAGTTCGTATCCCTCCAGGCGCTCCTGCGTGCTGGTGCGGATGGTGCTGGTGAACTCTTCATCAAACTTGTATTTGCGGTCCAAGGTGTACAGCAGGCTGTTGCCCTCCACCTGCACGCTGATCTCACTGGCCAAGTCGTTCAGGGCGTTCTTCTTGGCCGTTTCCTGGTAGTCAGGCCGGGTTTTGGAAGCAATGCCAATGCCGATGTAATCGGCGCTGCTCACCGGCCTGCCCGTAACCCATGCAGGCTTGGGCAACTCCACCTGGCCTGCGGGTTCCGGCGGCTGCACGGTTTGCCGGGCCCTGCACGCCGAAAGCAGGAGCAGGAACACCAAGCCTTGCCGCAAGAGGCGCCCGCCTGCAGCCCTTCGGGGAAGATCCAGCAAACCTGTGCTCATGGCAACTTGCCGGCAAGTTCTTGACCAATGCTTCCGGCCAGCAAGGCCGAACTGGACCTGAGCAGCTCATTGGCCAGCACCGCCGTTGATTTCACTTCCCGCGGGGCGGCCAGCAAGGATGCCAGGTCACGCCGGGCGCTGCTCCGGGTATCCACCGTGCCGTTGAACTTGGGGACCAGCGCCTGTGCATTGCCTTCATAACTGGCGTAGCGGGTTTGGTCTTCCGCCTGCCGGTCCAACACCTTGCTGAGCAGCACCTGGCCGGTCTCCAGGGAAACCAGCTTGTAACTGATGGAGAGCTGGGCCCGGTTCACCATGGAGAATTCGGTGTACTGCACGGGCTTGTACCGGGTAACGTACACGTACTGGTTGGTTTCGGCGTTCAGCTCCTTCACTTGGTACGATTCATAGCCTTCCTTGGCGCTGCGTTGCGTGCGCCCGGGTGATTCGCTGCTGCTGATCACCGTGCCCATGAGCACCGCTTGCGCCCCCATCAATTTCCCGGCGCTCACGGCCGTGGCTTCATCCACCACGCCGCTCATGCCCAGCTTTTGCTCGTCGAGGATCTTTTGGATGTTCTCACGGTCCACCACGCGGATGAAGGGATCATGCAGGTCGGTAAGAGCGGCGGTGACATAGGCCTGCATGGTGATGGCCTGGGCCTTGGACGCGCCACCGGCAGTGGTAAAGGGCAGCACCGCGATCGGGTAGCGCCCCTTGTCCACGCACTGTTGTTGCAGCACGGCGGCATCCTTGTACTGCGCATTGCGTTCGGTGACCCGTGCCAGGTCGGCATAGGCCTTTCGGTATTGGCCGGCGGCCAACTCCGCCTTGCCCAGGATGTACAGGGGTTCCAAGTAGGCAATATCCTGCAGGTTGCCGGCATCCTTGTAGCCGGGTTCCAGCCTGCCGATCTTGGCAAATGTGGCTTCGGCCGCCGCGAATTCGTTCCGTCCCATCTGCTCCTGTCCCAAGGTGTACAATTGCACCAAGTACTCGCCCTTCACTTGTTTGAAGTCATTGGCGTAGCTCTCGGGGATCTCCAAAACCACCCCTGCGCGTTGCACCCGCTCCTGGTAGCCCTTGGCCTCCAGGAAGGCATTTACGGCAGCCTCTTTGTCTTCTCCCATGCTGAACGCCTTGAAGAAGCTGCTGAGCTTGTCGTTCAGGAGCTTCTGGCCGGTTTGTTTCAGCCCGATCTTGGCCTCCACGTTGCGCAGGTTGCGCATGGCGCTTTGAAGGTACAGGTCGGCCGCTTCCGCATACATGCCGCTTTCATCCAGCTTGGCGGCCTTCTTGGCCAATGGCTTGGAACCGGTACAGGATGCGTTCAGCACAACGAGCCCCAGCAGCGTGGCGATCTTCAGGATGGATCTCATTGGGATCAGGGGGTGGCAAGGTAGTGGTTGCAGTTCTCACCGACCTTGTATGTAGCTGTTCAATTCCTCCACGGAGCCGGTTGATCCAAATGCTTCGTTCACATGGTAGTAATTGTTCCGGTCGCTCGCGTGATCATAGGCGTACTTGGCAAAATCGAGCTTGCTGTCCTCAAAACTGAAGAGGTTCATCACGGCCTTTACCTGGGAAGTTGACAGGCAGTTGCTGCCTGCGATCTGCTTGGCCAACATGAGCTTGGTGTCATCCGATCCTTTGCTGCTGATCTTGGTCTTGGCCTCCTGGAAGTCGGAGGCGGCCATGGCATGGCCGCAGCCACCGGCTTGGACAGGGTCCACCGCTTTTGTGTTGGTTCCGGGCGCCGAGGCAACCTTGGTGGTAGTGGTGATGCACAAGGTGTATCCCAAGCCGGATCCCTCCCAACCGCCCTGGTGGATCGGTGCAATGCCGGCATCCGCGAGATCCACCATAAACAGCGGAGTTGAGCCGCTGATGCCCCTGGCTTCCACGCGGGTCGCATGCCGGCTGTTGCGGACCACTCCATCCACCACCAGGGTGAAGGGCTCCCCTGCATCGGAAAAAACGATGATATCGCTAGTAGGGCGGGCCGAAACAACGGAGTTGGACAAAGATGCGGCCAGGGCAATGATGTATAACTGTTTCATGTGTCACATGATCGGTTGGCGAAAGTAGTTGCGAGCTTGGGAGGCAATCGGTGTGCCACAGATGTATTGGCGGATATGCAAGCCATATCCCGTGCGTTCACCCAATAGGCAGACCAAGGCCGACCCGCACCGCAGGACCCCCCCGATCGACCGTTCATGTATGGCGCCACCCATGGAGGAGCGGCAGCCGATACTTTCGTGCCCCACGCCCATGATCAAACTCAACAACATCCGCAAGGCCTACCAAATGGGCGAGAACCTGCTGCAGGTGCTCAAAGGCATTGACCTGCACATCCGCAAGGGTGAAATGGTGAGCATCATGGGATCATCAGGCTCGGGCAAGAGCACGTTGTTGAACATCATCGGCCTGCTGGACAATGCGGACAGCGGCGATTACCTGCTGGACGGCATGCCCATCCGTTCCCTCACCGAAACACGCGCCGCGGAGCTGCGCAGCAAGTACATCGGCTTCGTGTTCCAAAGCTTCAACCTGATCGGGTTCAAGAACGCCATGGAAAACGTGGCCTTGCCGCTGTACTACCAGGGCGTGTCCAGCCGCAAGCGGAATGAACAGGCCATGGAGATGCTGGGCAACGTGGGCTTGCGCGAGTGGGCGCGGCACATGCCCAATGAGCTGAGCGGCGGCCAGAAACAGCGGGTGGCCATTGCCCGTGCGCTGATCTCACAGCCCAAGGTGATCCTGGCCGACGAGCCCACCGGCGCCTTGGACAGCAGCACCAGCAGCGAGGTGATGGAGCTGCTGAAGGGCGTGAACAAGGACCTGGGCATGACGCTGGTGATCGTGACGCATGAACCCAAGGTCGGCGCCCTCACGGACCGGATCATCCGGCTGAAGGACGGGGAGATCGAGAACCACCAGCAACAACCGGCAACCGCGGTGCACGATGTTCGATCGTGAGAAATGGGCGGAGATCTTCAACACCATCGGCAAGAACAAATTGCGGACGGTGCTCACGGGCTTCAGCGTGTTCTGGGGCATCTTCATGCTCATCCTCTTGCTGGGCATGGGGCAGGGCCTGAGCAACGGCTTCAGCTACAACTTCCGCAACACGGCCAAGAACACCATCGACATCTGGGGCGGCCAGACCAGCAAACCCTGGCAAGGCTTGGCGGTCGACCGGAACATCCAACTGGACATCCACGATGTGGAAGCCCTGCGCTCGGCGATCCCCGGCTTGCAGCACATCACCGGCAACCTGCGGGTATGGCGCGGCAACAGCCAGCTGAGCCGGGGCAAGCACTACGGCAACTTCACCATCAGCGGGGTCACCCCCGACTTCACCGAACTGCAGCACCAGCAGATCCTGCAAGGCCGCTTCATCAACCAAATGGACGTGGCGCGCACCCGCAAAGTGATCGTACTGGCAGAAGACTCGCGTGATGCGCTGTTCAAGGGGGAAGACCCCATAGACCAGTGGGTGCAGGTGAACAACATCCCGTTCCAAGTGGTCGGGGTGTACCGGTTCGAGAGCGGTGGCCGGGGCATGAACCAGAACAGCCAGGTGTTCATCCCCTTGAGCGTGGTGCAGCGGGTGTTCAACGAGCAGCAGAACGTGGACAAGATCACCTTCAGCTTCAGCGACGGCTCCATGGCGGGCTCCAAGCAAGCAGCGCAGCGCGCGGCCTCCGTGCTCGCCGCCCGGCACCGTTTCGACCCCACGGACGATCGGGCGATCTACGTGAACAACAACGTGGAGAACGCCATGCTCTTCGGCCAGATCTTCGGGGGCATCAGCGCATTCCTGTGGATCATCGGCATCGGCACCATCGTGGCGGGCATCGTGGGGGTGAGCAACATCATGCTCATCACGGTGAAGGAACGCACCAAGGAGATCGGCATCCGCAAAGCCTTGGGGGCCTCCCCGGCCGACGTGATCGGCCAGGTGATCATGGAAGCCATTTTCGTCAGCGCCATGGCCGGCTACTTCGGGCTGGTGTGCGGGGTGGGCCTGCTGGAGTTCATTGGAGGCAACGTGCCGGGCAGCGAAATGTTCCGCAACCCCTCGATCAACCTCGGCACCGCATTGTGGGCCACGGGCGTGCTGGTGGTGGCCGGTGCCCTGGCCGGGCTCATCCCGGCACGCAAAGCCGCTGCCATCAGGCCCATTGAAGCACTGCGTGACGAATGACAACCGGGAAAGATGTTCGACAGTGAACGCTGGAACGAGATCTGGGCCACGCTGAGCCGCAACAAGCTGCGCAGCGGGCTCACCATGTTCGGCGTGTTCTGGGGCATCTTCATGCTGGTGATCATGCTGGGCATGGGCCAGGGCTTGAACAACGGCGTGATGGGCGGTTTCCAAGGATGGGCCACCAACAGCTTCTTCATCTGGACACAGAGCACCTCCCTCCCCTACGCGGGCTTCAAGCGCGGGCGGCAGTTTGATTTCGACAACGGCGACATCGCCGCCATTCGCGCCGTGCAAGGCGTGGACAAGGTGGCACCGCGCCTGCAGCTCGGCGGATACCGGGGGGCCAACAACGTGAGCTACAAGGACAAGAACGGCGGCTTCAGCGTGAACGGCGACATGCCCGATGTGCTGCTGTTCAAGGCCTCCACCATTTCCCAGGGGCGTTTCCTCAATGCCAAGGACATCCGCGATGAACGCAAGGTGTGCGTGATCGGCCCGCAGGTGGTGAAAACACTGTTCGGCGCGGAAGACCCGCTGGGCAAGTACATCCGGATCCAAGGGGTGTTCTTCCAGGTGGTGGGCCTGCACGTGCCCCAGGCCAATGCCATGGACGACGAAGGTGAAGGCAGCACCATCTTCATCCCGTTCAGCACGTTCCAGAAGGCCTTCAACAGCATGAACACCGTGCACTGGTTCAGCGTGAGCGCCAAGCCCGGCACACAGGCCTCCGTGGTGCAGGACCGCGTGAAGCGGATGCTCTCCAAACGCCACAAGGTGGATCCCGCCGACCCGTTGGCCTTCGGCGGCTTCAATATGGAGGAGATGTACCAGCAGATGAACATGCTGTTCCTGGCCATTTCGGCGCTCAGTTGGTTCGTGGGCATCCTCACGCTGCTCGCCGGGATCATCGGCATCAGCAACATCATGCTGGTGATCATCAAGGAGCGCACCAAGGAGATCGGCATTAGGCGCAGCATCGGCGCCCGCCCTGGCAACATCACCGGGCAGATCATGCTGGAAGCCATGACCCTCACCTTCATCGCAGGCTACTTCGGCCTGGTGGCCGGCATCGGTGTGCTGCAGCTCATCAACGGCATGCAGATCGAATCGGGCTTCTTCAAGAACCCCGAGGTGGGCCTCAGCACGGCCGTGGTGGCCTTGGGCATACTGATCGCCAGCGGGCTCATCGCCGGTTGGATACCCGCCCGCCGCGCCCTGGCCATCAAGCCTGTTGACGCCCTCCGCGCCGAATAACGACCATGAACCTGACGCACGTAACGGAACCAGCATGAAACGCCCGATCAAGTACCTCCTCCTCTTCCTCCTTGCGGCCCTCTTCCTGTGGACCCTCTGGTTCCTCTACCAGAAAAACGCCACCAAGGCGCCGGAATTCACAGCGGTGAAGCCCCGCATCAGCACCATTGTGAAGAAAACCGTGGCCAACGGCACCATCGAACCGCGGCAGGAGATCGCGATCAAACCGGTGGTAAGCGGCGTAGTGAAGGAACTCTTCGTGGAGGCCGGGCAGCTGGTGAAGAAGGGCGACAAGCTCGCCACCATCCAGATCGTGCCCGACATGCTCTCGCTCAACCAGGCGGAAAACCGCGTGAACAGCGCAGCCATTGCGCTCAGCAACGCGCAGATGGACTACGACCGCAACAAGCCCCTGGCCGACAAGGGCGTGATCGCGGCCAGCGAAATGCAGGGCTTCGACATAGCCTTGCGCAACGCCCGCCAAGAGCAGGATGCCGCTCAGGACGCCCTGCAATTGGTGCGCGACGGCATCAGTAAAAGCAGCGGCAGCGCCAGCAACACCATAGTGCGCAGCACCATCGAAGGCATGGTGCTGGACGTGCCCGTGAAAGTGGGGACCAGCGTGATCGAACGCAACAATTTCAACGAAGGCACCACCATCGCCACCGTGGCCGACATGAACGACTTGATCTTCAAGGGCAATGTGGACGAAAGCGAGATCGGCAAAGTGCGGCTGGGCATGCCCGTGGTGATCACCGTGGGCGCCATCGACAGCGCCACCTGGGATGCCAATCTCGAATACATCGCACCCAAAGGCGTGGAGGCGAACGGCGCCATCCAGTTCGAGATCAGGGCTGCCGTGCGGGTAAAGGAAGGCCGCACCCTGCGTGCGGGCTACAGCGCCAATGCCGACATCGTGCTCGACCGGCGCGACAGCGTGCTCAGCATTCCGGAAAGCGTGATCGCGTTCAACAACACCGGTGACAGCGCCTTTGTGGAGGTGAAGAACGGCCAAGGCTGGAACAAGACCCACGTGAAGACCGGCCTGAGCGACGGCGTGAACATCGAACTGCTGGGCGGTATTGCGGACACCACCACGCTGAAGGGCGCAATGAAGCTGCCCGAAACGGAGCGCCAAGGCCCCCCGATGTGACCGGATCCGCCCTGCGCATGCACCTGTTCCATTGCCCCGATCTTGGCCCTTCCGCACTGGACCTGCCGGAGGAAGAGGCGCACCATGCGCTGCATGTGCTGCGGCTTTCCGCCGGCGCCGTGATCGGCTTGCTGGACGGCATGGGCGGCTTCGCGCAAGCGGAGATCACCGCCGCGGGCAAGCGCAACTGCACCGTGCAGATCAAGCACCGGGAATTGTCCCCGCCGGAGCGCACGGCCCGCATCCACCTTGCCGTTTCACCCACCAAGCAGTTGGAACGGTTCGAGTGGTTCCTTGAAAAGGCCACCGAGATCGGTGCGGACCGCATCACCCCGCTGCTTACGCACCGCACCGAACGCACCAAGCTGCGGCACGACCGCTTGGAGCGCGTGATGATCGGGGCCATGAAACAAAGCCAACGACGGTGGATGCCCCAACTGGACGACCTTACCCCGATCGCTGACTTGGTGAATGAGGCCGTGCCCCAGCGCTTTTTCGGCTGGTGTGAAGGCGATAAGCGGCAATTGCCCGAAATTCACCAGCCAGGCACGGATGCGCTGTTGCTGATCGGGCCGGAAGGCGACTTCACGGCGGATGAAGCAGGGCTGCTCACCGCAAGCGGCTTTCAAGCCGTGGGGCTCGGCAATGCCCGCCTGCGCACGGAAACAGCCGCCGTGGCCGCTTGCGCATGGATGAATTTCGCACAGCATCGGTGAGCACCTTGGCCATTGGGCTACCTGGTTCCATGGCAGATCGGCCATTTGGCGAATTGGCAAATTGATCAATTCGCGAAACACGCAACGCCAACCTCGCCGAACTTTGCACCCATGCGCGCCCTGCTGTTCCTCGTTGCGGTATTCGCCGGTTTCGCCGCACAGGCCCAAGGCACCTACCAACTGGCCGTGCTGAAATACAACGGCGGCGGCGACTGGTATGCCAACCCCACGGCGGTGCCCAATTTGGTGAAGTTCTGCAACGAACAATTGGGCATGAACATCAACACCGAAGTACCCCATGTGGAGGTGGGAAGCCCGGACATCTTCAACTATCCTTGGCTGGACATTACCGGGCACGGCAACATCACCTTCAGCCCCCAGGAGGCCCGGAACCTGCGCAACTACCTCCTTGGCGGGGGCTTCCTGCATGTAAGTGACAACTACGGCATCGACAAGTTCCTGCGGCCGGCCATGCAACTGGTATTCCCTGAACTGGAGTTCGTGGAACTGCCTTTCTCCCATCCGGTATACCACCAGAAATATGACTTCCCCAAAGGGTTGCCCAAGATCCATGAGCATGACGGCATGCCGGCCCAAGGCTTCGGGCTGATCTGGGAAGGCCGCTTGGTATGCTTCTATGACCATGAGACCGACCTGGGCGATGGCTGGGAGGACCCGGACGTGCACAACGACCCGCCCGAGCTGCACCGGAAGGCCTTGCAGATGGGAGCAAACCTGGTGCAGTACGTGTTTAACGGGGTGGAGTGAACAGGTTGCAGGTCATAGGTTGCAGGGCGTGCGCACGTCCTGCCCTACGAACCATGAACTACAATCCTCAACCTACTTGTTCAGCTTCACCACCTGCCTGCCCCGCACGCGCATGTTGAGCAGTTCCACGGCAAAGCTGAAGGCCATGGCCACGTAGGCATAGCCTTTGGGGATCTCGCTGTGGTGCAGCGGCTCCAAGCCTTCGAAGAAGAGCATGAAGCCCACCATCACCAGGAAGGAAAGGGCGAGCATCTTCAAGGTGGGATGCTTTTCAATAAAGGTGCTGATACCGTGGGCAAAGAAGAACATCACGAACATGGCCACCACTACCGCAGCCACCATCACTTCCACGTGGTTGCCCAACCCGATGGCGGTGAGGATGCTGTCGAAGGAGAACACCGCATCCACCACGATGATCTGCGCCATGAGCGCGGCAAAGCCCTTCGCTTTGGCATTCGTGCCCGCCTGATGTTCACCGCCTTCCACCTTCGCATGGATCTCCATCACCGCCTTGTAGAGCAGGAACATGCCCCCTGCGAACAAAATGATATGGCGCAAGGTGAAATCATTGCCCGCCACGGCGAACAAGGGCTTGTCGCCATGCTTCACCAAGGTGGTAAGCCCCAAGAGCAACCCCGTGCGCATCAGAATGCCGATGATCATCCAGAGCTTGCGGCCGCGGGCACGGTCTTGCTCGGGCATACGGCCCAAAATGATGCTGACGAAGATCACGTTGTCAATGCCGAGCACGATCTCCAGCAGGGCCAACGTAACAAAGCTCAGCAGCGCGTTCAGGGTGAGCAGGTCTTCCATGGGGGGCAAATATCGCGTCAACCGGCCACCGCCATACAGATGGCGCGTGAAACTTCGGATGCATGCACGAGCACCATGATGTGCGGGCCGTGCTGCACCAGGTGGTCCACCGGGAATCGCAGTGGGATCAGCCGGTCTCCGCTGCCGTGAATGCGCACCACCGGGCCGTTCCACCGTGATCCCGGCCAACGCAACACCGCTTCCACGCCGCGTCGGATCTTGGTCGCACCTTGTGCCACCGCCATCTCCCACAGCAGCCGGTCCACTTCGTCCGGCCGCGGGCCAAGCACCCGCTTCAACGGCCAGGTCCAACGCATGGTGGATGGACTGATCAGGGCCGGAAGATGCAGCGCCTTCACCACGCCCATGTACCAAGGCCACTCCCACGGCCCGGTCCAAGTAGAAATGAGCACCACCTTTTCCGGCTTGGTGAGCAGCGCCAGTTCCTGCGCCACCATGCCCCCCATGCTCACGCCTAAGAGCATGTGCGGCCGTGCGGCATCCACTTGCCGGCCCAGTTCCGCCGCTACTTGCGCCAAGGTACCCCCGGCGGGAAAGGGAGGCCAATCCAGGTATGCCACATCCAGGCCGTGCAGATCCAACCGGCTGAACAACCGGTGATCACAACCCACGCCCGGAAGGAGATAGACCTTCATGGCACAAAAATCAGCGCAAGTCCGTAGAAAGGCGCCATGATCACCTGTACCTCACCATTTCGGGGGAAACAAAGACCATTCCATGGAGCTCTGACCTACCTTGCAACGCAGGTCATCCCCGCCATGAAACGCCGGCTGCTGCTGATCACGACATGCTGCATTGCCCTTTTCGCCCATGGGCAGGCGGAAATGAGCGCATTCACCAGCACGGGCAGGGCGGTCTCTACCACCTTCGCCGAGGATTACCAAACCGTAGGGATCAACCCGGCCAACCTGGGCTGGAAATGGCGCCATGAAAAGAAGCACGTGGCCATAGGCTTGCTGGAAGGCAGCTACAGCGTGCACTCCGACGCGATCACCCGCACCGACATCCGCGAACGGCTGATCAATTCGGATTTCACCTTCACAGAATCGGAGAAGGAGAGCGCCGGCCGCCAATTTGCCGACGCCGGCGCCATTGCCAATGTGGACCTCATGCTCTTCGGCGCCGCCGTAGCCACGGAAAAGGCGGGCGGCTTCGCCTTCCAAATGCGCGACCGCATGCAGGTCTCCTCGCGGTTCGGGCCGCTCACCGCGGAATTGGCGTTCATCGGCTTCCGGTCGGATTACTTCAACCTGCTGGTGCTGGTTACCGGTGATACGATCTCCAACTACGAAAACATGTCGCCCGATTCGATCGCGTTGATCGCCTTGGGCATTGCTACACAACCGCAACTGCTTTCCACGGTGCTCGACGGATCGCACTTGCGGGCCAGTTGGTACCGGGAATTCGGCTTTTCCTACGGCAGGCACCTGGTTCGCAATGATGACCTGGAGCTCGACTTCGGCATCGGGCTGAAATACTTGTTGGGCATCGGTATAGTGGACATATCCTCAAAGGATGGAAAAGCCACGGGATTCACCGCTATCACACCCACCCTGGGCATCGATATCGAAAGCGGAGAGCGCGTGGACGATGCCCCCTCGATCGGTGGATCCATCGCCTCTCCGAAACCGGCAGGAACCGGTGTTGGCGTGGACCTGGGCATGGCCATGATCATCGGGAAGAAATGGAAGCTGGGTGCTTCCGTATGCAACCTGGGCTCGATCACCTGGACCGGCGATGTATATACTGCGGGCGATGGCAGCCTGATCGACCTGGCCACCAATGGCCTGGAGAACTACAACATCATCAACGGGCTGGAGGATTTTGTCACCAACACGGGCTTCCTGAAGTGGGAATCCGGGATGCGCACCAAACGGCCGCTGCCTTCCACCGCCCGTTTCGGCATTGGGCTGCTCGCCGGCAAGAGCATTGAGGCAGGTGCTGAAGTAGTGGTGCCATTGAACCAGGAACCCGGCAATTTGGAAAGCGCCGCCTTCGGGATCGGCGGTGATTTCAGGCCTGTGCCGTGGGTCCAATTGAGCACGGGCATCAGCACCGGTGGTGGCTATGCCCTGAAAGTGCCGGTGGGCATCACCTTTATCGTGGGCGGCGGCACTTGGGAGGCCGGGTTCGCCTCGCGTGATGTGGTCACCTTCTTCGCCCAGTCCAACCCTACGCTATCGCTCAGCATGGGCTTTCTGAGGTTCAGATTTTGATCCGGAAGCCGTAGCCCGCGCCGCATACGGCATCGGCGGCAGGGAGCATAGGGCATCTCCTGATGTCCACAGCCTAAGGCAGCGAAAGTGGATCCGTAGCCCGCAGGTAGGCCAGCGCCTCCTCCATCAGGTCGTGCATCACCACGTCCCGCTTCACAAAAGGCACTTTGGCGCGGAAGGCCGCGTGCATTTCCTCAATGGGCCCCGAAGATCTCGCCGGCCTGCGGAAATCCAGCGCCTGCGCGGCCGTGAAGAGTTCGATGGCCAGCACCCGCTCCACATCGTGCACCACCTGCCATGTTTTAATGGCCGCTGCGGCGCCCATGCTCACGTGATCCTCTTGGCCGTTGCTGCTGTCGATGGTGTCCACGCTGTTGGGCATGCAGCGCTGCTTGTTGGCGCTCACCAAGGAAGCGGCGGTGTACTGCGGGATCATAAAGCCGCTGTTGATGCCCGGCTCCGCTACCAAGTACGGCGGCAGGCCGCGCTGCCCACCGATGAGCTTGTAGGTGCGGCGCTCGCTGATGCTGCCCAATTCCGCCAAGGCGATGGCGAGGAAATCCAGCGCCAGCGCGAGCGGCTGTCCGTGGAAGTTGCCCGCGCTCACAACCAGGTCCTCGTCGTCGAACACGGTGGGGTTGTCGGTAACGGCCTCCAGTTCGCGGCCCACCACGCGCTCCACGTAGGCCATGGCATCGCGGCTGGCGCCATGCACCTGCGGCATGCAGCGGAAGGAGTACGGGTCTTGCACGTGGGCCTTGGCCCGTGTGATCAGCTGGCTGCCGGCAAGCAGCTTGCGCAGGTTGGCGGCCACCACGGCCTGCCCGGGATGCGGGCGCACCGCATGCACCGAGGGGTGGAACGGTTCCGGCCGCCCATCATACGCCTCCAGGCTCATGGCCCCGATGGCATCCGCCAAGTTCGCCAGGCGGTCAGCCTTCAGCACGAGCAGTGCTGCATAGGCGTTCATGAACTGCGTGCCGTTCAGCAGAGCCAGGCCTTCCTTGGGGCCCAGTTCCAAGGGTTCCCAGCCGAACTTCTTCAACGCCTGCGCACTCTTCATGCGCTTGCCTTGCACCGTCACTTCACCCAGGCCGATCAAGGGCAGGGCCAGGTGGGCAAGCGGGGCCAGGTCGCCGCTGGCGCCCAGTGAGCCGCGCTCGTACACCACGGGCAGCACATCGCGGTTGTACAGGTCGATCATGCGCTGCACCGTGGCAGGCGCCACGGCACTGTGCCCAAAGGCCATGTTCTGCACCTTCAGCACCAACATGGCGCGGACGATCTCCGCCGGCACCGGTTCGCCGCTGCCGCAGGCATGGCTCATCACCAAGTTCTTCTGCAGCTCGGCCAGTTTGGCCTTGGGCACGCTGGTGTTGGCCAGCGAGCCGAAGCCCGTGTTCACGCCGTAGATCGGCGCATCGCTCTTCTTCAGGCGGTCGCGCAAATAGCCATGGCTGCGTTTGATGGCCTGTACGGCATCCTTGCCCAAGGCAATGGTGCGGCGTTCGGCGAGGATGGCCTCCAGCTCATCGAGCTTCAGGCCGAGGGTGGTGATGGTATGCGTGGACATCTCAGTAAGTAGGCTTGTTCAGGCAACGAGCTATCTGCCCTATTGCAATAGCAATGCGAGCAGCTCCTCTTCCTTCACCGCCTGCTGTTCGCCGGTCTTCATGTTTTTCACGTTCACCACGCCCTGCTTCATTTCCGTTTCACCAATGATGGCCACAAAGGGGATGCCCTTGTCGTCGGCGTACTTGAACTGCTTGGCCATCTTCACCGCATCAGGATAGAGTTCGGCGGCGATGCCCGCTTCGCGCACCTGGCGCAGCAGCTTCAGGCTGTGCAGGGCTTCCGCCTCGCCGAAGTTGGCGAAGAGCACGCGGGTGCTGCCGCCGAGTTCCGCCGGGAATTTGTTCAGTTCCAACAACACGTCATAGATGCGGTCGGCTCCAAAGCTGATGCCCACGCCGCTCATGTCCTTGAGCCCGAAGATGCCGGTGAGGTCGTCGTAGCGGCCACCCCCGGCGATGCTGCTTTGCAGGCTGCCTTCGTTGGCCTTCACCTCGAAGATGGCACCGGTGTAGTAGTCCAGGCCGCGGGCCAGCGTGGGGTCGAATTCCAGCGTGGCCCTTCCGTGAACGTCATCGCGAGGAACGAAGCGATCTCCCGCTGTTTCAAACACTGTTGATAGGTCCTTCAAACCTTGTTGTGCCACCGCTGAAGGAGCCAGCCACTGTTCCAATTGCGGGCGTTGTTCGGCCCATGTGCCTTTCAGTTCGAAGAGCGGCGCGATACGTGCTATCGCTTCATTGGTGATGCCCTTTGTGCGCATCTCCTCCTCCACTTTTTCGCGGCCGATCTTGTCCAACTTGTCAATGGCCGTTACCATGTCCACCACCTTGTCCGGTTGGCCACTGATCTCGGCAATGCCGCTGAGCACCTTGCGGTTGTTCACCTTGATGGCCACCCCCAGGCTGAGGTTGCGGAACACTTCGGCGGTGAGCTCCACCAGTTCCACCTCGTTCAGCAGGCTCTTGCTGCCGATCATGTCGGCATCACATTGGTAAAACTCGCGGTAGCGGCCTTTCTGCGGGCGGTCGGCGCGCCACACGGGTTGGATCTGGTAGCGTTTGAACGGAAAACTGATCTCGTTGCGGTGCTGCACCACGTAGCGCGCGAAGGGCACGGTGAGGTCGTAGCGCAAGGCTTTGTCGGAGAGTTCGGCGGCCAATTTTCCGGAATGCACCTCCTCCCCTATGGCCAGCTTGTCCTTCACGTCCTGCGAAACGCTCCTCCACGCCTCACCGCTGTTGAGCACCTTGAAGATGAGCCGGTCGCCCTCCTCGCCGTACTTGCCGGTGAGGGTGCTGAGGTTTTCCATCGCAGGCGTTTCCAGCGGAAGAAAACCGTACTTCTGAAAAACCTTTTCAATGGTGCCGAAGATGTACTTGCGGCGGAGCATCTCCACCGGCGAAAAATCGCGGGTGCCCTTGGGAATGGAAGGGGTGTTGGCCATGGGCGGCGAAAGTACGGGTGGCCGCGCTCAATGGGGTTTCGCAGCGGGCCGGTAGCGGGTGCGCAGCTTCAGGATCGGCGATTCAAAGAAACGGTAGGAGATCCCCGCCACGGCCATGGTGAGCAGGAACACCAACGGATACGCCCATGCGAAGGGCAGCGGCTTGAAGCGCGCCAGCAGGCTCAGCACCAGCACTACCAAAGGCGGGTGGTACACGTAGAGCCCGTAGGAGATCTTGCCGAGGTAGCGGAGCCAGGGCTGTTCCAGCAGGCACGCCGCACGCGGGTTTGCGGCCAAGTTCAGCACCAGCAGGGCGAAGAGCACCATGATCACCTGGTTGCCTACCAGCGCGATCCACGCGTACTGCGAGAGCACGGCCACGGTGACCACGGCTGCAGCGATGAACACACGGAGGTCCAAAACCACGCGCAGCACCTTGCCGCCGCGGAGCAGCAACAAGGCCATGCCTGCGCCAGCCGCCATGGCATCGATGTTGAAGTTGCGCCAGAAAGCGAACAGCACCTCCACGAACCGCGTGCCTGATCCGGGCCCGTTGGCCAGCACGGAATACGCGGCCGTCCAACCGATGTAGACGCCCACCACGAGCAACGGGCGGATGCGCCGGAAAAGGATGAGCGCCAAGGGCCACAGCGCATAGAAGTACTCCTCCGTGCCAATGGACCAGAGGTGCGCCGCATCGGGCACGCCGTTGGTGAGCTCCGGCACCAGCGTGGGCAGGAACAGAGCGAACAGCAGCAGTTTCCGGGGCCATTCTTCCAGTACCTCCGCCGGGGACATGCCCGGGGTATGCAACAGCGTAATGAAGGGAATGACGAACAAGGCAAGCACGACCATGAAGAAGTACAAGGGCCAGATGCGCAGTACACGGCGCATGAGGAACGGCCGCACATGGATGCGGCCCATGCGCTGTTCTTCTTCCAACAGGAGCCACGTGATCAAGAATCCGCTGAGGACGAAGAAGAGCAACACGCCGGCATTGCCCAGCAGTTCCCAATGCTCATGATCGCTGCTCCGCCCGAGGCCCAATTGGTAGGTGGCCTTCCGCACATGCCAAATGATGACCAAACCGGCGCCAATGAAACGCAGCCCGTCCAGGTTGGGGAAGCGCGCGGGCTTTGGCATGCGGCGAAGCTATGCCGGCGCCGGATGGTCCGGTCGCTTCAGTTCAACAGTTCACGCACCCTTGGCACCACTTCCGTGGCATAGAGCTCAATGCTGCGCATCATGGCCATGTGGGGCAGGGTGCCGGAACTGAACTTGAGATCGAAGCGTGCCAGGCCCAAGGTTTTCACCGTGTTTGCGATCTTGCGGGCCACGGTGTCCGGCCCGCCCACGCACAGGGCGCCTTCCGGTCCGGCCAGTTGGTCAAATGCCGACCGGGTGATCGGCGGCCAGCCGCGCTCGGCCCCGATGCGTGCGTGCATGGCTTCGTAATGCGGCCAGAGCTCCTCGCGTGCCTGATCGTCGGTCTTGGCAATATGCCCGGGGGAATGCACAGCGATGGGCAGCGGCTCCCTGTGGTACCCGGCAAGTGCCCGTTTGTACAGTTCAACCAAAGGTTCGAACCCTGCTGGCGCCCCCCCGATGATGGCCAGCATGAGGGGCATGCCATAATGTGCCGCACGTACCACGCTCTCCGGCGTGCCGCCCACCGCCACCCAAGTTTTCAATTTGCCGTTGTGCGTGGGCGGGAAAACGCGTTGGTCCTGCAATGCCGGTCGGGTTTCTCCGCTCCAGGTCACTGGTTGTTCTTTGAGCAGCTCAGCGAACAAGGCCAGGCGTTCATCAAAGAGCTGATCATACTGGGCCAGGCTGAACCCGAACAAGGGAAAGGATTCCGTGAAGGAGCCGCGGCCCAGCACCACCTCTGCGCGGCCGTTGGAAAGGGCATCCAAGGTGGCAAACCGTTCAAAGACCCGAACCGGGTCATCCGTGCTCAATACGGTGACCACCGAGCCCAATCGGATCCGTTTGGTGCGGGCGGCAATGGAGGCCAACACCACTTCCGGGGCAGAGACCGCGAAGTCCGGCCGGTGGTGTTCGCCCACCCCGAAAAAATCCAGCCCCAGTTTGTCCGCCAGTTCGGCCTGGGCAACCAGGTTGCGCAATACCTCGTGATGGGGCAATAGGTTGCCGCCGGCATCCACGGTGATGTCCCCGAAGGTGTCCAGCCCGAACTCAAGTGCCACTTTCATTTCCCGGCCATGTGGACGGTGAATTTACTGTGGCGGCAGCAATGAACCGGACTCTCACACAGGGCAAACACATCTAAGCAGGTTGATAGCATTGGGCTTTGTGCGACACCATTCGGGGTCGAAATGCTCTTAATACCGAATGTACTACGCTGTATGACCCCGTTGGGGTCAAGCATTGGATCGGTTCCGGCATCCCGAAAGTGCTAAGCTCCTCGCCTCACTCTTGAGGCGATCATTGAAGCGCAATTTGTGACCCCGTAGGGTGTCACACAGCGTAGGTGTTGGGGTTCTGCGGGGATCCGACCCCGAAGGGTGTCGCACAGGCGAGAAGCTTTTAGCATTGAAATAAGATGCATTGCCCTGGCCTCTCACGGCGTTCGCAAGATGAGGGGGCACGGGTAAAAGGAGGCCATGACATCTCGCCAAGCACGACCCCGTTTTACACCTACGCAGCCTTGCCCGCCGCAGCTCGGCCGTGCACCATCGGCCAAATGCCGGCTTGATCGCGGCCATTGCTTGTGAACCTCCGCACAGATCTGCCGTTCAGCCCTGCATTCCTTGCGTTGCTCGTTCCACCGCATGCTCTCATGGGCGGCCACCATGCTGCTGATGCTGGTGGAGCGCTCAAAGAGAAACCGCGGTGCAGGGTACGCTGCCCACCAAAAGCAATGCTTCACCTGCACTGAATTGCCCAACCGGCCGCTGCCCCCAGGGCCAGCCGTACTATTTCAGCATTTGTGTGAGCACCCCGCCATCCACCACGATGTCCGTGCCGGTAATGAATCCGGCGCCATCGCTGATCAGGAAGGCTACCAAACTGGCCACATCCCCAGGCAGGCCATAGCGCCCTACAGGCGTCATGTCCAAGGTTTTGCGCATCACTTCCGGGTGTTCCTCCAGCGCCTTTTTGGCCATGGGCGTCATGATCACACCGGGTGAGACCGAAACGATACGCGCCCCCATACGGCCGAAGCGCATGGCGTTGTCCTTGCAAAGGAGCAGCACGCCGCGTTTGGCGAAATTGTACATGTTGTCGGCGCTGCCTGCCAGGAAAGGCTCGATCACGGCATAGGCTCCTTCCCTTCGGGGATCACGCAAGGCTCCGTCGTAGCGGGGATCCGGCGGTACCACATGACCCATCATGGAAGAGAAGAGCACCACGGCGGAACCGGGCGTGGCAAGGCCATAAAAAGCATCCAAGAGCAGTGCCGTGGCCAGCAGGTCAATGGTGAATACCTTTTGGGGGTCGCCGCCTGTGCCGCTCACGCCTGCCGTGTGCACCAGTCCGCGGAATGGTCCCTGCCGTTTTGAAAACTCCACCAAGCGGGCCACGGATCGCTCATCCGATATATCGCAGGCAAACCCTTCCGCATCTGCACCGGATGCCCGCAGGTCGGCTACGGCACGGTCCACGGCATCCTGCGCGTAGTCCGTGATAACGAGCTTGTATGCTTGGAGCGCCCGTGCGCAACTGGTGCCCAATCCACCTGCTCCACCTGTGATCACGATCGTTGCTTTGTCCATTGAACAGCCTTTAGGGGCCAGCCCTAAGGTACGCCACGGCACCCAGCGTTCGTGGATGGTGCCCAATGGTTCCGAAGAAGCGGCATACACGCCGTTCCGGCAGCTGGTAAAATTTCCTTATCAGCAGCTGGATCGCGGCCGTTGCTCCGTCGCAGCAAGTTCCACCGCAGGGTTTCAAGCGCTTGGCGGAGCCAGTGTGCCACCCGGCGAGCAACCTTCCCCTGAAATAAGCGTCTTGCCTTTGGCTTGGCGAATCCACTAACTTTACGGAGGATACTTGGAAATCCAACAAACAACCTACCGAACATGCTGAGAACACTACTCTTTGTTTCATTCACCTGCATGATACCGGTGGCATTGTCCGCGCAGGATTGTTCCCTCTCATTCGTAGACCCTGAATTCGACTTCCGTACGGAAGCGGACACGGTGTACGGCACCGCCACCGGCTACAATGGTGAACCCGTGGAATTGGGCTTGAAACTGTTCAAGCCGGTCGGTGATGGCCAGTTGGAACGCCCCTTGGTGGTAATGCTGCACGGCGGCTGGTTTGAGAACGGGGAACGACAGGACATGTACGGCATGTGCGAAACACTGGCCCGTTCGGGATGGGCTGCCGCCGCTGTGAGCTATCGGCAGCAGTTCTACGCCGATGGCGTGCATCCCATGCCTTGGGCATACGACTCGGCCGAAGTGGGCCGTACCATCTACCGGGCCATGCAGGACGTCAAGGGCGCCATCCGGTACCTGAAAGGCCGACATGAGCTGGACAGCACCAGTACCACCAACATCATTGTGGTTGGGTTCACCGCCGGGGCCTTTGCCGGTCTTGAGGCTGCTTACCTCACGGAAACCGACCAGAAGCCGACCTATTGCGGGGCCATTGATGATGTGGTGCTGAACGGGAACAACTATGCGCGGCCCGACTTGGGCGATGTGGAAGGAGATTTGAACATCAACGGCTTTGACGCTTCGTTCCTGGGGGTGGTGAGCTTCATGGGGGCGATCACCGATCCTTCCTGGATCACCGACCAAGGCCCGGCGCTATACACCTACCACCAAACCGGCGACCCCATGGTGGCCTGCGGCCAACAGCGCCCCTACTGGGGGGTGAACCTGAGCATTGCCAGCCACTATCCGGTGATGAGCGGAGCCTGTGCCATGGATGTGCACGCCCAAGGGTTGAACTTTCCCGCAGGCGCCTACCAATTCAACAGCTATACTGGCGACTTGCACACCTTGAACGACCCCATCGGGGTATTCACCGATGCCGTGACCTGGGGACGCAGCTTGTTCTGTCCGATGTCGGTAGGCACCATCGAACCGGCTACCGGGGCCCCGGCAGGCATTTTCCCCAACCCGACCAACGGAACCCTGCATGTCGCCGCCCCGCTGGGCGCCAATGCCCCCTATGTGGTGCGGGATGCCATGGGCCGGACGGTGCTCAGTGGCCAGCTCACCGGCAACACCCTGGACCTGGCAGCGCTGCCGAACGGGATCTACTGGCTGCAGTTGAAGCATGAGGCCCCAGGCCATCGGGTGGTGATCGCACGCTGACCTGTACCGGCATTTCTCCGAAGCCGCATGGCCCGTCCGGCCATGCGGCTTCTTGCTTTCCATGGCTCCCGTACCCTTGCTCCCGCTCGGGGCCGTTGATAACTACCCTGCCCCTTGCGCCCATGCCCGCCGCCAGCTCGCCATCTTGCGCCGCATCCCGTTCCTCCCATGAGCCCTACACTGCTCCTCACGATCGTCTTCGGCTATTTTTTGGTGCTGCTCGCGATCGCCTGGTACACTTCCCGCGGGGCCGGTGAGCACAGTTTCTACAGCGGCGACCGCAAAAGCCTCTGGTACGTGGTGGCCTTCGGCATGATCGGCACCTCGCTCAGCGGGGTCACCTTCATCAGTGTGCCGGGCTATGTGGCCGCCAAATCCTGGACCTATTTCCAACTGGTGCTCGGATTCGCGATCGGGTATTGGATCGTGGCCGGTGTGCTGCTTCCCTTGTACTACCGCATGCACCTCACCAGCATCTACGGCTACTTGCGGCAACGCTTCGGCATGCACAGTTACCGCACCGGTGCCGGTTTCTTCATCGTTAGCCGCTTGGCCGGGGCCACCATCCGCATCTTCGTGGTGCTCAACGTGATCCAGGTCTTCGTGTTGGATGCCATGGGCGTGCCTTTCGAGCTCACCGCTCTGGCCGTAATGCTCATGATCGTGCTCTACACCTTGAAGGGCGGGGTGAAGACCATCGTATGGACGGACACCCTGCAAACGCTGTTCATGTTGGGCGCCTTGGTGGGCACGATCATTTACATCACCGGTACCCCCGGCATGGGCGAATGGCTGCCCAGCCTGCAGGCCAATGGGAGCATGCGCATCCTGGACCTGGACTGGCGCAGTGACAGCTTCTTGCTCAAACAGGTACTGGCGGGCATGTTCATTACCATCGCCATGACCGGGCTGGACCAGGAGATGATGCAAAAGAACCTCAGCGTGGCCACCGTGGAGGGCTCCAAGAAAAACATGCGCGTGTTCAGCGTGATCCTGCTGGGAGTGAACCTGTTGTTCCTGCTGCTGGGCGCGCTGCTCTATTTGTACATCCAACGCAACGGCCTGCCCTTGCCCGCCCACAGTGATGACGTATTCCCTGCACTGGCCTTGCAGCATTTCCCGCCTTGGCTTGGGCTGCTCTTCATCATCGGCCTGATCAGCGCACTCTTCCCCAGTGCGGACGGCGCCCTTACCGCGCTCACCGCCAGCACCTGCATCGACCTGATCGGCATCCGGGACAGGGGCTGGGATGAGCGGATGCAAAAGCGTGTACGCCAAGGGGTGCACCTGGCCATGGCCGCGCTGTTCCTGCTCTTCATACTCTATTTCCACTGGCTGGCCACCCCCACGGTGATCAAAACCCTGTTCGACATTGCCGGCTTCACCTACGGCCCGCTCCTGGGGCTGTTTGCCTTTGGTATACTCTTCCAGGCCGTTCCGCAAGAGCGCTGGGTGCCGTGGGTATGCCTGGCAGCGCCCATCATCACCTACTTCCTCCGCATGTATTCCCAGGAACTGTTCTTCGGCTACAAGATGGGTTTCGAGGTATTGCTGGTGGTAGCCGGCCTGACCATACTGGGGTTGTGGGCCTCCAGCCGCTGTAAGCGGGCATGATCCATTGAGCCCCATCGGGCAACGGGCGCGGCCCTGGTACCGTCAACTTGGCGGCCCCGGCGGGGTTTCTATTACTTTCGATCCAGGAACCATGATCGGAAAAAGGGCTGTTCTGCCCATGATCGGTATCGTCGTCGGCATTTTCCTGTCCTGTAGAAAGGATGGGCCGGTGCCCCCTGACGGCCCGTTGGAGCCCGCACCCGGATCGCCTGTGGTCTTCAACATCGATTCCGTGCCCTACCCCACCCTCAGCCGCTACAATTTCTTTGAGGCGCCCATGGCCGAGCTCAAACCAGTGCAAGGCGTGCTGCCCTATGCTCCGGTCACCCCGGCTTTCGGGGACTATGCCAAGAAATTCCGCTTTGTTTGGATGCCGCCCGGCGCCAAGGCCAGCTACGTGGCAGACCACAAGGCCTTGGACTTCCCGGAGGGCACCGTGCTGATCAAGAGCCCCTATTACGACCGGGTGCTTCCAGGCATGGACCGGCGCGTACTGGACACCCGGCTGATGATCAAGAAAAACGGCACCTGGATCTTTGCCGTCTACTTGTGGAACCAAGAGCAGACCGAAGCCGTGTTGGACATGTCCGGCAACAACGTTCCCCTGACCTGGGTGGACGACAACGGCCAGCCACACGATGAAGTGTTCCGGGTCCCTTCGGAAGGGGAATGCCTGGCCTGCCACGTGGACCACAGCACGCCCACGCCGATCAGCCCCAAACCGCAGAACCTCAACAGCACCTTCACCTACGCCGACGGCCCCATGAACCAATTGGCCAAATGGGCGGCCCAAGGCTATCTGCAAAGCGGATACCCGGCCAACATTGAAACGGTGGCCCGTTGGGATGACCCGGACGAAACGTTGGAACGGCGGGTGCGGGCCTATTTGGACATGAATTGCTCACACTGCCATTACGAAGGCGGATTTTGCAGCTACCGGCCCATGCGTTTTGCCTGGCACGAATCCTCCGATCCGGTCGATCTGGGCGTATGTGTTCCGCCGCAAGATCCCTTTGCCCCCGGTGTGGACCACATCGTTAGCGCCGGCTCCGCGAACCGCTCCATGTTGTACTACCGCATGAATTCCACCGAGGAAGCCGTGCGCATGCCCTTGCTAGAACGCACCGTGCGCGATACAGCCGCATTGGAACTGGTGAAGGCGTGGATCAACGCCATGCCGGACACCTGCCCCTGAAACCACATCCCAAACCCGCCTGCGATGAAAAGAACCCTGCTCGCCCTGCCGCTGAGCCTCTGTGCATGGCATGCACACGCCCAGAACACCTGCGCCAGCGCAGTCCCCGTGGTGCTGGCCCCGTACTACGTTTCCCAGATCAACGGAGAAACGCCCAACCCGGTCTGTGCCACCGGTGGCAACAACGCCACTGCGGGGGAGTGGTACAAATACACCGCCGTGATGGACACGTCCATCACCGTTACCACGGACCTGGCGCAGAATGCCGGGCTGGACACCCGGGTCCATATCTACACCGGTACGTGCGGCAGCTTGGTATGCCATGGCGGTGACGACGATTCGGGCGAAGGCTACCTATCCGTGGCCACCTTCAATGTCGAAACCGGGCAGACCTATTACATCGCCTTCGACAACAACTGGACATCCTCGGGGTTCACCTTCCAAGTGATGATGACCCCGCCACCGACGCCCGTTGCCGGTTTCTTGCCGCAGTTCATCACCACCAACAGCTACGGCTATTGCGTGGTGGACATGAACGACGACGGCCTGGATGATGTCGTATCGGTGGACCAGAATTCCATCCTGATCAATTACCAGGTAGCGGGCGGCGGTTTTTCCACTTCGGAATACACCACGGCCACCGCGAACAACATGCCCTCGTGGAGCATCTGCGCCGGCGATCTGGATGCCAACGGATATAACGACCTGGTGTATGCCGGCAGCGGATTGTCCTTCATGATGGCCAACGCCTCCGGCAACGGCTACTCCGTGATCAACCAGCCCCAGTACATCTTCTGCCAGCGTTCCAACATGGTGGACATCAACAACGACGGGCTGCTCGACGTGTTCAGCTGCCACGACGTGGCCCCTAACGTGTACTACATCAACAACGGCAATGGCACATGGACCTGGAACCAAGGCGGACTGGGCAATGAAGCTTACGGCGGCAACTACGGATCCATCTGGATCGACCACAACAACGACGGTCTGACCGACCTGTTCATCGCCAAATGCCGCGGTGCCAACATGCCTGAGAGCATCGATGAACTGTGGCAGAACAACGGTAACGGCACTTACTCCAATGTGGCCGCACAAGTCACCAATATCGCCGACTTCCACCAGAGCTGGTCCAGCGCTTGGGGCGATTTCGACAACGACGGAGACCTGGACGTGATGATCGGTGCCAGTTCATTCAGCGGCGGCGGCCACAAGTTGCTGCGCAACGACCTGGGCTCCTTCACCAACATCACCACCGGTTCGGGCTTCGACCTGTACAACGGCACCAGCATCGAGTTCATCGCACGGGATTTCGACAACGACGGCTATGTGGATGTACTGGGCGGCGGTTCACTGATGAAGAACAACGGGGACATGACCTTCAGCCCCATGGTGGTACCCTTTTACAGCGGCCCCACCGGCGACCTGAACAACGACGGATTCGTGGATGTGCAGAACGACAACATCGTGTACCTGAACATCGGCAACGATAACAACTGGCTGAAAGTGGTCACCAAGGGCATTGAAAGCAACGCCAACGGCATCGGGGCACGCATCAAGATCACCACCCCCTCGGGCATCCAAGTGCGTGATGTGGTGAGCGGCGACGGATTCAGATACATGAGCTCCCTTACGGCCCACTTCGGTTTAGGGCCCGATACCGCGATCACCAGCGTGGTAGTGCATTGGCCCTCGGGCATTGTAGACAGCATTTCGGCACCGCCCATCAACGGCACCCTGACCGTGGTGGAGGGAGAATCCAGCACCACCACCGGCATCACCCACCTTCCCGGGGCGGAGATCAGCGTGTTCCCTTCGCCGGCAAGCAACACCCTGCATGTGCAGGTGCCCGGCGGCATCAAGGGCCAATGGGCGTCCATCACCGACCTTGCGGGCAAGGTGGTGGCGCAGCCTTCGCTTTTCCAAGGCACTGTTGATGTGTCAACCCTGGCCAGCGGACTGTACCTCTTGCAAGTGGAAACCACAACCGGCATCCGTACCGTACGGTTCACCAAGGAGTAGCGCCCGCCTGCTGAGCAGCGCGAACGCCCGCGGCAGCCGTATCCACTGCAAATTTCGGCACGCCAAGGTACTGGTACCGGGTGCCGCAGGCATGGTTTCCGCCCGAGTTGCCGGTTCCCCAGGCTCCGCGCCTGCGTACCATGCCGTATTTCTGCGACAACCCTGCACGGAGCGAACGGGAATTGCTCCCGGCCGTTCACCAGCCGGCCAATTTTGCTGGAATGAGTAGCTTGGCATCCCGTTTCCAAGTGCTGCCATCCCATGGGTGCCAAAACCAACCTCCTTTCCGCCATCGCCCGTTTTGCCACCCTGCTGGCCAGCCTGCTGCCGGTGCTGCTCCCCTTTCAGGCCAACGCCCAGGAGAATTGCAGTGCGTATGCCGGAACGATGGACGTGGAATTCGGGCCCCATTGCCTGGTGCAGGGAAACGCCCCGCTCTCGGGCAACCCTTCCGCTGACGCCGTGGTACCCGATGGTTATGCCAGCGTGTACGTGCTATCGCGCACCAACGGGTTGATCATTGAGCAGATCAGTCCAGCACCCACTTTCATCGTGAACAGCGTGGACGTGTGGCGCATCCATCGCTTGGTGTACGACCCCGCCGCTCTGGACCTGGCATGGCTGGAACTTGGCAGCTCCAGTGCGTATGACCTGCAAGCCCTGATCACCCAAGGCGGCGGTGCGGCATGCGGGAGCTTGAGCCTGACCGGTGCCGCCGCAAAAACCATGGAATGCACCGAGCCGTGCACGGCGTTCGCATCGGGCATGGAGGCCGCACCCGACACGGTGTGCTTGGTGGACGGCCAAGCCACGTTGGCCGCATTGCCCGTGGGATCCAGCATGGTACCCGCTGGATTTGAACAACGCTACCTGCTCACCCGCACCAGTGGGTTGATCATTGAACAGATCGCGGCTGCACCGGCATTCACCGTGACCGAAGCGGATGAGTGGCACATTGTCCACCTGATCTACGATCCCACCACCTTGGACCTGGGCGAGATCATCCCCGGTACAACTACAGCAGCTGACCTGGAGTCCCTGCTCTTACAAGGTGGCGGGGGCATCTGCGCCAGCATGAACATCACCGGCGCAGCGTTCATCCGGTCAATGGCGTGCAGCACGGCCTGCGAAGCCGATGCGGGCACGGCAAGCCCGGACCAGCCGGATGAATGCTTGGTGGAAGGCGTCGCGGAACTTCAAGCCCTGCCGGATGGCAATGCCGTTGTTCCCGAGGGCTATCTCATGACCTATGTACTGGTTTCCGGAAGTGACCAGGTGGTCATCGACCAAAACACCTTGGGTCAAGCGGCAGTCACCGCTTCGGGCCACTATGGCATCCACCCCTTGGTGTATGAACCGGCCACCTTCGATCCGGCGGCGATCAGCTTCGGTGTAACCACGCTGGGCGAACTCAACGCACAGTTCCTGCAAGGTGGCGGTGACATTTGTGCGAGCCTCGACCTGGCCGGCGCATCGTTCCAGGTCGTGGATTGCTCTCCGTCCTGCGAAGCGGATGCCGGCACCATGCTCAGCAGCGGTCAAAGCTTCTGCTTGGAACAAGGCATGGCCGTATTGACCGCCAATTCATACGGTGACACGGTGGTGCCCCCGGGTTACGCCATGGGCTACCTGCTTTCCCAGGGTCCGGGCCTGCTGTTGTTGGAACTGGGCCCAGAGCCACTGTTCGAGGTGACCGCGCCGGGCACCTATCGCATCCATGCCTTTGTGTATGACCCGGCCGCCTGGAATGACCTGCAGGTGCAATGGGGAACAACCACGGCATATGACCTGAACGAGCTGCTGGTGCAAGGAGGGGGGACCATCTGCGCGGGGCTGGACCTGCTGGGCACCACACTGGCCGTGGAAAACTGCCCGCCGCCGTGCAACGCCGGCACCGACAGCACCATCACCGTGTGCATGGCGGACCCACCCTTTGAAATGTTCGACTTGCTCGGAGGCGATCCTTGCCCTGGAGGCATCTGGTCCAACGCGGCCAATCCGCAGGTTAGCGGCATCTTCAACCCGGCCAGTGATGCAGCCGGGGCATACATGTACACGGTAGCCGACGCGTTCGGCAACTCGTTCAGTGCGGTGCTCATCATCAACGTATTCGAATGCCCGGGCATCGGCAACCACCCATTGGCCTCGAGAATGCCGGTGGTGGAACCGGCCGAGGAACTGGCAACCGGCATGGATCGCGGGCCGGTACGCCACGGGTTCCATCGCTTGTACTTGTGGCCCAACCCGGCCATTGGCACCGTGCATCTGCTGCTGCCTTTCAAGCCGGCCGCATCCACCATGGTGCAATTGACGGATGCCACCGGGCGGGCCGTGAGTGCTTCAGCCAAACCGGTCGGCAATGAATTGCTTTTGGACGCCGCTGCCCTTGCCCCGGGAATTTGGACCGTTCGCCTTGTTCACGGCAACGACCTCTTTATCGGGCGATTTGTGCGGCAGTGATCCATGATCCGCCGGAAAGGATACCTTTGTGCCGGGGCAAGTCTTGTACGTCCAGCTCCTGCTGAACCCCCCAGGGCCGGAAGGCAGCAAGGGTAGGCGGTTGTAGCGGAGCGATACGAGGAGCTTGCCCCTCTTTTTTTGCCCATGCCCATGCCTTTAAGCCCCCAGGTAGTGCTGGTCACCGGCGGGTCCAGCGGAATTGGCAAGGCCATATGCACCTGCCTGGCTGCAAAAGGCCACACCGTGTTCGGCACCTCCCGCAAGGCGGACCACCCTGTTGCCAGCTACCATATGGTGGCCATGGACCTGGGAGATGAAGGATCCGTGTTCAAAGCGGTGGAGCAGGTGATCGCCCAGGCGGGGCGCTTGGATGTGGTGGTGAACAACGCCGGGCTGGGGATACAGGGCGCCACGGAAGATCTGTTGCCCGAACAGGCGGCAGCGATCTTCGACACCAACGTCATCGGCGCGCACCGGATGGTGCGGGCCGTATTGCCGCACATGCGGGCCCAAGGCAGCGGGCTCATCATCAACATCAGCAGCTTGGCGGCGAATTTCGGCTTGCCCTACCGCGGCTTCTACAGTGCCAGCAAGGCCGCACTGGAGCGCTATACGGAAACGTTGTGCATGGAGGTGCAACCCTTCGGCATCCGTGTGGCCAGCCTCCAGCCCGGTGAATACAACACCAACATCGGGGCGGGCCGCATACGCCCCAATACTGTGGGAACTGCCTACAAGGCCGGCTACGAACGCGCCATGGAACTACTGGGCAGCAGCCTGCACTACAGCCGCAACCCCGATGAAGTGGGCCACTTGGTGGAACGCATCATGGCCAGCCCCAAGCCCCGCACCGTGTACTACGCCGCCCACGGCAAACAGCGCCTGGCCGTATTGCTCAAGAAGGTCCTTCCCGGCAGGTTTTTCCAGCGGCTGATGATGCGCGAATACAAGTAGTGCGCACAAGTGCATGAAAGTAGCCTGCCGGGCGAACTTTTCCTCATGCACATATGTCTTACCTGTGACCGCGTTGGCCCACAAATGCACCCAACCTGATGAAACAGCTTTTACCCTTGACGACGCTGGCCGTTGCCGTAGGCCTTACCGCCAGTGCCCAATGGACCAGCGAAATTTCAGTGAACACCACGGTACGTGCCGTAAATACCGGCGAAGCCGCAACACCGCTCACAGCCGATGGCCCGGACGGAAGCACCTTCATTTCGTGGTTCGAGAACGGCAGCGGGGCTTATGAACTGCATATGCAGCGCCTGGATGTGGACGGCAACCGGCTATGGGGTGATGCAGGCCTGGTGGTGAGCAACCATCCGCAGAACAGCGCCCTCTTCCGTTACGACCTGCAGAGCGATGATGCCGACAATGCCATCGTCGCCTTCCAAGATGAACGCACCGGCAGCTTGGATATCGTAGCCTATAAAATAAGTCCCGACGGCAGCTTCCTCTGGGGAACCGATGGCGTGCAATTGCCAACACCCGGAAGCACCGGGTTGGCCCCGGTGGCAGCGGCGCTGGACAATGGCAACACCGCCATAGCCTGGAACACCAACCACTCACCCGGAAGGGCCGCGGTACAGCTGCTGGACCCATCGGGCACCCCGCTTTTGCCTGTGCCGATCGAGATCTCCGCCGCCACCAAGGTGGGCAGGCCGAAGCTGATCGCCACTGATGACGGAGGATTCATACTGCAGTACGTGGTGAACAACGGAAGCTTCGGGCTACCGCCCGGCACCATGTACGCCCAGCGCTATGACGCCAGCGGAACGGCGCTCTGGCCCAACGCGGTCCAAGTTTCCTCCAAGCCCATTTCCTTCTTTTACTTCCCGCAACCCGTACCGGATGGGGAAGATGGGTTCTACTTGGCCTTCAACACCGGCAATCCCGACAATGCCAGCTTTACCGACGTTTATGTGCAACGCGTGCGTGCCAACGGTACGCTTTGGTCTGCTGAAGGCACCCGGCTGGACAACAGTGCTACCACCCAGAAATTCACAGCAGGAAAGGGTTTGGTGCTGATGGACAACGAATCCCTGGATGGCTTGATGGTGCCCATGCAGGTGACCGACGGAAGCCAAGGTCAATCCGGTGTGGCGGTGCAGCGCTTGGACACGGCCGGCGTGCGGCAATTGGGAAATGCCGCAGTGCCGGTGATCCCCGTCAGCTCCCAATATGTACAACCTTGGGACGTTGCCGCCACCAGCGACGGCGCGGTGATCGCACACCAGGCCGGGGCATTCGGCCAAGTACATATCGCAGCTACCCGTGTGGACCTGAGCGGGGCCACGGTGTGGCTACCGGCACAAATGGACCTCTGCACCGCGAACAGCAACAAAGATGACCTGCAACTCACCGAAGAGGAGGATGGCCAAGTGGTTGCCGTATGGAAGGATGACCGCAACCCCGAAGGCATCTATGCCCAGAACATCACCGGCTTGGATATCAGCACCGGCATGGCCGCGCTTTCGGGAAGATCCAACTTGGCCCGGTTGGAACAGAATCCTTCGGCAGCGCCGGTATTGTTGCTGGCGCCGGAATACCCTGGATACGTGGATGTGCAGGTGTTTGACGCACAAGGCCGGTCGGCCTACACCGCCCAACTTCCAGCTTCCAACAAGGTCGCCTTGCCCCTTTCCGGCCTTGCAGACGGGTTCTATACCATCCGCATCACCGGCACCAAGGTCCCGGCAACCATGCGTTGGGTGAAACAGTAGGCCGGAAACTGTCCCCGAAAAGCCAGTATGCAAGGGCGCTTGAAAATGCCTTGCACGCGGCAGACCGTACCTTTGCAGCGCCCGGAGGAAATTATTCGCCGGGCACTGCTAGCATGAAATTCTTCATCGACACCGCCAGCCTCGCCCAGATCAAGGAAGCCCAAGACCTCGGCATACTGGACGGCGTTACCACCAACCCCTCCTTGATGGCCAAGGAAGGAATCACCGGCACGGACCGGGTGATGAAACACTATGTGGACATCTGCAACATTGTGGACGGGGACGTAAGCGCGGAGGTGATCGCCACTGAGTACGACGCCATGGTGCGCGAAGGCGAGGACTTGGCGGCCCTGCACCCGAACATTACCGTGAAGCTGCCCATGACCCGCAACGGAGTGAAGGCCATCAAGTACTTCGCCGACAAGGGAATAAAAACCAATTGCACGCTGGTGTTCAGCGCGGGGCAGGCCCTGCTTGCTGCCAAGGCCGGTGCCACCTATGTTTCGCCCTTCATCGGCCGGTTGGACGATGTAAGCACCGATGGGGTGCAGCTCATCGAACAGATCCGCACGATCTACGATAATTACGGCTACAACACGCAGATCTTGGCGGCCAGCGTTCGGCACCCCATGCACATCATCCAATGTGCGGAGATCGGTGCGGATGTGGCCACCTGTCCTTTGAGCGCGATCGTGGCATTGTTCGACCATCCGCTCACGGCCATCGGATTGGAGAAATTCCTGGCAGACCACAAGAAAGCAGCGCAACAGCAGGTAGCGAGCAAGTAAGATGCTGCTGCCCATCCACCCCAAGAACCCGGAACCGCGAAAGATCCGGGACGTGGTGCAGCGGTTGAACAAAGGTGCCGTGGTGGTGTGCCCTACGGACACGGTTTACGCGTATGCGTGCAGTGCCCACCAGGCCCGTGCGATGGAGGCCATTGCCCGGGCCAAGGGCACGAAGGCCCACAAAATGAACCTCTCGCTGATCTGCAAGGACCTGAGCCAGCTCAGCTTGTATGCGCGGGCGATCGACACTCCCGGTTTCCGCGTGATGAAGCGGGCCCTGCCCGGACCGTACACGTTCATTGTGCCGGCCAGCAGTGAGATCCCCCGCCTGTTCAAAAACAACAAGCACACCGTGGGCATCCGCGTGCCGGACCACCCGATCCCCTTGGCCTTGGTGGAGGAATTGGGCCATGCCTTGGTGGTGACCAGCGTGCACGATGCCGACGAGCTGCTCGAGTACACCACGGATCCCGAACGGATCCACGACCGCGTGGGGCATCAGGTGGACCTGGTGATCGATGGCGGCACGGGCGGCTTGGAAGGATCCACGGTGATCGACCTCACCACCGCTCCCCCTACGGTGATCCGGGAAGGAAAGGGGCCGGTGGACGGATTGTTATAGCCTTCCCGTCTCAGTTGCCCCATGCACGCAATTGCATCCATGCCTGCGGCAGGTGTGCGATCAGGTCCGATGGCAGCATGCCGTCCATGCCCAGTTTCTTTGCAGCCAGATCACCGGCCAGTCCATGGGCGTAAACGCCCAGCAATGCGGCCGGGAGTGCATCCAGCCCTTGGGCCCGCAAACCGGTGATGATGCCAGTGAGCACATCACCGCTGCCGCCTTTGGCCATGCCTGCATTGCCGGTGGAATTGAAAAAGATGCGGCCGTCCGGGGAGCAGACCGCTGAGTTGGCTCCCTTCAGCACCACCACAGACCGGTGTTTCACGGCGAGTTCCTTGGCCTGCATCAACCGGTCGTGGCTGCTCCCCGCTATACCCGTCAAGCGTTCAAGTTCGCCGGGGTGCGGGGTGAGGATGGTAGCTGGCGGCAAAAACGCCAACCAAGTCTTGTTCTCCGAGAGGATATTCAGCGCATCCGCGTCCAGCACCAGAGGTGCCGGAGCTTCTTGGACCAGGAGCTTCAGCAACCGCACCGTTTCATCGGCTGTTCCGATGCCCGGGCCCACGCCGATCGCAGCGGCCTTCTTGATCTTAGGGAAGCCGGACAAGCAGATCTCCGCGTCCATTGATGCCATGGCCTCGGGCACCACTGCGTTCATCACCATGGCTTGCCCGGCAGGTACATGCACGGTAAGCAGCCCGCAACCGGTGCGCAAACAGGCCCGGGCCGCCATGATGGCCGCGCCCATTTTACCAGGCCCGCCAGCCAGCAGCCAGGCGTGGCCAAAATCGCCTTTGTGTGCCGTACGGCCACGGTCGGGCATCAAGGCGGAGACATCCGAAATTTCCAACACGGCCAACCGTGCGTTCAAGGAAGCGACAAACGCCTTGTCCAACCCGATCGGAACCACTTCCCACTTGCCGCAGTAGCCGGCCTGATCGGGCAACAGGAGTGCCAGCTTGGGCAATTCCAAGGTGAAGGTGCGATCCGCCTTCACGATGGCCTCCGGGTCGTTGGCTGAATTGTCGTCCGCGAACAAGCCGGAAGGAAGGTCAATGGCCAACACCTCGTTAGGCAAGGCATTGACCTGCATCACCAACGTCTTCAACCAGCCGGCCAGCGGCTTCTGAAGCCCGGTGCCAAACAGGGCATCGACCACCAGTGCCCTACTGTCGAATTCAGGAAGCGTGGACCCTTCTGCAATACATGCGATGTGAACCTTGGACGCTTCTGCCCTGGCGAGGTTGACTTCGAAATCCGGACTGCCCTGCTGTTTGTAGCGTGGAACCAACACCTGCACGTGCTGCCCGGCCAAGTGCAGCATGCGGGCCATGGCCAAGCCGTCCCCGCCGTTATTGCCCATGCCCGCCAAGACTACCACTGGGCGCTCCACGCCCAAAGTCTCCTGCAGGCGGTGCGTGCAGTTGCGCGCCGCACGTTCCATCAGGTCAATGGAGGCGATGGGTTCGTGGGCGATGGTATGCCCATCTGCCAACCGGACCTGCGGAGCTGAAAGTAAGGGCAGCATGGCGCGAAGTTATCTGCTCTGCAGGGGGGGCACCCATTCGTTCCAGAAGGTGCGCCCCTGCGGCCACCAACGAGAAAGCCCCCGTTTCCGGGGGCTTTCAGGACCAAAGCGAGGTTTCGCTTATTGGAAGTAGAAGTTCACGCCGATGCTGGCGCCGCTCACGCCCGTGTCGATACCGAAGTCGTTCGTCTTGGTGCCACCGTCAACCGTGGTGGTTTCAACGGCGGTGCCGGTCCAGCTTTCGGTGGTGGTGCTGCCGTGGCCCATGCTGCTCATGGTGATGCCCCAGGAGTACTCACCGCTCAGGGACACTTTGGGAGCGCAGAACCACTCAATGCCGGCGAAGGCACGCAGGCCGAGGCCCATGGTGGAACCCATCTTCTCCTCGGTGTTGCGGGTAACCGGGTTGTTGGCGTCGATGGCGTTGCCGTATTCCATGGTCTTCTTGGCGCTGCCGAAGCCGATGTCGAACATGGCACCGTACACACCCACCACACGGGTGCTGCCCACGCGCTTCTCCAGGCCCACGCCCAAGTCGATGCCCATGAAGTTGTACTTGGTCACGTCGTCAACGAAGGTGGCCGGGTTGGTAGCGGGAATGGCCGCAACCAGGTTGGTCTCCTTGTGGCTGCCGAAGCCGAGGCGCACTTGGCCGCGGTAGGCCGTGTTGGCATCGATGAGCTTCTTGCCACCGATCACCACACCGCCCACGCCCAAGTTGCCACCACCCATGTACTGGTAGCCACGGCTGCTGATCAGGTTGTTCATGGACATTACGCCCGCGTTGTTCCCGTTGTTGAACAGGTTGCCGGCGTAGTTCAAGAGCGGAGCGGCATCGAAGGTGAGCGCCCAGTCACCGTCCTGGGACAGCCAGTTCTCTCCACGGTTGCTGGTGATCTCACCTGTTTGGGCGCTGGCCGCCGTTACGGCGAAGAGCGCTGCGGTGAACAGTACAGTCTTCTTCATGACTTTTTGGTTTTGTGTTCTTTGGTTTGTGGTTGATCCCGTTTGGTCAGTCAAATCTATCCTTTTGCGGGTGCAAACTTATAAACGATCCGAACACATTTCAACTAAAAATTGTTGATAGTGCGTGTTCGTCTGTTCATGTGTGCCATCCGGTCCGAGCTCCCTTGAAGGATTGCGGGGGCGAAAGTAGCACTTCGACGAATACCCGGTTTCACCCGTTGGATTTGTTTTCCACCATGGGCACAAAACTGAAGTTGCCGTGCCGAGTGCTGCGTGCTCCGCCCGCCTCACGCACCACGCTCAACATGGCTTGTCCGCCTTCGCCTCCCACGGGGATCACCAGGATGCCGCCCATGCGCAACTGCTCCACCAAGGCCTGCGGCACTTCCGGTGCTCCGCAGGTAACAATGATCTTGTCGAAGGGGGCATGCAGCGGCATGCCCTTGTACCCGTCGCCGTGCTGCAGGTAGGCCCGATAGCCCATTGCGGCAAGGCGCGCTTTGGTGGACAGGTACAAGGGTTTGTGGCGTTCAATGCTGTGCACCTTGGCGCCCAACTCGCACAATACGGCGGTCTGGTAACCGCACCCGGTCCCGATCTCCAGCACCTTTTCACCTGGTTTTACCTGCAGCAGCTCTGATTGCACGGCCACCGTATAGGGCTGCGATATGGTTTGCCCGCAGCCTATGGGGAAGGCCTGGTCCACATAAGCGAACCGCTCAAAGGCCGTATCGTCAATGAATTGGTGGCGGGGCACCTTGCCGATGGCCGCCAGCACTCTGCCATCCGCAATGCCTTTGGCACGCAGGTCATCCACCAATTTGCGACGCAGCCCCTGGTGGCGAAAATCGTCCGGTTTCATAGGGGCGGTAAAACTAGGCCACAGGTGGGCGGCACCGCCGCCATGCTGAACGGGCACTGGGAGAAAAGGCCCGCAACCCGAACCGTGCAAGATGATGGCATCGTCTACTTTTGCCGCCCTCAAATGGACACCCCCCTACGAATTGGCGTGCTGGGCGCCGGCCACTTGGGCCGGATCCATGTGCAGCAGCTCCGCGAGATCCCCGACTTCGAGATCATCGGTTTGTATGACCCGCATCCCGAAAAGGCGGAGCAGGTCGGCTTGGAGTTCGGTGTTGCCCGGCATAACAGCATCGACGAGCTGATCGCGGCGTGTGATGCGGTGGACGTGGTAACCCCCACCTTGGCCCATCACGCCTGTGCGATGCAGGCCATGGATGCCGGGCGCCATGTGTTCATTGAAAAGCCCATTGCCAACACCTTGGAAGAAGCGCGTCAACTGGCTGCCCATGCGCAACGTACCGGTTTGAAGGTGCAGATCGGCCATGTGGAACGCTTCAACCCCGCCTTTCTGGCCGCGCAAGGCGACCTGAACGGGCCCATGTTCATCGAAACGCACCGGCTGGCGGAATTCAATCCGCGCGGCACGGACGTGAGCGTGGTGCTGGACTTGATGATCCACGACCTGGACATCATCCTCCATGTAGTGGGGACGCCCGTGCTGGAAGTGCATGCCAGCGGTGTGGCCGTGGTGAGCGACACCCCCGATATCGCCAACGCCCGCATCACCTTCACCAACGGCTGCGTGGCCAACCTCACGGCCAGCCGGATCAGCTTGAAAAAAATGCGGAAGAGCCGGTTCTTCCAGAAGGATGCCTACATCGCTGTGGACATGCTGAAGAAGGAAACCGAGATCATGCGCATGCGAACGGTACAAACCCCGGACCCCTTCGCCGTGACCATGGACCTGGGACCGGGGAAAGGCCACCGGGAGATCACATTTGACAAGCCCGAAATACCGGCCACCAACGCGATCCGTGAAGAATTGCGCGCATTCGCAACAGCCATCCACCAAAATCGCCAACCGGAAGTACCGGCCCAGGACGGCCTTGCCGCATTGGAACTGGCCCACCGCGTGCTGGCCGCCATGGAGCTGCGACCGGCCTGACCCCCCATACTGATCGCCCCGCCACATGCGTTACCCGCACAGGAACACCATGACCCGCGCCCTGCCACTGGTAGGCCTTTGCTGCTGCTTGCTCGCCGCCTGTAAGAAGGAAGGCGCCATTCCTGCATACATACGGGTGGCCCCCCCGGTGGTGGTGGCCGACGCAGGCCAAGAGGCCAGTTCGAAGATCACGGACCTGTGGGTATATGTGAACGACCAGCCCGCAGGGGTGTGGCAACCGGGCCGCAGGATCCCGCTGGTGGCCAATGGGAACAGCACCATAAAGCTCGTCGCCGGGGTGCGGCGCAACGGCATTACAGACAACCGCATCCAGTATCCGTTCTATGCCACATGGCAACAACAGGTGCACCTGGTGCCGGAGCAGACCACCACCCTTGCACCCGAGTTCCAGTACTTCACCAACCTGAACTATTGGTTGGCGGATCTCAATACCGGCCAGCGCTTCGACACGCTCAACTGCTCGGCCACCATGCAGTTGGTGCCCTCGGACAGTACGCTGGTGGACCAAGGTGCGCAATATGGCCGCATCGTGCTGGATACGGACCACACGATCTACCGGGGCGTAAGCAGCGGCGATGCCTTTACCACTACGGGCGGCGCGGCTTTTCTGGAGATGGACTACCGCAGCGATACCCGATTGCTGGTGGGCGTGCGCTACTTGGCCGCCGGTGCGCAATACGAAGTGGCCTACGTCTATGCCCTGCCCACCAAGCAGGCGGACGGCAGCATGCCCTGGAACAAGATCTATGTGGACCTGGCCGAACCTTGGAACGTGCCCGGAGCCCTGGACAAGCGGTTTTTCATCAAGGCCGAACTTGAAGCTGGCGCCACCAGCGGACTGGTGGAAGTGGACAACATCAAACTGGTACGCCAGTAGCGCATGAACCGGAGAACCTTGATCCCGCTGTACCTCGCCGCCGACCTGGTGGCGTCGGGCACGGCGTGGACACTGTTCTTCCTGTTCCGCAAGCTGTACATGGAACCGCTCAAATTCAACCACCCGGTGGAGGTGGCCCTGGATCGGCAGTTCTGGTTGGGCTTGGTGACGATCCCGTTGTTCTGGGTGCTGCTCTTCACGGCCATGGGGGGCTACACCGAACTGCTCCGGCGCTTCCGCACCAAGGAACTGGAACAATCCCTGCTGGTCAGCTTCATCGGGTCCATCGTGATCTTCTTCGCCTTGCTGCTGGATGATGTCATTGCCACACCGGCCTACTACTACTACTCCTTCGGGGTGCTCTTCGGGCTGAACTTCTTCCTGCTCTTCGGCTTCCGGTTCCTGCTCACCAGCCGCACGGTGAAACGGGTGCACGACCGGCGCATCGGCTTCAACACCGTGCTGGTGGGCGGCAGCGAAAAGGCCATCGCCATCCACCAGGAGATCGAGAACCTGCCCAAATCACCCGGCAACCGCTTCGTAGGGTTTGTGAGCGTGAACGGGTGCGATCGGCAATTGGTGGAAACGGGGCTTCCCCTGCTGGGCAAATGGAATGAGCTGCGCACCCTGATCCCCCGCCATGGGGTGGAAGAAGCCATCATTGCCGTGGAGAGCAGTGAACACGACCATATCAGCAAGATCCTCAATGAGCTGGATGCCACCCCGGTCCGGGTGAAGATCATTCCGGACATGTACGACATCCTGGCGGGCAGCGTGAAAATGACCAGCATCTTTGGCGCGCCGCTCATTGAGGTGAACGCCCAGATCATGCCGGCCTGGCAGTTCTCCGCCAAGCGCGCCTTCGACATCCTGTGCAGTGGCTTGGCCTTGGTACTGCTCTCCCCCTTGTTCCTGATCTTCGCCGTGCTGGTGAAGTTCTCCAGCCCGGGCCCGGTGATCTTCAGCCAACAACGCATCGGCAAATTCGGCAAACCCTTCCTGATCCGCAAGTTCCGCACCATGTACATGGATGCCGAAGAGAACGGCCCCCAGTTGAGCAGCACCACCGACCCCCGGATCACGCCCGTGGGGCGCTGGTTGCGGCGCACCCGCATGGATGAACTGCCCCAGTTCTGGAACGTACTCATCGGCGACATGAGCTTGGTGGGGCCAAGGCCCGAGCGGCAGTATTTTATCGACGAGATCCTGAAAGTGGCCCCGCATTACCGCCACCTGCACAAAGTGCGGCCGGGCATCACCAGCTGGGGCCAGGTGAAATTCGGCTATGCCGAAAGCGTGGACCAAATGGTGCGCCGGCTGAAATACGATATCCTGTACATCGAGAACATGAGCTTGGGCGTGGACCTGAAGATCCTGGCCTACACGGTGCTCATCATCTTCAAGGGCGACGGCAAGTAGGACGCGAACCTGATCGGGCCCTACCTTGCCCCCGCAACGCATCCACACATGAAAATTTCGGTTATCGGCGCAGGCCAAATGGGCAACGGCATCGCGCATGTATTTGCCCAAGGCGGCCACCAGGTCACCCTCATCGACATCGCACAGGCCAGCTTGGACAAGGCCCTGGCCACCATTGCCAAAAACCTGGACCGCCAAGTGGCCAAGGGCAACATGAACGAAACGGACAAGGCGGCAACCTTGGCACGGATCACCACCAGCACCAGCACGGCAACCGGCGTGCAAGAGGCCGAATTGGTGGTGGAGGCCGCCACGGAAAACGTGGACCTCAAACTGAAGATCTTCAAGGACATCGACTCCTCGGCCCCTGCCGGCTGCATCCTGGCCACCAACACCAGCAGCATCAGCATTACGCGGATCGCCGCCGCCACCAAGCGCCCTTCCCAGGTGATCGGCATGCACTTCATGAACCCGGTGCCGGTAATGAAGCTGGTGGAGGTGATCCGCGGCTACGACACCTCGGATGCCGTGACCGCAGAAGTGATGGAACTTGGCCGCGCCATCGGCAAGGTGCCCGTGGAAGTGAACGACCTGCCGGGTTTCGTGGCCAACCGCATCCTGATGCCCATGATCAATGAGGCCATCGAAACCCTGTTCCAAGGCGTAGGCGGCGTGGAAGAGATCGATACCGTGATGAAGCTGGGCATGGCCCACCCCATGGGGCCGCTGCAACTGGCCGATTTCATCGGGTTGGACACTTGCCTGGCGATCTTGCGCGTGATGCACGAAGGTTTCCTGCAGCCCAAGTACGCACCGTGCCCCTTGCTGGTGCAGATGGTCACCGCCGGAAAGCTGGGGGTGAAGAGCGGTGAAGGTTTCTACAGCTACACCACCGGCAGCAAGGAGCTCAAGGTGGCACCCGCTTTCTCCATGCAGGCATGAACCGCTTGATGGCGGCACTGGTGGTGGCCGGCCTATGGTATTCCGCCTGCGGCCGTTCCAGCTCACCACCGTCGGAAAAAACCGGGGCCGGCGCAGACCCGCCGGAGAACGTAACCCGCTGCTTTCTGCAGGTCGCAAAAGCCGCGCCCAGCGTAGCAGGTGGGGACACGATCACGGCCACTGCGGACTCACTTGTGGTGCGCATCAACCTCTTGGGCGACCTGGTGAACGGCATCTACGAGTTTACTCCCGGCCAGAAAGACCGCCTGTCGGGCACGTTCCAAGGGCATCGGGAAGGAGACCTGATCACCGCTCTATTCACGTACCATGCAGGAGGAACAACAGGCCGGGTGGAAGTGCTCTTCCGATTGGAACCGAACGGCCTGCGGATCGGCACGGGGGAATTGATCGGCGATAGCATCCGCGTGTTCAAGGACAGGAGCAACGCGGTATTCGGGGCCTTGGTGCCGGAAGTTGCCTGTCCCTGACCCCAAGCTACCGAGCTGGCAGCCCAGGATCTAACTGCAACTCCGGCCCAGGTGCAGCAGGTTGCCCCGTACCGCCGGACCGGGGTACTTTGGAACAGATCGCCATCGGCCCCTTGCCGCCGATCCAGGGATCGTGCCCGGCCATGGAGCCGTGATTACCTTGGCACTTTCCCCTCTCCGCATGCAACACCGCACCACGCGTGTCTTTCCAATGCTCTGCTGGGCATTGGCCACCTGCCAACTGTTCGGGCAGAGCATACAGATCGCATCCTTCCCCAGGGATGCAGCAGGCGGGCCATCACCTGCGGTGGCCATGGGCGGCAAGCTCTATTTCTCCGCCTACGACCCGGTGCATGGGCGCGAGCTTTGGGCCACCGACGGCACCAGTGCCGGCACGCACTTGGTAAAGGACATCAAGCCCGGCATCGGCAGCGGGGTTTCCGACATCTTCAACCTCGTGGCCCTTGCCGTAGGCGACATGCTGTACTTCCGCGCCGACGACGGTGCCAGCGGCAATGAACTGTGGAAAACGGACGGCACGGAAGCGGGCACCGTGCAGGTGAAGGACATTCAGAACGGGTTCTACGGCAGCAACCCCGGTGCCTTTGCCCAGGTGAACGGCATGCTCTTCTTCACAGCCTATTCGGGCAGCGAGCTCTGGCGCAGCAATGGCACTGCCTCAGGCACCCAACTGGTGCGCACCTTCACGGTGGCCACCAACTTGTACGGCCACATGGGCACCCTGTACTTTTCCGGCGATGTGGACAATACCGGCCAGGAGCTCTGGAAAAGCAACGGCACCTTCAACACCACCGAACGGGTGCGCGACCTCAATGGCATGATCGGGGCATCGCTGCCGATCAATTTCCATGCAGCCGGCGATGTTCTCTACTTCGATGCTTCCACAGATACCGGATGGGAGCTCTGGCGCACGGACGGCACCCAGACCGGCACCGTGCTGGTCAAGGACATCAATCCCGGCAGCGGGAATGGCACCCTGAACGCCTATGCCAACGTGGCCAAGACCAATCTAGGGGATACGCTCTACTTCCGTGCCACCGACGGGGTGAACGGGTTCCAGTTATGGCGCACCACGGGCACCGATGCCTCTACGGTGCGCGTTTCCGATCTGCCCGACGGAGTGGATGCAGCATGCCTGTTCCCCATTGTGGGCGGAAAGGTGCTGATGAACAACTATGCAGCAACCCGCTGGTGGGCTTTTGATCCCGTCACGGATAACGTGGAACTGACGGCCTATCCTTCGGGCTATTATTTCAATTGGCAAGGCAAGTGCGCGTTCCTGGGCAGCACCATGTTCTACGCCGGAAAGGATACCGCCTTTGGCTGCGAGCTGTGGCGGGCCGATGGCCTGGACGGCGATGAACACCGCACCCAGGAGACCCATTTCACGGACAACTGGCAGGCCACGGCCGATCAACCTTTTACCACCCTGTTGGGCCAAGTGAACGGCAAGGTGCTGTTCACCCAAGCCCGGTCGGCATACAACACGGATGTGCCCTTGTTCAGCCATACCCCCAACAGCACTGCCTGCAGGCCCCCGCTCGCCGCCATGGGCATACCGGTGAAGGGCTCGGGATTGCATGTGGTGTTTGACAGAACTGCGGACTACGGCGCCAGGCAGATCCGCTATAGGCAGCCCGGTGCATCGCAATGGGAAACTACCGCGACGAACACCGGGTACGCGGAACTGGACGTGGATGCCGATCAGGCATGGGAGTTCGATGTACAGGTGGACTGCGAAGGCACCTGGTCGGACTGGAGCCCGCTGTTCACTTACGACCCGGAGCAGATCCCGGCAGGCCTCTATCTGGAAGGGAGCATCCTGGCCGACCGCGCAGAGAACGCCACTACGGAAAGGATCTACTGGTCCCGATCCAGTGCCCAAGTGGCCATGCAGTTGCGTTACAAACCCTTTGGTGCGCCCAGCGACCCGTGGACCATGGCGGCAGACACCACCGGCATGCGGCGCCTTACCGGCTTGCAACCGGAAACGCTGTACACCTATGATCACCGGTTCTTCGATGGGGTGAATTGGAGCCCCTGGTCCTATGCACCGTTGTATTTTTCCACCAGCACGCCGGAGATCACCACCGGCCTCGGCCAAAGGACCGGAGCGGCGTTGAGCATCGCACCCAATCCGGCGGCCGAGGCCATCACGTTGGCGGGCTTGGCTGCCACCGGGCAGGCCGTCTGGATCGTGGACGGACTTGGCCGGAAGGTTTGGGAGAGTTCACTGCATGAACTTGCGGTGGATATCCGCCAGTTGCAACGCGGCGCCTACTTGCTTGTGGTCATGGATGGTGAAACGGCCCGGACAGCCCGGTTCATGAAGCAATAAGGAAGGCGGGCTGTACTGGATGCGGCCGGCATCCGCGCCATGCTGCAGGGCGGGCGGCCGCGGAGGAGTGCGCAGGCCGCTGCACTGCTTATACCCTCTACGCATTCAATATCGGCCGATCTACTTGCCCTCTTTCCGGATGATTTCTCCGCAGATCAGGTTCCGTAGGCCCCGCTACGCAACCTGTTCCGCGTACCGTCCTCCGAAAAGATCGCGGCGCATCTCCTGGCCGACCGTGAATGCGTAAATGGTATTAATTGGTGAGCACCACCGGTGTAGAAACACCATATCGGCGCTGCAAGCGGGCCTTGCGCTTTTCCAACCTGGCCATGGCCTTGTCCGTCCGGGGCATGCGCGGTATGGAAGCCAGTTCACCGTTTTCAATGCGGCGTACCACGGATTCCACCAGTTGGTCATCCCCGGTGGGATCATACTCACCCTTGAGGTCCTGGCCGAAAAGTTTTGCGATGCCTTGCCACATCCATGCTTGGAAAGACCCCCTGAGCTGCTGGACAAGTTCATAGCCGGTATGGCCCGTTTCGCGATCGATCAGTTTCACCAGGATGTGGCCCTGTGTCACGGTCATCTCCTTCAGATCGCCCTCAAACTCCGCACGGAGCTCGGCCTCGGCCAACTTCAAGTACAATTCCTTGTCGCGTTCGCTGGCAATGTTGGCCAGATCATGTTCATACTCCCCGAGCAACCTGGCCGTGATCTGTGCATAGGGGTACACCTTCTGCACATAGCGGGTGAGCCGGTCGGTGCGCTTGGCCTGCCTGCGGACCTTGGCGGACATGCGGGCAACCACCTCCACCTCGGGCAGCGCATACACCAGCAGGGTATCCCCTCCCTCCACCACCGCACGGGAAGGCGCACCACCCCATTGGGCTTGTACCTGCACCATGGCCAGGCAACAAACCAGCAGGATCGGAAAAGGCAGGTGCTTCATCCCTTGGGGACCACGAAGTTACCCATGGAACGGTGCTTGATGCAAGGGGTTGGGCCCCTTCGACGGAAACCCCGGGGCGCCCTACCGGCGCAGCAACCACCAAGATGAAGGCGCCGCCCCCTCCTGCCCCAACACATTGGTTTGCTTCTGGTCGGGGGCCAAGGCCGCAGCTACCAGTGCAGCTGCTTCCTGTGCACCGGGGTCATTTCCCTCCAGGTATTCCGGCCGGAAATGGTCGCGGACAAAGAGGGTATCGTACTTGCCGGAGCGGAAGGCCGGGTGGCCCATTACGAAGCGGCAGAAAGGCAAGGTGGTCTCCAAGCCGCTGATGGCATAACCGTCGATGGCGCGCTCCATGCGGGCAATGGCCTCCTCACGGGTGGCGCCATGCACGATCAGCTTGGCGATCATCGGGTCGTAGTGGATGGGGATGGCCATGCCTTCCTCAAAGCCGTCGTCCACCCGCACGCCGGGGCCTTGCGGCGGCCGGTACGTGGTCAGTGTACCGATGTCGGGCAGGAAGTTGTTCGATGGATCTTCGGCATACACGCGCACCTCAATGGCATGCCCGTCGATCTTCAGATCCTCCTGTTTGAAAGACAGTTTCTCCCCTTGGGCCACCTTGACCTGCTCCTTCACCAGGTCCAGTCCGCTGATCATCTCGGTCACCGGGTGCTCCACCTGCAGGCGGGTGTTCATCTCGAGGAAATAGAAGTTGCGGTGCTTGTCGACGATGAACTCCACCGTGCCGGCGGAGTAGTAGCCGACCGCCTTGGCGAGCTGGATCGCCTGCTGGCCCATGCGGGCGCGGGTCTCGGCGTCGAGGAAGGGCGAGGGCGCCTCCTCCAGCACCTTCTGGTGCCGGCGCTGGATCGAGCACTCGCGCTCGCCGAGGTAGACCACGCTGCCCTGCTGGTCGCCCAGCACCTGGATCTCGATGTGGCGCGGCTCCTCGACGTACTTCTCGATGAAGACGCGGTCGTCGCCGAAGGAGGAGCGCGCCTCGTTGGAGGCGGAGCGGAAGCCCTCGCGCGCCTCCTCGTCGGAGCGGGCGATGCGCATGCCCTTGCCGCCGCCGCCGGCCGAGGCCTTGATCATCACCGGGTAGCCGATGGCCTTGGCGATCTTCACCGCCGTCTCGACGTCGGGGATGGCCTCGAGGTGGCCGGGCACGGTGGAGACGCCGGCCTTCCTGGCGAGCAGCTTCGATTCGATCTTGTCGCCCATCGCCTGGATGGCGCCGACCGGCGGGCCGATGAAGACGATGCCGGCCGCCTTCAGCGCCTCGGCGAAGGCGGCCTTCTCGGAGAGGAAGCCGAAGCCCGGATGCACCGCCTGGGCGCCGGTCTGCTTGCAGGCCTCGATGATGCGGTCGGCGCGCAGGTAGGAATCGGCCGAGGCCGCGGTGCCGATGCGCAGCGCCTCGTCGGCCATCTCCACCGCCAAGGTGCCGGCGTCGGCGTCGGAATAGACCGCGACGGTGCGGATGCCGAGGCGCCGGCAGGTCTTGATCACACGGCAGGCGATCTCGCCGCGGTTGGCAATCAGGATCTTGTCGAACAGCGGCATCGGCCCCTCGCGCCCCTGGTGCCCGCATCCGCGCCGGGGTCTTTTCGGAATTGTCGCGGCCCTTCATAGCCTTGCCCCAAAGCAGCCGCAATGGTGCGCTGCATTATGACGGCGGGCCGGGAACACTCCCCGGGGTGCCAACGTATAAGTCGGCAGAGCAATTCGAGAGTTGGGGTTTTTGATCAGGACGGCCGCCGCCCATGGGCGCCGTCGAGGACTGCAAGAAGGAGACCCGAGATGAAGACCTCCGTGAAGCTTCTGTCGGCCGCCGCCCTGGTTGCCTTCCTGGGTGCCTGCGGCAACTCCACCGCCGAGCGCGGCGTCACCGGCGCCGGCATCGGCGCGGGCACCGGCGCCCTGGTCGGCGCGGTCAGCGGCATGTCGATCGGCACCGGCGCCCTGATCGGCGCGGGCGTCGGCGCGGCCGTCGGCGCGCTGACCGACAAGGACACGCTGAACCTCGGCGACCCGGTCTGGGAGGACTAGGACTCCCGCCCCTTAGGTCTGCGACGAATCGCGGCGGCCCTGGCGGGTCGCCGCTTTCGTTTGTGCCCGCCGCAAGGTCGCCAGGAGGCCGGCGGCGGGGATAGCGGGCGGCCCCGGCAACGTAGAACGGTGCAGTTGGACGCTGGCGCGGTTGCGGCCGCCGCCTGCCTGCGCGACAGGACCGCACCCGCATGCCGAAACCCGATCCCAGCGCTGCCAGGACTGATCGACGGCGGCGCCCCCGGCGGCGCGGCTGGGCCGGCGGACTGCTGCTGCTGGCAGCCGTCGCCGCCGGCCTCTGGTACCTGCTCACCCCCCGCCAGGCCTCGGCGCCGCCGCCGACCGCGGTGGTGACGCGCGGCGACCTGGAGCAGGCGATTACCGCGCTCGGCACGCTGCAGCCCAAGGACTACGTCGACGTCGGCGTGCAGGTTTCCGGCCAGCTCAAGGTGATCCATGTCGACTATGGCAGCGAGGTGAAGGCCGGCGACCTGCTGGCCGAGATCGACCCCAAGGTCTTCCAGGCGCGCGTCGACAGCGACGAGGCGCAGCTGCGCATCCTCGAGGCCCAGCTGGCCAAGAGCCAGGCGCAGCTCGAGCTGGCGCGCCAGCAGGACGCGCGCAACGAGCGCCTGTGGAAATCCAAGGCGGTGAGCGAGGACACGCTGCAGAGCGGCCGCGCCGCCCTCGCCGTGGCCGAGGCCGAGCTGCGCGCCCTGGAGGCGCAGCTCGAGCAGGCGCGCTCCACGCTGGAGGCCGACCGCGCCAACCTGGAGTACACCAAGATCCATGCCCCGATGGACGGCACGGTGGTGGACATCACCGCGCGCCAGGGCCAGACGCTCAACGCCAACCAGTCGGCGCCCATCGTGCTGCGCGTCGCCGACCTCGACACCATGACGGTCTGGGCCGAGGTGGTGGAGGCGGACGTGGTGCGCATCCAGCCGGGCATGCCGGTGCACTTCTCGACGCTCGGCCTGCCCGACCGGCGCTGGGAGGGCAAGGTGCGGCAGATCCTGCCGACGCCGGAGGTCGTCAACGACGTCGTGCTCTACAAGGTGCTGATCGACGTCGCCAACCCCGACCACCTGCTGATGACCAACATGAGCGCGCAGGTGTTCTTCGTCCTGGCGCGGGCGCCCGACGTCCTGCTGGTGCCCCTGGCGGCGCTGGAGCCCGCCGGCGAGGTCGAGGCCGAGGGCAGGCCCTACCTGGTCAAGGTGCTGACCCCGGCCGGCGTCGAGGAGCGCCGCATCCACGTCGGCCTCACCGACCGCACCCGCGCCGAAGTGCTGCAGGGCCTCAGCGAGGGCGAGCGCGTGCTGCTGCCCGTGGCCGCAACGCCGCCACCCAGCGGCGGCAGCGGCGGCTTCATGCGGTTCTGAGCCATGACCGCCAGCGCCCCCGGAGCTCCCTTGCTCGAACTGGTCGAGGTCTCGCGGCACTTTCCGGCCGGCGAGGGCGTGGTGGTGGCGCTCGACCGCGTCAGCCTGACCGTGCGCCAGGGCGAGTACCTGGCGATCATGGGCCAGTCCGGCTGCGGCAAGACCACGCTGATGAACCTGATCGGCCTGCTCGACCGGCCGACCGACGGCACCTACCGCGTGCTGGGCCAGGACGTCGCCGCGCTGGACGAGGACGAGCTGGCGGCGCTGCGCCGCGACGTGTTCGGATTCGTCTTCCAGCGCTACAACCTCATCGCCACCGCGACCGCGGCGGAGAACGTCGAGCTGCCGGCGATCTACGCCGGCCTCGGCCGCCGCCAGCGCGCGGACCGCGCCGCCGCGCGGCTGGAGCGCCTGGGCCTTGGCGACCGGCTGGAGCATCGGCCGCCGCAGCTCTCCGGCGGCCAGCAGCAGCGCGTCTCCATCGCCCGCGCGCTGGTAAACGACGCCGCCGTGGTGCTGGCCGACGAGCCCACCGGCGCGCTCGACAGCCGCAGCGGCCAGGAGGTGCTGGCCCTGCTGCGCCAGCTCAACGCCGAGGGCCGCACCATCATCCTCATCACCCACGACCCGCAGGTCGCCGCCGAGGCGCGGCGGGTGGTGAAGCTCCACGACGGCCGCGTCGTCGAGGACAGCGGCGATACCGCGACCGCGGACGCCGCGGCCGGCGCCGCCGAGCCGCCGCGCCGGCGCCTGGCCACGCCCGACCTCGGCGAGGCGGTGAAGATGGCGCTGCGCTCGTTGCGCGCCAATCTCTTCCGCACCGTGCTGACGCTGCTCGGGATCGTCATCGGCGTCGCCTCGGTGGTGGCGCTGCTGGCGGTCGGCAACGGCACCAGCCAGCAGGTCGTCGATCGCATCAGCGCCATGGGCACCAACCTGCTGCTGGTGCGCCCCGGCGCGCCGGGCGTGCGCACGAGCGGCGACAATGCCTCGCTGACGCCGGAGGACGCCGCCGCGATCCAGGCCCTCGACAACGTCGCCAGCGTGGCGCCCGAGCGCAGCGGCGGCGCCACGCTGCGCTACGGCAACCGCGACTACGCCACCCAGATCACCGGAACCTGGCCGGGCTACGTGCAGGCGCGCGACTGGGAGCTCGCCGCCGGCTCCTTCTTCACCGAGGTCGACGTGCGCGGCTACGCACCGGTGGTGGTGCTGGGACAGACCGTCGCCAGGAACCTCTTCGGCGGCGACGATCCGGTCGGCCGCTACGTCCTGGTGAACTCGATTCCCTTCGAGGTAATCGGCCTGCTGGCGGCCAAGGGCGCCAGCCCGATGGGCGGCGACAGCGACGATGCCGCCTTCGTGCCGCTCACCACCGGCTTCATGCGCGTCTTCGGCAGCCAGTACCTGCGCACCATCACGGTCGAGGTGGCCGACGTCGCGCGCATCGACGAGACCCAGGCGGCGATCACCGCGCTGCTGATCGAGCGTCACCGCACCGAGGACTTCCAGATCCGCAACATGGCCTCGATCCTCGACACCGTGTCGGAGACGCAGGGCACGCTGACCCTGCTGCTTGGCGCCATCGCTGCCATCTCGCTGCTGGTCGGCGGCATCGGGGTGATGAACATCATGCTGGTCAGCGTCACCGAGCGCACCCGCGAGATCGGCGTGCGCAAGGCGACCGGGGCGCGCATGCGCGACATCCTGCTGCAGTTCAATGCCGAGGCCGTGGTGGTCTGCGGCATCGGCGGCGTGCTGGGCGTCGGCCTCGGCCTGGCCCTGGGCACACTGGCCGAGCAGCTGGGCGTGCCGGTCATCTTCGCCGTCGAGCCGGCGCTCATGGCCTTCGGCTGCGCCTTCCTCACCGGGCTGGTCTTCGGCTTCCTGCCGGCGCGCAAGGCGGCGCGGCTGGACCCCGTCGTCGCCCTCTCCTCGGAGTGAGCGCCATGCGCCGCGTCCCCGCCCTCCTCCTGGCCGCCCTGCCCGTCCTGGCCGGCTGCAGCCTGGTCCCGGAGGCCAGCCCGCCGGAGGTGGCGAGCCCGCCGGCCTACGCCAACGCGCAGCAGGCCGGCCTCACCGCCGCCAGCCTGGCCGAGGCGGGCCTCACCGACAGCTGGTGGACCGGTTTCGGCAGCCCGGATCTCGATCGCCTGATGGCCGCGGCCCGCGCCGGCAACCTCGACATCAAGGCGGCGCTGGCGCGGATCGCGCAGGCGCGCGCCCAGGTGCGCGGCGCCGAGGCCGGGCTCTATCCCACCTTCGACGCCTCCGGCTCGGCCGGCCGCAGCGGCAACGCCGCCGACCCCGACAGCAACTCCTACCGCGGCAACCTGCAGGTCGGCTACGAGCTCGACCTCTGGGGCCGCGTCGCCGCCGGCGTGACGGCGGCGGAGGCCGGTGCCCAGGCGACGGCGCTGGACGCCGTGGCGCTCGACCTGGTGCTGCAGGGCGACGTCGCCACCACCTACTTCACCTACCTGGCACTCGGCGAACGGCTGCGCGTAGCCGAGGAAAACCTGGCGATCGCCCGCGGCACCCTGGCGCTGGTCCAGGAGCAGGCGGCGGCCGGCGCCGTCTCCGGCCTGGAGCTGGCGCAGCAGCGCCAGCAGGTGGCCGCGATCTCGGCGCAGATCCCCGACCTCGAGGGCCAGCGCCGCCAGGCGGTGAACGCCCTGGCGCTGCTGGCCGGCACGACGACGGCGGCGCTGGGCGCGCCCGGCGGCGCCCTGGCCGAGGTGGCGGTGCCGCAGATCCAGCCCGGCGTCCCCTCGGACCTGCTGCTGCGCCGGCCGGACCTCCGCGGCGCGGAGGCCGAGCTGGTCGCCGCCAACGCCAACATCGGCGCCGCCCGGGCCGCCTTCCTGCCCTCGATCGCGCTGACCGCGGAGGGCGGCATCGCATCGAACCTGCTGAACGCGCTGCTGCGGCCGGAATCGCTGCTCTACAGCCTCGCCGCCTCGCTGGTGGCGCCGATCTTCGACGGCGGCGCGCGCGAGGCCGACCTGGAGGTGGCGCGCGCCCGCTACGAGGAGCTGGTCTACCTCTACCAGCAGTCGGCGCTCACCGCCTTCCGCGAGGTGGAGGACGCGCTGGTCGACCAGGAGACCCAGGCGCTGAGCGAAGCGGCGCTCGTGGAATCCGAGCGCCAGGCACGCCAGGCCTACAACCTCGCCGCCCTGCAGTATCGCGAGGGCGCCATCGACCTGCTGACCCTGCTGGACGCCCAGCGCACGCTGCTCTCGGCGCAGGATTCGCTGGTGCAGGCGCGGCTCTCTCGCCTCTCGGCCGCCGTCGCCCTGGCCAAGGCGCTGGGCGGCGGCTGGCAGGGCGGCCTGCCACAGTAGCGCTTGAATCGCTCCGGTCGTCGTCCCGGTCGAAGAGCCGGGGCCCATGGTACGGCTGGCCGCGAACCTCTGCCGGTCGCGCAGGCGTCGGGATGGACCCCGGCTCTTCGGCCGGGGTGACGATCACAGCCAGGCCGCCCCTACAGCTTCTTCACCTCGGTGAAGACGAAGAGGAAGCGCGGCTGGCGGATGGCGTCGGCCAGCGTCTCGGGCGGGAGCTGCAGCACGCAGGCGCCCTCGACCGGCAGGAAGTGGCCGGAGAAGACCACGCGCTCCTCCGGCGCGAGCAGCGCCACGTCGGCGGTCGCCGGCGTCGCCGCGTCGACCAGCGTCGCCGCGCTGCCGTCGGCCGACGGCGCGGCGGTCGTCACGAAGGCCCGGTCGGCGAAGGCCAGGGTGAGGCGCCAGCCGCCCTCGCCCGCCTCGACCTCCTGCACCACCCCGTTCCAGGCCTTGGCTTCGAGCCCCTGGGCCAGGGTCAGCGAGCACTGGGCCGAACGCAGCTCGGCGACCAGCGGCTCGACGTCGGCCGGCGCTGCGGCCTCGCCGAGCTTGGTCCGCTCGCCCTGCAGCAGCGCGACGAAGTCGTCCTGCAGCAGGTCGGCGGCGGCCGGCAGGGCGGACGGCAGCAGCAGGAACCCGGCCAGCAGGCAGGGGCGAAGGTGGCGCATCGGGATGCCTCCAGCGGGAGGAAACGCCCGGCGCGGCCGAATGGCTCCCCGGGTCACAGCGGAATGTTGTCGTGCTTCTTCCAGGGGTTGCTCAGCTGCTTCTTGCGCAGCATGCGCAGCGCCTGGGCGACGCGGCGGCGGGTGCCGTGCGGCATGATCACGTCGTCGATGAAGCCGCGCGTGGCCGGCACGAAGGGATTGGCGAACTTGGTGCGGTACTCCTCGGTGCGGGCCTCGATCTTGGCCTGATCGCCGATGTCGCCGCGGAAGATGATCTCCACCGCGCCCTTCGGCCCCATCACCGCGATCTCGGCGGTCGGCCAGGCGTAGTTCACGTCGCCGCGCAGGTGCTTGGAGCTCATCACGTCGTAGGCGCCGCCGTAGGCCTTGCGGGTGATCACCGTCACCTTCGGCACCGTCGCCTCGGCATAGGCGAAGAGCAGCTTGGCGCCGTGCTTGATGATGCCGCCGTACTCCTGCGCAGTGCCCGGCAGGAAGCCCGGCACGTCGACCAGGGTGACGATGGGGATGCCGAAGCAGTCGCAGA